>NZ_JBEYYI010000029.1:0-132210 GCF_040645495.1 Nocardia sp. NPDC046763 | reverse complement strand
TACGGCAGGGCCAACTTCGACCTTCTCCGACGCCGCCTGCTACTCGACGTCTGACCCGAACATCAACGCCACCAACAACTTTGTGCCAGAGCCATGTCCCGATGTCCGTTGACAACACCCGCCGCAGACGAAGGAGTGCAGCGCAGGCTGGTCGTCGGCGTCGACGGCCGTCATCCATTCTTCGAGGTCCCGCCCGCTCCTTCATGATCGTGGCGAACGCGCGGACGTGACCGACCAGACAATCGAGTTCGGGGCTGGCGGCCCCCGCCCTTTGGCACACCGGCCTGGATCTCGTTGATGCGAGGGCGGTTGCAGAGACCAACAACTACCGATTCCAGGGTGCTCCCGAGGCGATCCGTACAAAAGCAGCTGTCGCGCAGGTTGATTCCAATCCCACGACGCACGTGGTGGTGTTTCTACGCTGGCTGGTTCACGAGACCGACGATCTATCGCAGCGGCCGATCGCCGATGCTGACCTTGAGACTGCCTGACACGTGGGCCTTCATGACCGCTCGGTTTCGGTATCTCGTGGGTGGGATCTGTCGGCGATCTCCGCGTTGTGGTTGCTCTGTGGTAGCAGAGCGGCAAGGTCGGTCGGGGCAGCGTCGGGGAACAGTTGTCTGACAGCGATCATGCTCAAGATGCGGTCTCGTTCGGGTCCTGGCGGGAGGTTGGATGCAGCTTCTCTTGCTGACCTCATTCGTTTCGCATTCTCAACAGCCTTGTCCAGCAATGCAAGGTTGTCCCTGGCCGCCTTGTCGACGTCTCCAGCGCGCTTGTAGAACAGTCCGGAAATCGCTGTGGGGAGCGCGCCGCAAATCGTGGTGAAGATAGCAATGTCTCGGCTGCCGAAAGCCGCGAGACCCGCGGCTGTCAGGAGCAGAGAGACACCGAGCACCCCGGACAGGAGGTAGGTCCAAAAGTAGATTGCACTTTGTCGCTTGGCATCTGCGATGTGCGCGAAGTACTCACGTGCCTGCAGTGCGTCAACACTCGGGGTGCGGCTCGTGGTCGCTCCAGGAGCGGCATCGATTGCGCGGGCATGGAGCAGGTCGGGATCTTCCCGGAGCCAGGAGGGAACTTCAGGCAACCCGGCTGCGGGATCAGCAGGCAGCCGTGGGCGACTCCGCCGCTGCGCATTGTCATCGGAGCGCAGCCCGGAAGGCTGCGAGTTGGGCGGGTGCGGCGCGGATTTCGATGTGTTGGTTGGACGTTGACCGAACAGCCGCCCATGCTGTGCGTTCCGAGATTGCGTCTCGTGGAGACGACCGGGTTCGTCGCGCAGTAAGTCCAGCTCCTCGGCTGCCTGTAGTGAGCCGCGGGCCGCGCGTTCGATCGCCGAGAACTTCAGCATCCAGGAACGAATCGTCGTATAGAGAACAACGATAAACGTTGATGCCGTACCTACGACAGCAGCCGACGAGACGATCGACTCAAACCCCATGCTGCATCCTTGCATTCACGGCCACAGGGTCGCCAACTAGCCGGAGTGTCCTCGAGACGTTGGCTCCACAAATTCGAAATCGACAGCTACCTTGGCTGGTTCGTGCACCACGGCGGGCACGGTGAGCATGGTGCAGTCGACGAGAAGGTGGGTGCGTAGTGGCACCCGACTCCTGATGGACCAGTGCGCGACACTACTGGCAAGTGGGTCACCAACCTCGTGGGGTAGCACCACGAGAGCAGTTGCAGCCCTCTGCACTGCCGCGCGCGGCGAGAGCGCGGAACGCACTATTCTGTCGCATACTGCGCTGACCGAACCGGCCAGCGCGAGCGCTCCGAAGATCAACGGGCTGAGATCATCTCACCTGACTAGGCCCGCCAGCTGTGCACGGAAATTCCTGTGGTCCCAATGGGGCTGCCCAACACTGGGCCCGCACCGAATGCGGCGCGTTCCTTCGATCGCAGGACCCTTCTACCGCTCCTGCCGAGTGGCTCATCGCATCCGTGGCTCACAACGGCGAGGTCACCTTTCGGGATCGGCAACCGGGCGGCGCGCGAGAATGATCCCCCCGAGCTTGCTTTCGGCCGAGGTGAGAGTTCTGGATGCCTCGACGACGAGACCGGCATCCTCGAGCCACGCATGCATTTGGCTGTGCTGGCGACGATGGACATAGAGGTTCATTGGGTGCCCGCCATAGCCCTGGGTCATCAACTGCGACTCGTCTCCGACGTGGAACCCGAGCAACAGCGGCCCGCCGGGCCGAAGCACTCGCTGGAAATGCGCGAAGACCAGACTGATCTCATCGTCGGGGACGTGGATCAGCGAGTACCACGCGACCAGGCCGGCCATCGAGGCGTCCGACAGAGCGAGGTTCGTCATAGAGCCAAGATCGAACCGCAGGCCAGGGTGATCACGCCGAGCCACCCCGATCATTCCGGGCGACAAGTCGATTCCGAACACGTCCACGCCCAGCCGACACAGGTGAGCCGTGATCCTCCCCGTCCCGCATCCCACATCCGCAACTGGCCCCGCGCCCTGGGCACGCACCAGATCGGCGAACAACGCCAGGACAGCGCGCTCTTCGGGTGTTTCATCCAGAAGGTGACGCGTCAGTTCTGCATAACTAGCAGCGACCGTGTCGTACGACGCCTGCGTGTCTTCCAGCCAGCCACCGGTGTTTCGTCCCATCCTCACGACCGCAGGATACCCACCAGCCCATGTTGCTTCAGTTCAGTGAGATCGAGATCGACTGCACCACAGTCGATTTGGTGGGCACGAACCTGGTCGGTGCATCGCCGACCTTCCGGCCACCGGTCGCGTTGAGTTCGCGCAGCATGTTCACCGCGATCAGCGACTCGGTGGCCGCGGTCCCGCCGGCGAACCGCACCGCCAACAACACGGCCGGAGTGAACTGCCGCAGATACGAATACGACGCATCGAGGGCTGCCAGGTGGCCGTGATCGCGCGGCAACCGCGGCTTGGCCTGCGCTATCGCCGCGCGCAACCTTTCCCACCCGATCCGGTCACCGCGAATCAGCCCGCCGATCTCCTCCTCGGGGATCTGCATGTCGGTGATGATCGAGAGGAGATCGTCCAGCAAGGCTTGCCGGTCTTCACCGGAGCGGCCGCGTTCGGCCAACTCCTCACGCATCCGCTTTTCGGCGGTGCTGAATTTCGCCGAGATCGCCTGGTCGAACAGCTCCACCACCTCGTCGAGCACGTCTGTGGCCGACTGCGCCAGCAGAGTGAGCAGGATCGGATACCGCCGCTGCGGATCACGCCGTTCCAGAGCCTGACCCGTCAACCGGCGACCCATCGTGGCCAGGAACCGCCGCCGCTCGGCAGGCAGCGCCGAGATGTCCAGGGTGTCGGCACCCAGCCCGCGCAGGAACCCCAGCTCGTCGACTTCGGCTTTCACCGCAATCGCGGAAGCCTCCACCGGGCCGGTCGACAACCACGTCAACCGCGACATCCCCAGCGACGGATCGACAACCAGCAAAGCGTCCAGGTCCTGGTACCGCTGCGGTATGAGCTCGTGTTCCAGCCGGTCGTACGTCTCGGCCTGAGCCTGGTTGCCCGCGTGCGCGATCCGCTCCACGAGCGTGACTGGGCCCGGCCGGATCACCCGCGCTGAGATCAGTTGGGTCGGCCACGGGCGCAGTGCCCGAGTTGCCTCGGGTCCGTTTCCCGTAGCCGCCCGCCGAACCCGCCGTGCGCCTCTCGACGCAACGGGCTCTCCATGGATGTCATGCCTGTGCGAGTGCTTCGAGCTGTTCCGCCCGAGCGCTCCATGGTGTCGGGATCGTGTAACCCCGCCATCGATATCGCTCGATAACTATTGTCGCGGGGTCATAGAGCACGGTCCCATTCTCGGCTGGCCAATACACCGGGTACCCAGGATCGGAATACCGGCGTCTCAGATTCGGCCAGCTCATTCGCCGGTGTTTCACCTTCATCCAATTTCCTACTTCCCGCCACATGTAGTGACGGAGATAGCGGAAGGTAGCCGATGAGACACCGTGCCGGAAATACATACACCAGCCCCGAACCACGCTGTTCAGGTATTTGAGCAGCTCTTCCAGCGATTTACTGGTTGTCGATCTACTCGTCATGATCCGGACCTTCCCGACGATCGAGTGCAGCGACTTCTTCGACGGGTAGGTGTAGATCACTTTCTTTCTGCGGTTCGTTCCTCGTTTCACCCGACGCTGGATGCGCCAGCCGAGGAAGTCGAACCCGTCATCGATGTGTACCACGCGAGTCTTCTCCGGCGACAGAGACAATCCCATCGGACGAAGAACCTCAGCAACCTCCGTCCTGGCCTGTTCGGCGTGATGTTGCCCGCCATGGACCAGGACCACGAAATCGTCCGCGAAACGGACGAGCCGATAAGTCGCTCTTCCGGTACGGTGCAGGTAACTCCGCCGTCTACCCGGGTACTTGCGACCCTCGACGTCGGCATCCCACTTGTGTTGATAGTGGTCGTCCAGCACCGACAAGGCGATATTCGCCAAAAGCGGCGAAAGAATTCCACCCTGCGGAGTTCCCGTGTGGGTATCCCGATTCATGCCGTCCTCGCCGAGGACCCCGGCTTTGAGGAAGGCTTTGATCAGGGCCAAGACACGCCTGTCTGTGATCCGGTGACGTATCCGATCCATCAGGGTCGTGTGGTCGATCCGGTCGAAACACGCCTCGATATCAGCTTCGAGCACCCAACGATAACCCTGGGAACCGAAAAGATGAATCTCGGCGATCGCGTCCTGAGCACGCCTCCGTGGCCGGAATCCATAGGAACTGGACTGGAATCCGGCCTCGAAGATCGGCTCGAGCACCAACTTCAGCGCGGCCTGCACCACCCGGTCCGCTGCCGTCGGTATCCCCAACCGGCGTTTCCTCAGTGGATAGCCTGGTTTCGGGATCAGCTTCTCACGGACCGGTTCGGGGTGAAACGTTCTGCCCCGCAACTCGATCCGCAGCCTGGACAACAACACCGTCGATTCCTTCGGGATCGACCGAGGTGCAACCCCGTCGACCCCGGCAGTCCGACCGCCGGTATTGCTGTGGACCCGTTCCCACGCATGCACCAGAAACGCCGGATCACACACCAAATTGTGTAGATCGTCGAACACTCGACCCGCATCGCGGGTCGCCCACAAGTACAGTTTGGCCTGCATCCGCCGTACCCGTGACCAGGCTTCATCGAAGTCCGGCCACGACTCATCCGAATTCACAGATGGCTCCGTCCATTACAGTTCCTCACCGTCGACATCCACTGGGGCCCTTCCCCATGCACCGGGCTTTCCCCGGCTCGAAGTACTACGGCCCCTCCGCCCCATCCACGTCCCACCAGCCGACGACGGGCCTGCCCACCGAAACCCGTTGGCTACGAGCCACAATGGGCGAAACGGGATGGTTCCCACGTTCACCGCTATCCATTCGGGACAGGAGGTGGCCGGCTTTGCTCCAGCGGCCTCGTCACGGCTACGCCGCAGACTTTCGCCGTGACCTCCCTGTCGGGCATACCAACCCTCGAGAGAGTTCCCCGACTCGAATGACGAGCCGGGTACGCGCCGCAAGCCAGCCCAGATCCACCGAGTTCGAGCTGACGGCCTGCTTGAGGAGCTTTATGACACCGGTTCCTCGCGTCCACCTTTGTCCCACGCTCACCGGACCCGCACCATTCGGCAGTGCTGGCACGTCCCGGCTTTGTCGGGGCTGCTCCCACCCTCCCCGGCGTCTCCCGGCTCAGGCTGCCCCCGGCTACAGCGATCATGCTGCGACACAATCACTTCGGAGTCATTCCACCTCCAATATGGACAGCGGCGCCTCGTGGCGCACGATACTCACACGCCACACGGAACAACAGCGTCGGCGAATCGTGCTCCATCGCCCCGTGTCAACAGGAACTCATCCAGCTCCTTCAGCTCGATGGCTTCCGCTGCCCTCCAGCCCAGGTATTGGGCCACCAGACGCACATGTTCACTGCGCGTCTGCGCACGGCGGCCGTACGAACGAAGCTGCGCCGCATCGACATTCAACTGCTCGGCCAACCGGGCGACCGCCACCGGCGGCGCAGCAGTGACCTTGACCAGGACAAACCCGAGCCACGGCAGGCTGCACAGGATCACGGCCAGGCCCAGGCTCACACCTCGTCCCTGCGGCGCGCTGAACGCCAAATCTGCTGGGCTGAGAGTGAAGTACCGGAACAGCTGCTCGCGGCCGATCTCCGGGAACTCCCGAAGACGCTGCAACTCCTCGTCTGCGAATACCCGCGTCGCCACGAAACCAGCCCTCCGGCACGCCGACCGACCTCAACGGCAGCCAAGCCGAGCACCAACCACCCCACCCCACACCCGGAACCGCCGAATCACCCTCTACCAGGGCACATCCGGAATTTCGTTGGATTTTCGGCGAGTACTTCCGGAACCCCGAGTACCCGGTGGTCCGGTGCCGGGTGTGCGATCACATCCGGCATCCGGCGAATGGATTCGGCCCTGCGCCGATCAATCACGCGGAAGCGGGTAGTCCCGGTGATCGGACCAGATGCCGGCCACCGCGCGCACGGTCGGGCACGGCCATGCCGCCGGTTCGTGGTCGCCACGGGAGTCGGGCTGCCGGCACACCGAGCAGTGCCCGCCCGCATCGGGGGTGTGCTGGCCGAGGATCAGCCGCAGCGCCGCTTGGTGCCGCAACAGTTCGGTCGGGGTCGGTGCGCCGGGCAGGAACACCGACGACGGGGCGGTGCGGCTGCCGCGGCGGCGCACGTGACGCACCCATTCGTATTTGATCACGCGGCCGGTGTCTCGGAAGTCACGCTCGAGTTTCAGAGCGAATTCAGCGGCTTCCTGCTGCTTGTCGAGGCGGCCCGCGATGAACGCGCTGATGTCCATCCACTCACGGTAGTCGGCATTGTCGACATCGCCGCGAATCGGCCCGGCACCGGTCGGACCGCGTCGATCAGCGCCCGGAACGGGCACCGATGACGCGCCCCGCCGCGGGTCGCTCAGCTCACGCACCGAACGCCCGCCGATGCCGGGTGCGCGATCCCGCCCGGCACCGGGCATTACTCTTGACCCGGTGCACACCGAGCAGCCTCCCTCCGACGCCGAGCCCCGTATCTGGGGTGGAACGACCCTCACCGAACGCCGTGAGGCGCGCCGGGCCGCGCTGCTCGAGGCCGCACTGGACCTGATCGGCGAGTCCGGGGCGGGCGCGGTCACCATGCGTGCGGTGTGCCGGCGCGCCAACCTGACCGACCGCTACTTCTACGAATCCTTCGCCAGCCGAGACGAACTGCTCGATGTGCTCTATCGCCAGATCGCCGAGGAGTTCCTGGATCCGATGACGGCCTTCGCGGTCGTCGACGATCCGGACCGGGATCGCGCGCTGTCGGAGACGCTGGTGGACAAGGTGCTCGAGGATCCGCGCAAGTCGCGGCTGTTTCTGGTGGAGCCGTATTCCTCGACGGGGCTGGGGCAGACGACGATCGCGGTGATGCCCGCGTTCACCCGGTTGATCCAGGATCACCTGTTCGCCCACATCGACGATCCGGTGCGACGGCGGCTGGCGGCGGTCACCATGGCCAGCGGTAATGCGGGCATGTTCTCGGCGTGGCTCAATGGCACGCTGCGCGCCACACGCGAGCAGATCGTCGATCATCTGGTGGAGACCATCGACGCCTATCGCGGCATGTATCGCGGCTGAGCCGGGCGGTCGGCCCGCCCGGGTCCGCTTGCGGCGCAGCGGGTTCGGCTCGTCCGATCGGGCGGCCGGTACCGCCGCGTGCACGCGGTCGAGCGACCGGCGCAGTATGCGCACCCGGGGCGACCACCGGGCCGGCTCGGCGGGCGGGTGCCCCATTTCCGTCGCGGCGCGATGGCGGGTGCCGACCGTCCCGAGTCCGGGCGGGCACGAACCGGCGTCGACCAGGCCGGAGTCGCCGCGACATTCGGGCTAGGCGCTCAGGGTCGCACCGCGACCGTGGGTGACGACCAGGTCGAGCAGGCCGGGGAAGCGGGCCTCGAGATCCTCGGTGCGCAGCCGGTTGAGGCGGCGGGTGCCCTCGTCGCGCTGACGGATGACGCCGGCTTCGCGCAGGGTCTTGAAGTGCCCGCTCTGGGTGGACTTGCTGATCGGCAGATCGAAGGTGGTGCAGGCCAGTTCGCCGTTCTCGGCGGCGGCCAGGCGGGTGACGATGGTGAGCCGGACGGGGTCGGCGAGGGCGGCCAGCACGGTGGTGAACCGTAGTTCGTCGCGGTCGGGGTGGACCAGTTCGGTCGCGGTTCGGCTCGCCATGGTGTCCAGACTAGTCCGCATGTTCACAGATTCCGAACATCCTGTTATGTTCGGAATTATCGAACATATCTGTGCCGGGAGGACGCCATGACCGTCGAGCAATCCACCGCAGCCGCTTCCGATCGCGCTGCCGCCCCGCAGGATTCACCGCCCGGGAGCACCGCGCGGTTCCGGGGCACCGCCTACACGCTGTTGATCCTGTTGACGGGCACGAATGTGGCCACGCCGCTGTATCACGGTTATGCGCATCGGTTCGGGTTCTCGCCACTGGTGATGACGCTGGTGTTCGCGGTCTACATGGGGGTGCTGAT
The DNA here is from genome assembly GCF_040645495.1 of Nocardia sp. NPDC046763. Taxonomy (NCBI): domain Bacteria; kingdom Bacillati; phylum Actinomycetota; class Actinomycetes; order Mycobacteriales; family Nocardiaceae; genus Nocardia; species Nocardia sp. NPDC046763. The sequence goes on along the minus strand of NZ_JBEYYI010000029.1, from coordinate 123,660 downwards.
TCCCGCGCTGCTGATCGCCGGTCCGGCCTCGGATGCGCTGGGGCGACGCCGGATTCTGCTGCCCGCGCTGGTGCTGGCGGCGCTGGGCACGCTGGGTTTCGCACTGGCCACCGATGTGGCGTGGTTGTTCGCGGCCCGCATCCTGCAGGGGCTGGCGGTCGGGGCGGCCTCGGGTGCGCTCACCGCCGCCCTGACCGAGCTGGAGCCGCACGGTAGCCGCCGCCGTGCCGCGCTGGTGTCGGCGGTGGCCTCGGCGGGCGGTATGGGTCTGGGTCCGGTGCTGGGAGCTGTTCTGGCGCAATATCTTCCGGCTCCGTACGTGACGCCGTTCATGGTGGAGCTGGCGCTGCTGGTTCCGGCCGTGGTGGCGGTGGCGGCGCTGCCCGAGACCGCGGTGGTCAGCCGGTGGCGGCCGCGACGGCCGAGTATCCCGGCCGGGATGGGTGCGGTCTTCGCGGCCGCGGGCACGGGCGCGTTCCTGGGTTTCGCGGTGGTCGGCGTCTTCCTCACGCTGATCCCGACCTATGCCGCGACCCTGTCGGGCAGTACGAATCTGGTGATCGGTGGTGCGGCGGCCGCACTGCTGCCCACGGCGTGGGCGGCGGCGCAGCTGGTCGGTTACGGAAAACCCGAACGGGCCCTGGACTTCACCGGGTTCCCGCTGCTGGCGGTGGGTCTGGTGCTGCTGGCGGTCGCGGGCGCGGTCTCCTCGCTGCCGTTGCTGTTGTTCGCGACGGTGCTGGCCGGGGCCGGTCACGGCCTGGTGTTCCTGTCGGGATTGACCGCGATCAATGCGGCCGCGCCCGCCGATCGTCACGCCGATGTGCTGTCGACCTATTTCGTGATGGCCTACTGCGGCAGCGGCGGCCCGGTCATCGGTGTCGGCCTGCTGGCGGGCGCGACGGGTCTGCTGGCCGCGGTGCAGATCTTCGCCGCGGTGGTGGCGGTGCTGTGCGTGGTGCGGCTGGTGGCGCGGGTCGCGGTCGAGGCGCGACGCCAGCGGCTGCACGAATGCGACGGCGCTCACGTCGGGTTGCCGATCGTGGCGGGCGGGTGTTTACTTCTGGGCGCAAGGTGCCGTCGTTAGCTGAGGCTCCTTCACGGATACAGGCCGGCGATCCCGAACGTCGAGAGACGCCCCGGATCAGGACAGGTTTCCCCGAGCTAAGGGGATGCCCCGACCGGCTCCCGCCACCCGTGGCGGGTTCACGCCGTGGAGTGCTGAAGGTCTTACGAGGGGTGGTACCCGTACCGGCGAGTTCACGCCGGTCCCACTCCCCCGGCATGCGTGCGTGTGGCGTCGAGGAGGTGGTGGTCGTGCCCGATGGACCGGAGCGAGTTCCGTTAGCCAATCGTTCACTCGGCGACACTCCTGCAATCCCCCGGCCGCTACCTGTACCCCGGTAGCGTCCGAGTCCGGAGTGCGCCGTCATGCACTGGGAGATCGAGATGACCACGTGGGAAATGCTGCTGCGACTCGGCACGGGTGTCGGGTTGGGCGCGGTGATCGGGTTCGAGCGTCAGTTCCGGGCCCGGATGGCAGGACTGCGCACGAATTCGCTGGTCGCCGCCGGGGCGACCTTGTTCGTGCTGCTGTCCGCGCACGGCTTCAACGGTGCGTCGGCGGATCCGACTCGTGTTGCGGCGCAGATTGTTTCGGGTATCGGGTTCCTGGGTGCGGGTGTGATCCTGCGCGACGGGTTCAATATCCGCGGCCTGAACACGGCGGCGACGCTGTGGTGTGCGGCGGCGGTGGGTGCGCTCGCGGGTGCGGGCATGTATTCGACCGCGGTGGCGGGCACCGTGGCGGTGGTGGTGGTCAATACCGCGCTGCGCACGGTGGCGCGCACGGTGGATCGCCCCGGTATCGACGAGGTCGAGGCACAGGAGGCGTTGTACGGCTTCCACGCCGACACCGACGACGCGCACGAGGCGCATGTGCGGGCACTGCTGGTGCAGTCGCTGACGCGCACCGACTTCCGGCTGGTGTCGATCTCGAGCCACGACACCTCCCCGGGCCGGGTGCAGGTGCGGGCGGAGCTGACCGGTGACCGCCGCGACGACCGGCAGATGGAGGCCGCGGTGAGCCGGTTGAGCCTGGAGCCGTCGGTGACCAGCGTCGGGTGGCGCACGGTGCCGCAGCGGGCCGAGGCCGAGGAGTGAACGTCGCGCTGCGGTCGGATCGGTCGGCCCCGTTCGCGGTGCCGCTGCCGGATGCGTCGGTGGGCGGGATCGCGGACGACACCGATTCCGGCCGCATCACCGCCGACCTGCGCGCCTTCTGATTCACACCATCGCCGACGGGACCACCGTGGTCAGGCCGCCATCGACGAGCAGGTCCTGACCGGTGATGTAGGAGGCATCCGCGGAGGCCAGGAACGCGACGGCGGCGGCCACCTCGTCGCTGTCGCCGACCCGCCCGAGCGCCACCCGCGCCCCCGCGGCGGCCTGCGCGTCGGCGGAGGCCTCGGCCCGGAAGGCGGGGGTGTCGATGTAGCCGGGGCTCACCGAGTTCACCCGAATCCCGCGTGGCGCCAACTCCGCCGCCAGCGTCCGCGTCAGACTCTGCACCGCCGCCTTCGTCGCCGAATACAGTGCGGCGCCGGGCGCGCCCCGATACGGGGCGAAGGAGGCGTTGAGGACGATCGCACCCCCGTCGACCAGCATCGGCAGCACCTGCCGCACGGTGAAGAACGCGGCCTTGAAATTGATCCCCACCACCCGATCGAATTCGCCGCCGGTGACCGCCGAAACCGGCTGGAACGCACCGATTCCCGCATTCACGAACACCACATCCAGCCGTCCGAACCGCTCGGACACCACCCGCGCCAGCGCCTCGAGATCCTCGGCCACGGTGGCGTCCCCGGCCACCCCGACCGCCCGCTCCCCCAGCTCGGCCACCGCGGTATCGAGCCGGTCCTTGTCACGCCCGGTGACGATCACCCACGCCCCCTCCCCGAGGAGCCGCCGCGCAGCGGCCAGCCCCATCCCACTGCTACCGCCGGTGATGAGCGCGACCTTGTCCTGGAACCGAAACCCGTTGTGTGTCATGACTTCAGCCTGCCGCGCCGCACTGTGCATAAACAGTGCGCAGCTATCGTGGGTGTGCCACCACCACCTTGCCGAGCGATGTGGCCGAACCGGGAAGCGACGCTCGCGCGCCGGGAGCCACGCGATCGGGATCAGGGAGTCGTCACCGCGGGCTCAGGCGGGTGGGGCGAGGCGGAGGCGGTGGAGCTGGTCGAGGCGGGCGGCGGTGTCGGTGCCGGCGCGGGGGTTGTAGAGGACCAGGTGGCGGTCGGATCGGTCGGCGAGGGTGAGGGTGGTGGCGTCGAAGTGGAGTTCACCGGCCTCGGGGTGTTCCAGGGCGTTGACCGCCTGCTGGGCCGCGCCGACATCGTGGCGGGACCAGAGGCGGGCGAATTCCGGGCTGCGGGAGGCGAGTTCGGTGATGACGGAGTCGAAGCCGGGGTCGCCGGGGCAGAGTGCGGAGTCGGCACGGTAGGCGGCTACGACAGCGGGGGCGGCCTCGGACCACGTCTGTGGCACGGCCAGGTAGCGCGGGTTGGTGAAGTAGGTGACCAGGCAGTTGTGGCCGGGGCCGTCGTAGCCGAAGACGGCGCGTGCGGTGTCGTTGTAGGCCAGCACGTTCCAGTAGCGGTCGCGCAGGACGGCGGGGCGGGGGTTCCAGGCGTCGAGGAGGTTGCGGGTCTCGACGGTGATGTCGGTGCCGCTGTCGGTGGCCGGGCAGGGTGGGTTGAGGCCGGCCAGGACGTAGAGGTGGGCGCGTTCGGGGGCGGTGAGCTGCAGGGCGGCGGCGATGGCGTCGAGGACGTCGGTGGAGACGGTGATGTCGCGGCCTTGTTCGAGCCAGGTGTACCAGGAGACGCCGACGCCGGCGAGGACGGCGACTTCTTCGCGGCGCAGCCCGGGGGTGCGGCGGCGGCCCGCGGTGGGCAGTCCGACCTGGTCGGGGGTGAGGCGGGAGCGTCTGTCGCGCAGGAACTCTCGCAGATGCTCGCGTCGTCGGCCCGCTGTGTCCATACCTCACGCTAACAATGGCGAGCGCCTCATCACCACCGGTTCCCCGCTGCCCTGAGACGGGGTCCCGGACTGGTGAGATCGCGTATTCAACTGTCGCGAGTGGTCGACGGTTTCCAACCGGTGGGTGACCGGAACCTGGGGGCGGTGACGTAGCGGCTCCAGGTGGTCGCTGCTTCGGCGGCGAGCTTGGTCGTAGTAACAGGGTGGCAGCCGAGTGCGTCGGCGACGACCGGGCAGGCATCTGCTGGACGTGCTGGCGCATGGCGGAGGTTCGGGCGGGGACGTTGGCGATGCCCAGCGCTTTGACCAGGCCGCCGAGTGTTTCGGGGTGCATCGGCTGTTCGGCTCGGCGGCCGGGAAACAGCCAGCGCGAGCCACGGTTGGTCGCGGTGTTCATGTTGGTGCGGTTGTCGATCCAGGCGAGCAGGATGTCGGCGACCGGTTCCGGGACCGGAGACGGCGGTTCGCCGAGCCGTAGAAAAACTTGCTCGTCGTCGCGGATGACGTCATCGACGGTGAGTCGGGCGACGCGGCTGAGGGGCTGGGCGTAGAGCAGAACGATCACGGCCGCCGCGCGGGAACATAGTGGCTGGTCTTCGCCGTTCAGCACGAGCCCTATCAGTTCGATGCGGTCTTCGGGCGGCATGGGCGATCCCCGGTGGCGCTCTTTGGTGGACAGGTGGAACCGCTGCAGGAGTTTGCTTTCGATGCACCACAACAGAAAGGTGCGGAGGAGTTCGCGGCGGCCCGCGCTGTTCTCGACGTGCCAGGAATCGATGTCGGCCTGGCGGCAGGCGGCAAGCGTAAGTTGTTGGTCTGCAAGCCATTCCAGAAACCGGGTTGCGTGCATGACATGGTCGTGAGCGTGGCGTCGGTTCGTTGGGTTGATCGGCTTGCGTTCGGCCTTGGCGCGCAGCTGAGGCAGAAGATGCCAGGTCGCGAAGCGGCGGACAATCTGGGCGTGGTCGGCGTCGGTGATGGTGGCGAGGTGGCCGATCAGCCAGCGTTCGAATCCGCAGATCTGTTTGTCGACAGCGGGCAGAACACCGCAGGCCATCAGCATCTCCCTCAGATGTGCTGCGGCGCGCCAGGGTTCGAGCGTATGGAATGCCTCGTGGGTCAGCTCGACGTGGCCGCGCCCGAGGTCGCGCAGCAGGTCCGCTGGGGATCTGTCTCGTCCTTTTCGTGGATAGAGCCAGGTCAGGCCAGACAGCGGATTGTTCATGGCGAGCAGATAGTCGACGAGGGGAATGAGTTCGGGTTTGATCCGGCCGGTGCCGTCGTCGAGTATTTCGCTGAGCTTGTCGCGGAAGGTGCATCGGGTGCAGAGGCGGTCGGCGTGGATTTTTGCCTTCGCCGCCGCAGCGTGAGCAGCGGTATCCGCTTCGCGACGGCCGGCGGTTGACCGGTCGCGACCGCAGTGCCGGTCTTGCGGACCCCGGCGTTCTCCCGGCGAGGACGACATCGAGCCCAGTGATTCGGTTCGTATCGATTCCTTGTCGATTCCGGTGAGATCCTGATCCTGACCCTCTGGTTCCGGGTGAAGGCTGACCCACCACCCTGTGGCGAATCACGAGGTGTTGAACGTGGAGGATTGGGCGGAGATCCGCAGGCTGCATCGTGCTGAGCGCGACCTGGGCTGCGTCCCGTAGCCAAGACCAACGACTGACCCGATCAGACCCCGATGACAGTATGAGAAGATTTCGCCTACACCTTCTCAGCAAGGGGGTGGGGCCATATGCTCACACCGTGAACTCGCTGTTGACCGTGTCGGCATGGGGTCGTCCCGACTCACCGTTCCAAACGTTCGTGAGCGTGAGGACGGCCTGCCTGCTCGCCGTGGCCGGCGCGATCGCCACCGTCGCGGTCGTGGGCCTGCCCACCGTGGGCCTGGTCATCGGATGCGTCAGCGTGGCAGGGCTTTTCAGCTGCTATCCGCTGTTCTCGCTGCTGTGGCGTGAACGCGACGGCCGTACCGCCGAGCTCACCTTCACCCTCGTCGGCGTCGTCGCCATCGTGCTCGCCGTCACGATCGACCCGCGGTGGCTGACGCTCGGTTGGGCCGCCCACGGCCTGTGGGACCTGCTCCATCACCGCGACCACCACACCATCGGACTACGCGGCATCCCCCACTGGTGGATACAAGGCTGCGTTGTCTGGGACCTACTCGCCGCGGTCGGCATCCTCATATTCCTCTGACCCCACCGATCCCGAACACCAATGCCAGAGCACAACGGGTCACGACTCGAACGGAACCAGAGGGTCAACCAACCAACCGGAGTTGACATTCCCCGGCAATCCAGACATCCCAGCAAACTTTCCGCGTACGCTGAGCGGTTGATCGACGACGAACGAAGGCGTGACTGTTCAGCGGAAACCAACCGGCAAAGGAGACGGGCATGGTTATGGACCAGGAGCAGTTCGAAGCCGCCAAACAGGAGTTCGACCAGATCGACACAGACCACGACGGTTACATCACCCTCGAGGAAGCCGTCGAGTGGGGCGCGACCCAGGGCCCGGACGTGGGGCGGGCCATTTCGCGCCATATGAACCAAGACCGGTCGGGGGACGGGCAGGTCTCCTTCGAGGAGTTCCTGCGCTACAAGATGAGGGACTACGACTGGTAGCCCCTGCGTACTCATGGCCCCTGCACGGCACCGGCAACCACTGCCGGACCGAGCGTGTCGTCTTCCCGGGCACCGCACACCGGGCGGGCGTTCGGGTGGTGTTGCGATGCGCCTGCACGCGTATCCGGATTGCGGTGTCCGACAGATGGGCGCGGGCAGGCGCATCAACCCCAGAAGTGATGGAGCCGGCAGGTATTCGGTTCCCCGCCGGGCCCGGACGGTGACGATGTGGGGCGTGGCCCTGACCGATCGTGCCGACTACCCCGCAGGCTCCGCCGCGGCCCGGTCCGCGGCGTAGCGGGCGCGAGCATCGGCGATGACCGTGACACGGTGCTCGCCGATCCCGGGTATCGCCAGCAGCCGGGTGTCCGACAGACCGAGCAGATCGCCCACGGTGCGGACTCCGCGCAGATACAGAGCCCGCCGGTACCGCTCGGGCACCCGATCCAACTCCCGGGTGCTGTCGTAGGGAGCCTCGGCCATCTGCCATCTGCCATCTGCCACGTGCCGGTGCCCGATGTGGATGCCGCGGCCCAGCAGGCGGTCGCGCTCGGCGCTCGAATCGTTAGTTTTCGCGGAAAAACAACGAAGTTGGCCTGACCTGCGAGTCCGGTCAGATACGACCACAGGGAGCGACTTTCTCGCGTCCAATGCCGGGCTTGTAGAGCACCGAAGCCTTAGCGCTGATCAGCACATATGCCGAACTTCATTGGATTTTCGGCGAGTTCTACCGCGACCCCGAGACGCGGAAAGGCCGTGTGGCCCACCCGGAAGCGTTTCCGGATGGGCCACACGGGTTTTCGGGTCAGTGGACGACGGCTGGCGCGTCGGCCGCGGTGGGTACGGCCGGTTTGGCGCGGGGCAGGAAGAATGCCGGAATCAAGGTGGCGGCCAGGAGGCACAGCGCCACCACGAAGGTGTGGGCGAAGGCGCGCGCGGCGAGGTCGAAGCCCTCGTCGAGCAAGGTGTGCGGCAGATGCGCGAGCTGGCCGTTGTAGCGCGACCCGATGGCCGCGTTGGCCAGCGACGGGTCGGGGGCGCCCGGGGGCAGCTGCACGCCCTTGTCGCCCAGGGTGTCGCCCCGGTTGAGCAGGCTGGTCAGCACCACGGAAATGGTTGCGGTGCCGATGGATCCGGCGGTCTGGTTGACGATGTTCATCAGCGTCGACCCGCGCGCGACCTCACTGTGGGTCAGTGTCTGGATGGCGGCGGTCATGGTCGGCATCATGGTGCAGCCCATGCCCAGACCCATCACGAACAGCACCCCGCACAGCAGCGCGTAAGGGGTGTCGGCCTTGACCTGGGTCAGGAACGCCATGGCCACCGACATGACGGTGATTCCGGTGAGCACGATCTTGCCGGGCCCGATCTTGTCGACCAGCCGGCCCGCGATCGGCATGGTGAGCATGGCGCCCAGGCCCTGCGGGGCGATGAGCAGGCCGGCGGCCAGCGTCGATTCTCCGCGCACCTGCTGCAGATATGACGGCAGCAGCAGACCGGAACCGAAGAACGCCATGGCGAACAGGGTCATGGTCATCACCGCGAAGCGCAGCGGCCTGTTCGTGAACAGCCGCAGCTCGATCAGCGGGTGCTCGGTGCGCAGGGCGTGGAAGACGAACCCGATCAGCAGCGCCAGGCCGACGATCGCGGGGATGAGCACCTTGGCCGATTTGACGGTGCCCTCACCGGGGATCGAGGACACGCCGTAGAGGAAGGCGGCCAGACCGGGTGAGGCCAGCAGCATGCCGAGGAAGTCGAAGGTCTGCGAGGGTTCGGGGTTGTCGCGCGGGAAGACCACGAACGCCAGGATCAACGCGATGATGCCGATGGGCAGGTTGATCAGGAAGATCCAGTGCCAGCTGAAGGATTCGATCAGCCAGCCGCCCAGGATCGGGCCGCCGATCGGACCCAGCAGCATCGGCACGCCCAGGACCGCCATGACGCGGCCGATGCGCTGCGGGCCCGCGGCGTGGGTCATGATCGTCATGCCCAGCGGCATGAGCATGCCGCCGCCCAGGCCCTGGATGACGCGGAAGGCGATGAGGGACTCGATGTTCCAGGCCGTCGAGCACAGCACCGAGCCGAGCACGAAGAACACCAGCGCCATCATGTAGAGGCGTTTGGTGCCGAACCGGTCGGCGGCCCAGCCGGTGAGCGGGATGACGCTCGCCAGGGCGAGGGTGTAGCCGGTCATCGACCAGGCGGCGATGGCGTAGGTGGTGTCGAAGTCGTGCTGGAAGGTGGGGATCGCTACGGTCACGACGGTCACGTCGAGGATCGACATGATCGCGCCGAGCACCACGACGCCGGCGATTTTGAAGACGCCGATGTCCAGTTTGTCGTCGGCGGAATCGGCCGCCACGGTATCCGGAGGGGTGGTCACCGGTTCAGCCTGCCAGCCGGTCGGTTACGAAACCAGCACATATTGGTATCGGCGTTTCGCGGCATCCGGGCAGCATCGTCATCGCGGCTCATTCCGTCGGTGGCGGCCGGCCGTCGTCATTGTCGTAGAAGTTTTCGGCGGCCGCGTCGGCGGCGGCCTGGGCCCGCATCTCGAACTCGGAGGGGTCACCCGGATCCGGTTCGCGCACATCGCTTCTGCCCTCGGAATCGGTGGGATCGACGGGGATGCGATCGGTGCTCACGGGCAGATCCTCTCTGCGGCGCGATGGTCGCCAGGAGTCGGATCACCCGATCCTACCGAGAGACAGCAAATGCCCGGCGATTTCCCAGGGTCCCCGGTCGGCCCCGTCGGCGCGCGTACGCTGGCGTTCTCGAGCGATCCAGTCGAGGAGTTCATTCGCGATGACCGACCCGGTAGTGGGCCTGACCGGTACGCTGACCTCGCCGATCCGGGGCAAGGGACTCCTCGGTGAGGTGCGGGTCGCTATTCGAGGGGGAACCGAGCTCTACATTGCCCGCGCCGAGGAGCCGTTGCCGGCCGACGCGACCGTGCTCGTCGTGGCCGTGCATCCGGGGCGCATCGTCGATGTTGTTGCGTGGATTCCCCTTCCGGGCGATCGATAGATCGAGAACTTCGTTCCACGAGTAGAGGGAGACAGCGATGCTCGGGTATCACGTTCCGGCTCCGGACCAGGCGATGCTGGTCAGCGGCGGCCGCGGCGGCAAGGACAACGCACCGTTTCGGGTGATCATCGGGCACGGCGCGTGGGTGGTGCCGTTGTTCCGCAAGGTGCGGTATCTGTCGCTGGCCATGTTCGAGGCCGAGATCGGCGAACGCTGCGTCACCAAGCAGGCCATCCAGCTCGACGTGCGGGCGGTGATCGCGTTCAAGGTCGCCAACGACACGCAGTCGATCGTCAATGCGGCACAACGGTTCCTGTCCGAGCAGGAGCGGGAGATGAGCGTGCTGACCGGGCGGATCTTCTCCGGGCATCTGCGCTCGATCGTGGGGTCGATGACGGTGGAGGAGATCATCCGCGAGCGCCAGAAGCTCGCCGACGAGGTGCTGGTGGCCTCCAAGGTGGAGATGAGCAATATCGGGTTGTGGGTGGACTCGTTCCAGATCCAGCACATCGACGACGGCAACCTCGGCTACATCGCGGCCCTGGCCGCCCCGCACAATGCCGCGGTCAAGCGTGACGCGCAGATCGCGCAGGCCGCGGCCGCGCAACTGGCGGCGCAGGCCGAGCAGGAGTCCCAGCGCAAGCAGGCCGAGTATCAGCGCGAGACCGCGATCCTCAAGGCGCAGTATCAGCGCGATATCGACAAGGCCAATGCCGAAGCGGCGCAGGCGGGTCCGCTCGCGCAGGCCACCGCCCTGCAGGAGGTGCTGTCCGCACAGGCCGAGCAGGCGCGCAAGCAGGCCGAGCTGCGTGAGCAGCAGCTGCAGGCCGAGGTGGTGAAACCGGCTCGGGCAGAGGCGGATCGGGTGCGGATCCTGGCCGAGGCAGAGGCCGATCGCACGCGCATCCAGGCCGAGGCGGCGGCGTCGAACAACCGGATCGCGCTGGATCAGCTGCTGATCGAGCAGTTGCCCGAGATCGTCAAGCAGGCTTCGGTGGGCTTGTCGAAGGCGAACCTGACCGTGCTCAATGGCCCCGATGGGGTCTCGGAGATCGTGAACGGCATGGTGGGCCAGGGGCTGACGGTCTTCAATTCGTTGCAAAAGGCACTTTCTTCCAACAACGATCGGCCCGCGGACTAGAGTGACCGCCAGAGGGACGCGGCGACGAGGAGCGGGTGTTTAGGTGTCCATCGGGAAATTGGTGTCGTTCGACAGTTCTCGGGGTTTCGGATTCATCCGTCCGGAAGACGGTGGTCCGGATGTGTTCGTGCACGTCAACGACATCGGGCTGGACGAGGACGAGTTGCGCCAGGGGCGGGTGTTCGAATTCGATGTGACCGAGGGCGATCGGGGCCCCAAGGCGATCAACCTGGCGGTGGTGCCGGGGCAGTCGGCCCCGGTGCGGCACACCAAGGGCAAGGATCATCGCGGGTCGGGGCAGTTGAGTGCGGCCGAGCATCGCCGGCTGATCACCGAGTTGCTGCTGGATGCCTCGCCGCAGCTGACCGCGGCGGAGATCATCACCATCCGGGACCGGCTCACCGCCTTCGCCGATCAGCACGGGTGGATCGAAAACTGAGCGGTTCGCATTACGATCGGTCTCGGGTCCACAGCGAACCGAGGAGGTCGTGTGCAACTGCCCGTCATGCCACCGGTCAAACCGATGCTGGCCAAATCGGTCTCGGAGCTTCCCCGTGACGCCGGGTTGCTGTTCGAGCCGAAATGGGACGGCTTCCGCTGCATCGTGTTCCGCGACGGCGACGAGATCGAACTCGGTTCCCGCAACGACCGGCCCCTGACCCGGTACTTCCCCGAACTGGTGGAACTACTGGGTCGGGCGCTGCCGGACAAGTGCGTGGTGGACGGGGAGATCGTGGTCGTCACCGAGAACGGCCTGGATTTCGACACGCTGCAGAACCGGCTGCATCCGGCGGCGTCGCGGGTGAACAAGCTGGCGGTGGAGACACCGGCCAGCTTCGTCGGCTTCGACCTGCTGGCGCTGGGTGAACAGGATCTGACCGATCGGCCCTTCGCCGAGCGGCGGCGGATGCTGGAGACCGTGCTCGACGGGCAGGCCCCGGGCACGCATCTGACGCCGATGACCGAGGACCCGCAGGTGGCGGCGGACTGGTTCACCCGGTTCGAGGGCGCGGGGTTCGACGGGGTGATGGCCAAGGCGGCGGATCTGCCGTACCTGCAGGACAAGCGGGTGATGCTCAAGATCAAGCATGAGCGGACCGCCGACTGCGTGGTGGCCGGGTTCCGCTGGCACAAGGACGGGCAGGGGGTGGGGTCGCTGCTGCTGGGGCTGTTCGACGACGAGGGGAACCTGCATCATGTCGGGGTGGCGTCGAGTTTCACCGCGGCGCGCCGCAAGGAGCTGGTCGGTGAGCTGGAACCGTTGCGCGAGAACGCGCTCGAGCAGCATCCGTGGCGGTCGTGGGCCGATGCGGCGGCGCAGGCCAAGGCGGACGGGAAGATGCCGGGCGGGGTGAGCCGCTGGACCGGCGGCAAGGATCTGTCGTGGGAGGCGCTGCGCCCGGAGCTGGTGGCCGAGGTGCGCTACGAGCACGTGATGGCGGGCCGGCTGCGGCACGGTGGACGGCTGGTGCGGTTCCGCACCGACCGCACCCCCGAATCGTGCACCTACGCCCAGCTCGACGAGGTGGCTCCCGCCGAGCTGGCCGATATCTTCGCCGACGCCAGGAACGCGAAAGGGACTGCGCGGTGAGCGATTCGGTGGAGCTGGAGGTGGCCAGGCATACGGTCGGCGTCTCCAATCCGGGGAAGGTGTACTTCTCCAAACGTGGGGAAACCAAGCTGGATCTGGTGAATTACTATCTGGCCGTTGCCGATCCGATCATGCGGACCATCGGTGGGCGACCGGTGCTGCTGGAACGCTATCCGGACGGAGCGTCCGGTAAGTCCTGGTTCCAGAAGCGGGTACCGAAGTCGGTGCCGGACTGGCTGCAGACCACGGTGGTGTCGACTCCGAACGGGACCACCAGCGACGCGCTGGTCGCTGTCGATATGGCGCACATCGTGTGGGCGGTGAATTTGGGCTGCTTGGGTTTCCACGTCTGGCCGACCCATGCCGGCGCCGAGGCCGCCTCCACGTTTCCGCCGGTCATGGACGCGGCCGGCACCGTCCTGCCGCCGACCGGTGTCACCGATGAGTTGCGCATCGATCTGGACCCCTCCCCCGGCATCGGTTTCGACGATCTGCGTGCGGCCGCTTTCGCCACTCGCGAGCTGTGCACCGAGCTGGGTATCGATGTGCGCGTGAAGACGTCCGGCTCGCGCGGCCTACATCTGTACGCGCTGCTGCAACCGAAGTGGGACGGCTATCAGGTTCGTGCCGCCGCGGTCGCGCTGGCCCGCGAGCTCGAACGCCGCCACCCCGACCGCATCACGGCCGCCTGGTGGAAGGAAGAGCGCGGTTCGCGGGTGTTCGTCGATTTCAACCAGAATGCCCCGCACAAAACGGTTTTCGGCGCCTGGTGTGTCCGCCCGAAGGTCGGCGCGCAGGTGTCCACCCCGATTTCGTGGGATGCGCTGGAGGCGATCGTCCCCGACGAGCTGACCATCGCGACGGTCCCGGCCCGAGTCGCCGAACTCGGTGACCCGTGGGCCGATCGTGCCCCCCAGTCGCTGGAACCGCTGCTGGAGATGTCGGAGAAGGACATGGCCGCGGGCCTGATGGACGCGCCCTGGCCGCCGGTCTACCCGAAGATGCCCAACGAGCCGCCGCGCGTGCAGCCGAGCAAGGCCCGCAAGGACACCGCCGAATAGCGGTGTGCTGGTAGAGCTCTCACCGCACAGCCCCCCGGCGAGCCGGGACAGCCCCCCCGCGAGCCGGACTCGCCGGGGGTTGTCCCGTTGTGCGATGTCTCTTGGTAGCGGACGACGGGTTGTGGAGTTACGGTCATCGGCGACACGGTCGGCGACTCGCGCTATATCTGGAATGTCGTGCTGTCCGAACAGTTTCCGACAAAACAGTGTCCGACACATCATCGACAGGCAGGGACATGCGATGGACAGCAGTATCGAGCGCGTGGCGTGGGACCGCCCGGCGGCCGCCGCGTATGTGAGTGCGGCAGGTGATGCCGCAGCCCTGCTGGGCACGGCCGAGGATCACGCGCACACCGTCGCCGGTATCGACCTGTCCGGGCTGGGGACCCTCGGCAACGGGTTCGCCGCGGCCTGGGCGGCGGCCTGGACCACCCACGGCGCCCACCTGCGGACCGCGTCGGCGCTCACCGGCGCCTACGGCCGGGCCATCGCCGGGTGGGGGAACACGCTCGGCGGGGTGGACACCGAGTCCGCGGCCGGGATCGCGGGCGCGGTCCCGGGCATCGACGAGATCCAGGCGTAGGCCCGCCCGAGGATCAGGGGGACAACCGAGATGCAGACCGGCATTCGGGGCGGAGACCTCACCGACCTCACCGCGGTGGAGGAACCCGCTCTGGTCACGGCCTTGGTCGCGCCGCTGGTGAAGCTGCGCGCGGCCCTGGGGGACGGGACCAGCCCCGACGGGACGGCCCTGGCGGCGCTGGCGGCGCTGGCGGGCACCGTGCGCGCTGCCGAGGACGCCCACCGCGGCGGGATCACGCAGCTGGCGTCCACCGAGACCGCCGCGGCGGCGGTGCCCGTCCTGAAGCGCACGGGCGATGAGGTCTGCGCCCTGGCCGACGTAGCGGAAACCCTTGCGCCGCTGTTGACCTCGGCCTACGCCACCCGCGACAAGGCCGCCGCCGACCTGGACGCCCTCATCTCCGATTTCCGGGCCCAGGCCACGCCGCTGGTGAAAGCCGCACGCTCGCAGGCGGATCTGGACTCGGTGGTGCGCCTGGCCGCGGACTACGTGCGCGACGGGGTGAGCGTGGCCAGGGTCGCCGACGGCCACCTGGACACCCTCACGACCCAGATCACCACCCTCGATCAGTCCGGGGTCACCGTGCCCATCGGCCTGCAGATCGACAACGACATCAGCACACAGCGTGACGGACAGGCGGGCACGACCTCATGAATTTGTTCGGCGACCTGCCCGGCTTCGCGGGCGGACCGATCGTCCCCCTGCCCGATACCCCGGACTCGGCGCCCACATCCGGCCCCGACCTCGACCCGGCGCCGCCCGAGACCGAGGAATTCGAGGTCACCGGCGATATCCGCGATCACAGCTGGGACGACCTGCCGACCGCGCGGCCCGGCCATCGGACCACACTGTGGGGCGATCCCGAGCAGGCCGAGGCCCTGCAGGGCCCACTGGCGGCCACCGATCCCGTGCTCGGGGCCGACACCACCACCGAGGCCGGCACCGCGGGCACCGACGAGCACACCACCTACCACGAGATCGAAAAGCATTCCGCCGCCGAGTATTCGGTGACTCTCACGATCCAGATCAAGGCCCACCCATGACCGACCCTGACGTTCCGGTGTTCACCACCACCAGCAGCAACCGCACCATCACCGTGACCGCCACCGACGCCGGCCAGATCATCGAACTCCGTTTCGAGGCCGGCGAATACGCCCACGGCGCCGCCGCCCTGGCCGCCGAGATCGTGCGCCTGGCCCGACGCTGCACCCTGCTGGCCCGCGCCCGCCGCCGCGCAGCCCTGGCCGACGTGGGCCTGGCCGACGTACTCCTGAACCGCCTCGGCCTGCCCGATCCCGAGACCGTCGCCGCCGAACTCGCCCGCCTGGACGCCCCCACCGCCGACACCGCCCCGCACAGCTGGGTCCGTGCCCTGTGAGCGCCGACATGCAGGCCCTCATCGCCCAGGTCGGCGACCAACTCGAAGCCCTCACCCTCGCCGCCGACGGCCTGACCCGCGTGACCGGCCACGCCACCGGCCTGGACGGCGCCGTCACCGCCCAGGTGGCCGGCGACGGCACCCTGACCGCCCTGACACTGGCCGAGTCCATCACCGCCCACCCACCCGACCAGGCCGCCGCCGCCATCCTGGCCACCATCACCGCAGCCACCACCGCCGCCGCCCGCCAGCGCGCCGAACTCCTGGCCCACCTCAGCGACACCCTCACCTAGCCGTCCTGGCTGCCGTCCCCGAACAGCGCGAGCTGACGCGACGAAACGACCGATCCCCCGATCTTGCGCAGACACCGGGCGCAGGTGACTGCCGCCCGGGTCGGTTCCAGCGCAGTCGGGGACCACCCGGCAACACCGGTGTGGCACAACAGTTCCGGAGCTTCCTCGCCTTGGACCCAGTGGCCGAGGCTGACCGCGTGCACGGTCCGCCCGGATCGTACGACGGCGTGCACACCCGGGTCGCCGAACACCGCGCGGGCGGCGGAGGCCAGAGGAGCGATGTCGGTCATACGCCCACACGATAGAGCCGGTCACCGACAAGCAGACGCCCGGCCAAGACTCGAACAAGCGACATCCCGGAGTCGGGTGACCGGCGAGTACTGCTGCAGCAGTGGCAGTTTCATGGCCCTAACCCCATCCCTCGGCCATCGTCCACCAGCCACCGCCCACGCCGTGGCCGCGATCCTCGAATCCGCCGATGGTGGTGTGTCGTAGTACTTTTCGCGTCGCGGCCGAGGACTTTTCGCGTCGCGGCCGACTCAGGCGGCGCCGGCGGTGGTGCGCTGCCGGATGTCGAGAGCGGGGTCGCGGGCTGCGCGCAGGATCAGGTGGAGCAGGGCCACGACGAGGGTTTGGTCGAGGGGGCTCCAGGTCAGGGACATGCGGTTGTGGACGAAGCCGACGGAGATGCCGGAGCGGGGGTCGGTCCAGCCGGTGGAGCCGAACGCGCCGACGTGGCCGTAGCCGCGGGGTGCGCGCGCGGCGGGCAGGCTGTGATAGCCCAGGTGCCAGAACGGGACCAGCAGGCTGTGGTCGATGCGGTAGGTGCGGATGCGTTCGAGTTCGCGGACGGTCGGAGTGGACAGGTAGGGGCGGCCGTCGACATACCCGTCGCAGGCCAGGGCGCTGTACATCTTCGCCAGGGCCGCGGCGGTGCAGACGGCGTTGCCGGCGGGCAGGGCGGTGTCGAGGATGGCGGGGTCGTCACCGCGGAAGATGGATTCCAGGCCGGGGACGTAGATCGACGACAGCGGGGCGCGCAGCAGGCGGGGCAGGCGCGGGACGGCGGCGGCGACGGGGGCCGGGATGCTGCGTTCGGCAAGGGTTTTCAGGGAGCCGACGAGGTGGGCGGGCCGGGTGCGGGACCCGGCGGGCGGGCGGCCCAGGTGGATGCCGTCGACGCCGAGGGGGTCGGCGACCTCGCTGCGGTAGAGCCGGGTCATGTCGCGGCCGGTGAGGGCGCGGGCCAGCCCGCTCATGAGCCAGCCGATGGTGAGGGCGTGGTAGATCGGCGCGCCCAGCAGGTCATCGGGTTTCGCGGCGGCCAGGCGCGCTTCCATGAGTTCGTGGTCGAGGACCTCGCCGGGGGTGGCGGCGGGCAGCGCTGACAGGCCGGCGCGGTGACTGAGCAGTTCGGTGACGGTGATGCGGGCCTTGCCGTTGGCGGCGAACTCGGGCCAGTATTCGGCGACGGGCGCGGAGTAGTCGAGCAGGCCGCGGTCGGCCAGCCGCGCCAGCACGGTCGCGGAGACACCCTTGGAGGCGGAGAAGACCATCGCGCCCGTGTCGGCGGTCCAGGGGGTGCCGTGCGCGTCGGCGGCGCCGGCCCAGACATCGACGACCGGTTCTCCGTGCCGATACACCGCCAATGCGCCGCCGTTGCCGCGGCGGCCGGCGAAGACGCGGGCGAAAGTCTTGATGGCGGAGTCGAATCGGGGATCGGCGGTGCCGTGCACCCCGGCGGGCAGTCCGGCAGCGGCGGCGGAGCTGGAGGTCGTCATCGATCCACGGTAGCGGCGCGGCGACCACCCCGACAAGGTGTGTCTGGGACAATTTTCCGGCGTGGTGCAGAGTTCGGATGTCGGTACCGTCTGCCACAGTGACGGTCATGGATCCGGTGACCTTCCCCGACGCCGCCGCCTTCGACGCCTGGCTCGAAGCCAATCACACACGCCCGGAAGGGGTTTGGATCCGCATGGCCAAGAAGGGCTCGGGTATCGCCACGCTCACCGAGGACGAGGCGGTCGATGTCGGGCTGTGCTGGGGCTGGATCTCCGGGCAGCGCAAGGCCTTCGACGCCGACTACTACCTGCAGAAGTATGTGCCACGTCGCCCGCGCAGCCACTGGTCGCAGGTCAATGTCGACAAGGTCGCGCAACTCACCGCCGCCGGGCGCATGCGCGCGCCGGGGCTCGCCGAGGTCGAGGCGGCCCGCGCGGACGGGCGGTGGGCCGCGGCCTATCCGTCGCAGGCGAACTTCACGGTGCCGCCGGATCTGGCTGCCGCGCTGGCCGATCGGCCCCGCGCCCGCAAAGCCTTCGACGCCTTGGATCGAACCCGCCAGTACACGATCGTGCTGGAGTTGCTGCGATCGAGAACCGCGAAAACCCGCGCTGCCCGCCTCGGCAAGGCGCTCGACGGCCTCGAATCACACTGAAACCGGCCGATTCCGGGTGCCCGGACCATATGGACACCCGGAATCGGTTCGTACCGGGGTCAGTTCAGTCGTTCGGCCAGCAGCGGCGCGAGGGTGCGCAGCACCTCCAGGTAATCCCCGCCGACGACCTGCGGCGCGACATGGTTCGCGCCGGCCTGCACGTGTTCGGCCAGCCGGTCGGCGACCTGGGCGGCGCTGCCGTGCGCGACGACCGCGTCCACGAACCGGTCGCTGCCGGGCTGGATCAGGTCGGTCTCGTCGAAACCGAAGCGGCGCAGGTTGTTCACGTAGTTGACCAGGCCCAGATAGAACCCGGCCTTCTCGCGGCCGCTGACCCGGGCCCGCGCGGCGTCCTCGTCGAGGACCACCTTGTGCTCGGCGACCAGCAGCTTGTCGGGGCCGAGGATGCCGCGCAGCTCGGCGGTGTGCTCGGGCACGGTCAGATACGGCAGGGCGCCGGCACTGCGGTCGCGCGCGAGTTTCGCCACCCGCGGGCCCAGCGCGGCCAGGGCGCGGCCCTGCTGCGGGACGCCGCGCGCGTCGAGGACGTCGAGGTAGTTCACCAGGGCGTCATAGGGTTTGGTGTAGGCGCCGGTGTGCTCGGGGTGGCCGACGCCGATGCCGAGCAGGAACCGGCCGGGGAACTTCTCCTCGAGCCGCAGGTAGGTGTCCGCGGCCGCCTCGGCGGTGGAGCCCCACACGTTGACGATGCTGGTGGCCACGACGATCGATTCGGATCCGGCGAGCAGTTCCTCGTAACCGTCCCAGTCGGCGGGCGGCGATCCGCCCAGCCAGACCGCGCCGTAGCCGAGGTCTTCGAGTTCACGCACCGCTTCGGGGGTGAACTGGGTGTAGAACTGCCACGCACCGAACTTGCCAAGGTGGTCGAATGCCATATCAGCGGCCAACACATCATGATCATGGTGCATTCCCGGCGGCGCTGCCGAATTCGGCGAGCACCTCGTCTACCAGCGAAGACAGGCATTACATCACGAAGTGATGCGGGAGCTGGGTCCGGTACTATGCATCGGTCGAGACTGTGACCGCACCCGAGCTGCAAGCTAGAGGAGGCCACCCATGACTACTTCACAACAGTTCGAATTTCCCCCGCACGACGGTTTCGTGGTCACCCATTTCCTCGTCGTCTCTGACCAGGACAGATCGCGCGACTACTACCGGACCGTGTTCGGCGCCCAGATTGTGCGCGACCGTGACCCCGTCATCCTGCAGTTGGCCAACACCTGGCTGATCCTCAACGACGGCGGCGGTCCGACAGCGGACAAACCGACCGTCACCCTCACCACGCCGCAAGACCCCGACACCGTCAGCGCCTTCCTCAACCTCCGCGTCGCCGACATATACCGGTCGCAACGCGAATGGGCCGCCCGAGGTGCGGATTTTCTGACCGAACCGGTCGACCACCCTCACGAAATCCGCGCCTACATCCGTGATCCCGACGGCCACCTCATTGAAGTCGGCCAATCGAAGGCGCCCTGACCTGATCACCCGGCTCATAGTCCGGCAGGATGCTCGTCTCGATCATGTCCGCGATCTGCTGGTGTTCCGCGCCTGAAATCTGACGCCGGTGAGGAACTTCTCGAACTCGGTGGCGCGGTGGCGGCGGTGCAGTTCGCGTCGCCGCCCGCGCACCCTTCACCAGGTCCTGCCGATGCGCCTCGGTCACCGTCGGCTCGGCCTTCTTCGGCCGACCCGACTCCCGAATCCTACAATTACACAACGGATTCCAGGTGCGGAACGCTAGGCGGCGTCGAGTCCGCCCTGGGCACGGAATTGTCCCGGCGCTACCCCGAATTCGCGTTTGAATGCTTTGGCGAACGCGTATTCGGAGGTGTAGCCGGACTTTTCCGCGACCACCCGCAGCAGTGCGTCGGACTCGCGCAGCAGCCGCGCCGCGCAGGTCATGCGCCACCAGGTCAGGTAGGTCAGGGGTCCGGTGCCGAGGGTGGCGGTGAAGCGTTGCGCGAACACCGAGCGCGACACCCCGGCGCGGGCCGCGAGGGATTGCACCGTCCACGGCGCACCCGGCTCGGCGTGAATGGCCTGCAGGGCGGTGTGCACGGCCGGATCACGCAGCGCCGCAACCCATCCGGTGCCGGTGGGGTGGGCGTCGTGCCAGGCGCGCAGCATGAACAGCAGCAGCACCTCCAGCAGCGGCGCGATGGCGCCGGACCCGTCCCGGGTGTCGAGTTCGTGGCCGAGCAGATCGATGGCGGCCCGCAACGGGCTGTGCTGGCCGACGCGGGCGGGCAGATGGATCACATCGGGCAGTTCCGCCAGCGCGGGGTGGGCGCGCGAATCGTCGAGATAGTAAGCGCCACACAGCAACACGGTCTGCGCGCCGATGTCGGTCGCCGTGCGTTCCCCGCCGGGGTGGTCGGTGATGGCGTGGCCGTGGCTGCGCGGCATGAACGCCACGTCCCCGACCTGCAGGTGCACCGGTTCCCCGCCGTCGGGCACCAGCCAGCACGAACCCTGCAGCACCACATGGAATCCGGCACTGTTGCCCTGCGCCGGGAAATGCGTGCGCCAGGGCGCGTGCTTGACGGTCCGGTTGGAGTGCGGGGTGCCCAGCCGCATCGCGGCGACCGCGTCGCTGAGAATGTCCACCACCCCACCGTACCGGCAGCGCCGGCCGTTCCGGACGATCGGATATCAGGGCCGGAGTTTCGAGCATGGATCGTCCGGACCGGACTCCATAGCGTGAATCGCGAGCCGATTCCCGGTTCGTGTCCCCTCACTCGATGGAGTTGTCTCCCATGCGTATTGCCGTGCACGGCGCCAGCGGTTTCACCGGTTCCCTCGTCGTGGCCGAGCTCGTCCGCCGCGACCTCACCCCGGTCCTGGTCGGCCGTGACCCGGACCGCCTGCGCCGCATCGCCGACCAGGCTGCCATTCCCGACGCCGAGATCCACCTCGCCCACCTCGACGACACCGCGGCCCTCACCGCCGCGTTCGCCGGAACCGACGCCGTGATCAATGCCGCCGGACCCTTCACGCTCTGGGGCGAACCGGTAGTGCGGGCCGCCATCGCCGCGCGCCGCCCCTACCTCGACACCACCGGTGAACCCGCCTACCTGCACAAGATCCTGAGCACCTACGACGAACCCGCGAAACAGGCCGGGATCGCGGTCGTTCCGGCCGTCACCGACGACGGCGTGCCCGGAGACCTCATCGCCGCACTGACCGCCGCCCGCCTCACGCGCCCGGTCAGCGAGGTCGTCATCGCCGACCTGCGCCGCCCGGGCGCCGCGTCCCGGGGCACCGCACGCTCGATGGCCGCCATCATGGTCGACGAGCAGATCGAATACCGCTCCGGCAGCTGGCAATCGGTGCAGGAACCGTCGTCGACGATGCTCGAGCCCGGCGAGACCGCACCGGTGCCCATGAGCCCCATCGCCCTGCCCGGCGTCTACACGATCCCCCGCCACGTCCAGACCCCACACGTGCGCGGCGTGATCCGCGGCGAGGTCGGGGACCTGTTCGCGGCCCTGAATTCCGAAGTCGCCGAAACCCTTCCGGAAGTCCCCGACCCGGCCGCGCTCGACGCCGCCCGCTGGTTCATGCTCGCCGAGGCCACCAGCGCGGACGGCCGCCGCGCCCGCGGCTGGGTGACCGGGTTCAACGCCTACGCCTCCACCGCGGTCATCGCCGTGGAGGCCGCGCGCCGGCTCGTCGCCGACGGCGCCCCGGCCGGAACCCTCGCGCCGGCACAGGCCTTCGACGCCGCGAGCTTCCTCGACCACCTCGCCACCACCGGGGTGACCTGGCAGGTCGAGGAGCTCGCCGCCGTCTGAACTCCGTGCCCCACACGGGGATCAGTGCCCGGCGTCGACCTTCGGGAAGGTATCGCTGACCAGCGTGAGCAGCGCATCCGCGAGCAGGTGGTGCACCTGCTCGCGGGTCAGGCTGCCGCGCACGATCCACTCGCGCCCGGCCGCCTTGACCAGCCCGCCGTAACAGCGCACCAGCGCCCGCAATTCGGCCGAGTGCAGCGACTCGCTCAGCCCCATCATCTGGACCATGCGGTCGGCCGCGGCATAATCGGCCTCGTCGAGGATGCGCTGCACCTCAGGGTCGTCGCCGACGCCCTCGTGCCCGGTCACCTTGACCCACGTGCTGCCGTGCTCGCCGATGGTGTCCAGCAGCCACGAGACGCTGGCGTCCACCCGGTCCCGGGTAGTCCCGGCGGGCACGCTCATCTTCTCCGGCCGCGGCAGCGTCACCATCCGCCGCACCACCGCGAGATACAGGTCCCGCTTGTTGCCGAAGTAGTGATTGATCAGCCCGCGCGCCACCCCGGCCCGCTGGGCCAGCTCGGCGGTGGACACGGCCGCGTACGGGCGTTCGCCGAACATGTCGATGGCGCAGGACAGGATCTGCGCCCGGCGTTCGTCGGGTTCGAGCCGGCGACGGCGCGACGGCGCATCTCCCGCGTCCTCGGACGCGGGCGGCTCGATGGTGGTGTCGATATCAGAGTGAGCGGGCAATGAGATCCTTCATCACCTCGTTGGCTCCCGCGAGGATTCGCAGGACCCGAGCGCCGGTGTACAGCTGGGAAATCGGGTATTCGGTCATGTATCCATAGCCGCCGAAGAACTGCAGGCAGCGATCCACCACATTACCGAGTTGGTCGGTCAACCAGTATTTCGACATGGCCGCGGTGGGGATATCCAGCTCACCACGCAGATGCTTGGCGATGCAGTCGTCGAGGAACACGCGCCCGACCTTGGCGATGGTCGCGCACTCCGCCAGCTCGAAACGGGTATTCTGCATGGCGAACAGCGGCTTGCCGAACGCCTCGCGGCCCTTGGTGTAGTCGACGGTCAGCTCGACCGCCTTCTCCGTCATCGCCACCGCCATGATCGCGGTGACCAGGCGTTCCTGGGCCAGCATCTGCATCATCTGATAGAAACCCTGGCCCTCGGCGCCGCCCAGCAGATTCGAGGCCGGCACGCGCAGGCCGTCGAAGAACAGCTCGGCGGTGTCCTGCGCCTTGCCGCCGATCTTGCTCAGGATGCGGCCGCGGGTGAAACCCGGAGTGCCGTCGCCCACTTCGGCGAAGATCAGCGAGACACCGGCCGCGCCCAGGGCGGGGTCGGTCTTGCAGGCGATGATGATGCCGTCGCACAGCCACCCGTTGGAGATGAAGATCTTCGAGCCGGTGATGACGTACTCGTCGCCCTCACGCACCGCGCGGGTCTTGATGTTCTGCAGATCCGAGCCGGTCCCCGGTTCGGTCATGCCGATCGAGAGCACCATCTCACCGCTGGCCGCCTTCGGCAGCACCCGCGTCTTGAGCTCCTCGGACCCGAACTCGTGGATATAGGGCGCGATGATCGAGGAGTGCACCGGCATGCCCAGTGAGCCGTCGCCGCAGTGCGTCTGGGCCTCGATGATCGCCGCCTCGTGGGCGAAAGTGCCACCGCCACCACCGTATTCGGACGGGATGGCCGCGCACAGCAGGCCCAGTTCACCGGCGCGGTTGTAGAGCGCGCGGTCGGGATGCCCCTGGGCGATGAACTTCTCCTCGTGCGGAATCACCTCCTTCTCGAAGAAGGTGGTCGCCAATCCTCGTACCGCCTCGACCTCGTCGTCGCTCCATGCGGGGCGTGCCATCGTCCGTTCCTCGCTTGCCTGAAAGGGTGCGCCTCAGCGCCTCGCCCCTCAGGGTGCACGGCTATTGGCGGTGTGTCAACAATGTGTCAACAATCGCCCGACCGGGACTGATTCACCTCGGCGAAGGTCGAGAAGATCGCCCTGTCCGCATCCGCCTCGATCCCCTGCCGCCGCAGAAACCCATCGATCAGCCCCCACACCAGCTCCGTCGCCCGATCCACGAACTCCGCGGTCTGCTCATCGGACGGCGCATCCGAATCCGACAACCACAGATCCGTCATCGACACCACCGCCCCCACCAGCGCCCGCGACAGATAATCCATCCCCGCGGTCTCCAAGGGCACCGCCTCGGCCACCGACCGCGCCAGCTTCTCCAACCGCCGCGCCGCATCGCGGCCCAGATCCAGCTGCAGCACACCGGCTCCCGACTGCTGCAACACCGGCGCCTGCCCCAGATATCGGAACACATTGGGATGCTCCAGAATCCCCCGCGCATACTCGGTGACGATGCGCCGCAACGCCACCCGCGGCGGCTGCAGCATCAACGTCATATCCGCACCCGCCGCCGAGAACGCCTGCCGCGACATGCGCGCCGCGATCTCGGTGAACAGATCCCCCTTGTCGGCGAACTGCCGATACAGCCGCGGCTTCGTGATCCGCGCTTCCCGCGCGATGTCATCCATACTCGGGCGCGGACCCGCCCGATCGATCACCCGGATCGCCGCATCCACGATGTCCGCACGGGTCACCAACCGGGTCCCGGCACTGCTACGAGCCACGGACGAAGTGTACACGTACCGCCGGTACGGGACCGGGTCAGTCACGCCTATCTAACAATCCGCCGTTCATCGGCCAGTCGCGTGACGCAAGCCACAACCAAGGTCGACAATCCCGCATTGATTTCACACAAACCGTACTGCCAGTATCGAACACCGTACCGGCAGTACGCACGACGGAAAGACGCCGATGTCCAACGCAGCACGCCAACTCAGCCACACCTTGCGGGCACCCCTGCCCGACGCCTTCGACCAGCTCACCGACACCGACCTGGCCGAACTCCACCGCTACCTCCAGGCCACCATGGCCCGCCGCCGCGAAACCCTCGACGCCGCCATCGGCTCCTCCCTCGACTTCGTCCCGCGCCTCATGCGCCCAGCCATCAAGAAGGCCCTCGGACTATGAGTGAACACCTCGTCGCCGTCGCCGAGATCACCAAACTCGCACGCCTGCTCGGAATCACCGACCCCACCGAACTCGACTTCCTCACCGACCTACCGCCCGCCGCCATTCGCGAATACCGCGAACGCGTCACCGACCGACTCTTCGATCGGGATGCCAAGCGCCTCAAAGGAATCGCCACCGCCAGCAAGATCGTCCCCGTCGGCATCAGCTCCAAAATCGCCGAACGCGCCTTCGGACCGCTACTCTGCGCCGCCGTCGCCAGCGCCGTCGAACCCCAGCGCGCCGTCGACATCGCCAAAGCACTCGGCTCCACATTCCTCGCCGAATGCGCCGTCCAACTCGACCCCCGCCGCACCGCCGCCATCATCGCCGCCGTGCCACCCAAAATGGTCACCGACGTTGCGCGCGAACTGCTTTCACACGGCGACCACATCACCATGGGCCGCTTCGTCCACGTCATCACCGAACCCGCCCTGCGCGCCGCCGCCCCCGCCATGAGCGATACCGACCTGCTGCGCATCGCGTTCTTCCTCGAGGACAAGACCGCCATCGACAACGTCCTGCACGTCGTCGCCGACCGCGTCCCCGGCGTCATCCGCGCCGCCCACGACCACCAGATGTGGGCCGAAGGCATCGACCTGCTCGACTCCATCGCACCCCACAACCACGCCTGGATCGGCGACATCATCGCCGCACTCGGCGGCGACGCCCTCGACGCCCTCATCACCGCCGTCGCCGAACTCGACACCTGGTCCACCCTGCTCCCCATCACCGGCGCCATGAGCCACGACAGCCTGCGACTGTTCGCCGAACGACCCACCATCCACACCGACACCGTCCTCGCCGCCATCATCACCGCCACCGCCGACAACGACCTCTGGTCCCAGGCACTACCACTCGTCGACGCCCTCCCCGACACCACCAAACCCACCCTCGCCGCCCGCTTCGGCGACCTCACCCGCGAGCAACTCCTCGCCGCCATCCTCACCGCCTCCCGCGGCGACAACATCCACACCCTCGTCGACCTCGCTCTCGCCGCGGACCAAGCGGGCCGCACCCGGGTCCTGGCCCTCATCGACGACATGGACGGCATCGAGGAATTCCTCACCGCCCTCACCGCTGACACCCCGGACACCGTGTGGCAGGCCCTCATTCAGGTCCGCGACGACATCCCCGCCCGCCTGCAAACACTGCTCGCCGAACGCGCCCTCGAACTCGGCCGCGACGACGACGCCGGCGAACTCGCACCCCTGGGCACCACAGCCAACTGACCGCACCCCACCCCGCCCGCCCGGCCCTGCAATGGCCGGGCGCCTCCCATATCCGGCCCTTTGAGAGAATGGCTCGTCCAACACCCCGCGCACGAAGGATCACCACAGCTTCCGATGGCCGAGCAGACCACCCCGGTACCACAGTCCGACGCACCGGCCATCGACCCCGGCGACCTGGCCATCTGCCTGCGCGTCCTCGAACAGGCCGGACAGCTCGACAAGGAGCACCCGGACTCCGTCACCGTGCAGCGGGCCGTCGCGCACATGTTCAAGAAGTTCAAGCAGAACAAGCGCATCGCCGCCCGCGACGCCGTCTCCGAAGCCGACCGCGAAGTCGTGGCCGCCACCGCCACCGGCTCACCCAACCGTATCGACGACGAAACCGCCGGCATCCCGATCAGCTCCACCACCACCGGAGCCAGTGCCGGAACCCTGCTACGACCGCGCCCCTGCTACATATGCAAACAGCGCTATACCCGCGTGGACGCCTTCTACCACCAGCTCTGCCCCGACTGCGCCACCAAGAGCCACGCCAAACGCGACGCACGCACCGACCTCACCGGCAAACGCGCCCTGCTCACCGGCGGCCGCGCCAAGATCGGCATGTACATCGCTCTGCGCCTGCTCCGCGACGGCGCACACACCACCATCACAACCCGCTTCCCCAACGACGCCATCCGCCGCTTCGCCGCTCAGCCCGACAGCGCCGACTGGCTGCACCGGCTCCGCATCGTCGGCATCGACCTCCGCGACCCCGCACAGGTCGTCGCACTCGCCGATGACATTGCCGCACAGGGCCCGCTCGACATCCTCATCAACAATGCGGCACAGACCGTGCGCCGCACCGCCGGCGCCTACAGCGCCCTGGTCGAAGCCGAGAACGGACCCCTGCCCGCAGGCGAACTGCCCGACGTGATCAGCTTCGGCAAGACCATGCAGGCGCACCCCACCGCACTCACCGCCTCCCTCACACCCGACCTCACCGCAGCCGACATCACCGACCTCGCCCTGGTCGCCGGTTCGGCCACGCCGGAACGCATTTCGCAGGGCGTCGCCATCGACGCGGGCGGACTCGTCCCCGACCTCGCCCACACCAACAGCTGGGTCCAGACCGTCGGCGAAGTCGACGCCACCGAACTGCTCGAAGTGCAGCTGTGCAACTCGGTCGCGCCGTTCATCCTCATCTCCCGGCTGCGCCCGTCCATGGCCGCGGCGGCGGCCCGGCGCAAGTACGTCGTGAATGTGTCCGCCATGGAGGGCGTTTTCGCCCGCGGCTACAAGGGCGCCGGCCACCCGCACACGAACATGGCCAAGGCCGCACTCAATATGCTGACCCGCACCAGCGCGCGCGAGATGTTCGAGGGCGACAAGATCCTGATGACCGCGGTCGACACCGGCTGGATCACTGACGAGCGGCCGCACTACACCAAGATCCGCCTGGCCGAGGAAGGTTTCCACGCACCCCTCGACCTGGTCGACGGCGCGGCCCGCGTGTACGACCCGATCGTCCGCGGCGAGGCCGGCGACGACCTCTACGGGTGCTTCCTCAAGGACTACGAACCCTCGAATTGGTAACTCACCCCGCCTCGGCCTGACCGGCCCCTCCGCTCCTGGCTGTTTTTGGGAGTGTTGGGGCTGGTACAGGACTCATTTGTCGAGGAGGTGATACATGTTTAGATGCGCATATGTCCGTAACAATATGTTTCATTTCCGATTCATCGTCTCCACGCCGATTCAGGCTTCCTTTCCGGCTGCAGGACACTCTCGATCGGTGCTCGGACCCCTTCGTACAGCACCCTGCCCTACCCCAACGTCCCAGCGCAGGACCATAATCGACGCACTCCCCCACTAGGAGAACGGACGATCTCATGAGTGGAAAATCCTTGACTACCACGCTGCGGGAACGACTGCCGTTCCTGCGCTGGTCGGTGATTCGATTCGCTTTGGGCGGGCCGACTTTCATGCGGACCGGGCAGGTGGGCGATGGTCGAGAGGCTGCCGCCCGGGACTACGTACTCACCCACTCCACTGCGGACGATCCGGACAGCGTGCTCGCGGCTTACGATGGCTTCGCCCGCATCCAGAGCATGCTGGTGAACGTCGGGGACGAGAAGGGGTTGATCCTCGACGCCGCGGTGCAGCGGGCCGCACCGAAACTGGCGCTCGAGCTGGGCGGTTACTGCGGGTACAGCGCGGTCCGGATCGGCCGGGCGCTCGCCCCGGGGGCGCGCCTGGTCTCGGTCGAGCTCAATCCCGACAATGCCGAGATCGCCCGGACCCTGCTCGCGCATGCCGGGCTCGCGGATCGAGTGAGCGTGGTGGTGGGCACGATCGGCGACGGCGGGGAGACGGTCGAGCGGCTCGCGAGCGAGCACGGATTCGGTTTCGGCGCACTCGATTTCGTCTTCATCGACCATGACAAGAGCGCGTACCTGTCCGATCTGAAGACCATCCTGGCGGCCGGCTGGCTGCATCCGGGGAGCATTGCGGTCGCCGACAATGTGCGTATCCCCGGTGCCCCGGAGTACCGCCGATACCTGCACAAGGCCGAGGGTACGAGCTGGCGGACCATCGAGCACAACACCCACGTCGAATACCAGTCGCTGCTCAAAGATCTTGTCCTGGAATCGGAGTACCTGGGCTGATCACTTCTATCCTGGGGTCATGGGTTACCGGCTGCTGGCCGATGCGACCGCGATCGTGCACTTCCTGTTCGTGGCCTATGTCGTGGTGGGCGGTTTCATCGCCTGGCGCTGGCCGCGCACCATCTGGCTGCACCTGCTCGCCTTCGGCTGGGGTTTCAGCACGGTGCTTTTCACCATCGAGTGCCCGCTGACGAATCTGGAGAACTGGGCGCGGCATCGGGCGGGCGAGGCAGGCCTGCCGTCGAGCGGGTTCATCGATCACTACATCACCGGCGTGCTCTATCCCCGTAGCGCCCTGGAGGAGGTGCGGGTGCTCGTGGTGATCTGTGTCGTCGTGTCGTGGGTGGGTCTGTATCTGCTTTCACGCCGCCGCGGCGCGAGAACCGCCGCGGCGAAATGACACGTTTACGCAGCTAGAGACATCATTCGGTCCCACTGGGGACTGAGGGCGCCAGCCCGATGGCCGGGTGATCCGGAGTTCCGGATCACCGCCGCAGGCCGCGTATTCGATATGCGGAGGCGTCACGGATCGGCGGCACACCGAAGGCGTTCCGTCCGTCCTGTACCGTCCAGTTCGGCCTGTTCAGCGCTGTCTTGGCAACTTCTTGGCAAGATGGAAACCGCATCTGAACTGGCCGAACAGAGACTCCATGGCGAGTCCGCTCGTCTGCCCCCACCACCGAATGGATGGGTCGAATCTGTCCAAGACCGACAGCCCACGGTCGGCAAGCCGAGCCGAGTGCCAAGCGAGCAGCACCGGGCGAGGAGCCGACGGTGGGGCACGTGGCGCCGCATCACATCCGAGTGGCCGGGGTAGGAGCCGAGCGAGGGCTGTTCGGGAGTTTCCGGTCTTCTGCCAGGAGCACCGAATCGTCATGCACGGCAACAACCTCATGGCCGGCGAGCAGGCGGATTCATCAGTCGCTCCCGGCCCGACCGACTATGGCGAGCCCGCACCAGTTTGTTCCCGCGCGGCCAACTTAGCCACTAGCCTCTGGTCCACACCTTCTGCGCCCAGATCCGGCAGGACCATCTCAGCAAACTCTGCCTGCCCTTCCTGACCAAACTCCAAGCCTGAGTCCCATTCACAGCGTGCCTGCAGGCGTGGCGCGCACTCCGAAGGCACAATACGGAGCCCGACTGGGAAGCAATCACGCCTGGGCGTCGACTTCCCGCCTGCTCCGCACGTGTTCAAGTCCCGCCTCGCGCACAAGATCGTGGCATGGGTGACACATCCCCGACGTGCGTGTTCGAGTGCGCTCGCACACGCGGAGGATGACCATGACGAATCCCTCTGACCTGCAGCGATATCTGGCAGGTGTGCCCCGAATCCCTACTGCCGGTGCGGCGCTCGCGTGCCTGCGCCCGGCCGGGGTCGCGCGATGATCCCGCTGCTGGTGCCGCCGCAGGCGCCGTTGCAGGAGCTGCTGCACGGCCCGATGATCGCCCCGCCGCCTCCCCCGCTTCGTCCGTCGGATCTGGCGGTGGGGCTCTCGACGGTCGGTCACGGGGGCCGGATTGTTGACCGGCAGCTGTTCGAGGGCTTGGGCTGGGCCGAAGGCGACCGCCTGAGCCTGCGCACTGAGGGCGCGGTACTGGTCGCCGAGCCCACGACGGACATACCGCCGGGCGCGGCGATGGTCGTCCGGGCCGGTTTCGTCCGGGTGCCGTATCGCTGGCGGCGGCGGGTGAATCTGTTCCTCGGTGACCGGGTTCTGTTGCTCGCCAACTCATCCCGCAACCGATTAGCTATCTGCACGCCGACGGCGATCGCCGAGGCGTTCGGTCCTCTCCTGGACGGACTGTCCCGATGAGCGCGCCCGGCACCGCCACGACGTCGGCAGGTGCGTCGGCGGAGACGGTGGCGGCGGCGCGGCTGTTGCTCTCGCAGATCGGCATCGCGCCCGCCGATCTGGTTGCGGAGTCTTCCGCGCCGACCTTCGCCGAGGTCGTGCCGAAGGTCCGCACGACACTGACTCCGGGCACGCTACGCACCTACGACACGCACCTGTCCTGGCTCAAAAAGCACTGGCACGATCGCCGACTCGACGAGATCTCCAAGCTCGACCTCGAACAGCGGGCGCGGGAGGTGCAGGCCGGCGCTCGTGCGAGCCGCGCGTCACGGGGCGGGGGTAGCGCGGTCGAGCATTTCGTCGGCGCGGTGCGGTGCGTGTACCGCTACGCCGAGGACAGCGGGTGGGTCCGGCGGGCGGACAATCCGGCCCGGCAGGTACCAAAACCTGCTCGTCAGCCCTCGCATCGGTACGCGATCCCGCCGCAACGGCTCGCTGAGATCTGCACGGCGGCGGCGACTTCCGGTGACGATCCGGAACTCGACTCGCTCGTGCTGCGGCTGCATATCGAGACTGCCTGCCGCCGTGGCGGCGCGCTGGCGCTGCGGCCCCATGATCTGGACGAGGACCAATGCCTGGTCCTGCTGCGCGAGAAGGGGCAGACCGAGCGCTGGCAGCCGGTCTCGCCGACCTTGATGCGTCATCTGCTCGCTCATGCCCGAGAGCGTGGTGCTCCACGATCAGGCCAGCTGCTGCGGTATCGCAACGGCAAGCCGATCGGTTCCCGTCGATACGACTACATCTGGACCCGGGTCGGGGAACTCCTGCCGTGGGTGGCGATCCAGGGCATCAGCATGCACTGGCTGCGGCACACCACCTTGACGTGGGTGGAACGCACCTTCGGTTTCGCCGTGGCCCGGGCCTACGCCGGACACGACGGCAAAACCGGCGGCACGACAGTGACGTACGTGAAGTCCGATGTTCTCGAAGTCGCCGCAGCCCTCTCCATCCTCACCGCAGAACCGCACCCGCTGGTGTCGAACGTGAACAAGCGCATTCGAGCCATCCACTCGATGTGAGCGAACGACCCGACACACGCAGAGATCCGATCCTGTCGTGATTGCCTCGGCCGAGTCGTTCCGGCTGAGGCAGCACCGCAGCGCCGAACACACGACTCGGCCGCGACGACGGCCGGTGAGAGGGGCTGTGTGACACAGCAACTCGCTGCACCGCGCACAGGCACACCCACTCCACCCCAGTAGGAAGGCCCGACAATGACTTCCGATCCCTCGACGACGAATCCCTCTCGACAAGCAGCGTTTCGCGGTGTTCGATGGGTCCAACCATCGCATCACCGGGAACCAGCACAGGCGCTGTTGCGCGGCCACCGTCCACGTCGCGGCGCAGCCGCACCAGGACGGGACGCCACCGTGGGAATCGACATCAACTGCCCCAGCTGTCGGCACGACGATCGAGTGCAGCGAGTTCCGGCTGTCCGAGCGGGCGGCACGACTACGGTCTACGGGCAGAACTACCACTCCGGCGTCGCCGTCAGCTCTGCAGGATTGATCCCCGTCGTCGGCTCGAGCCTGACCGAGCGGACCTACACGACCAGCCTGTCCAACTCACTGGCATTGGCACCCCTCAAACGTGGTTCGGGCAAGCTGGTCTTCTTCGGGCTGATCCTCGCGATTCCCGTCCCCATTTTTGTCTTGATCGCGATCGTCAATTTCTCGGATCCTAAAGCGACAACGCCGTTGGCAGTGTTTCTCATCGCCAACTTTCTCGTGATCTCCGCGATGGCTACCCCATCGCTGCTCTTATTCTGGATCGCGTCGTACAGAAGTCGCCGGAACAGCAGAATTTCCCGCGGAATTGCCGTGAGCAAACATATCTGGAGCGCTGGCTACTACTGCCATCGATGCGGCTACTGCTACTGGCCACATCCGATCGCACCCGGAATACCTGCACGCCAAGCCGTCACCCCGGAAAATTATCGCCGGATCGTATGGGGCGCGGGCGGCTACGCCAACCTATGAGGGGCTCGCAGTGGCCCGACTAGTCCGGCTCTCGCAAACGAACGCCTAGAGTCCCGGTGACGACCCAATGAGGTGGATGCCGACTCGTTCAGTTTTGCCTGATGCCATCGTCTCATCAGTACGAGGATCTTTACAACCGCGCTCAAGACCCCGCAGGGCACACATCGATTATCGACGCCGCCCTACTGAGCGCTGACCGCGTCGAATATCCGCGAGCCATCAGTAGTTCGCGCCCATAATCTCCTAATCCAAAGCCGCGACAGGAATCTCCTGTCGCGGCTTTCGTATTTTCGATCCGCTGGAAGGCGACTCCGATGCCTGTCCCTGCCTCTACCTCTGCTCATTCATGCGCGGTCTGCCAGCCCACTACTTCTCCACAGCAGACACGAACGCCTGGAAACGAACCAGCCGCCCCTTCGGCCTCAAGTGGTGCGGCACGGTGTAGTCGCTGCGGCGAACCCAGCCAGCATCTGGCCACGACCCTGGAATTCGGTCGAGTCTGCCGCACGTGTGCGCCCGGGTGGTCGGAATGCGCACGCTGCCGGTACACCACACCGACCACGTGGCGAACCGATACCGGCGACCGGGTCTGCCCCGCGTGTATCAACAGGTTTTTCGATCACTGCGGCGTATGCAGCCTCTACACGTCCGACAGCCGCTATGTATCAGGCGGTCTGCGTGTATGTTCCGGCTGCGCGCAGAACTACAACTCGTGTGGGCAGTGCGGCGCTTTACTGCTCGATCACAGCGATTGTGACAGCTGCGGATCGCGGGGCCGCGTCTGGAGCTACAACTACAAGCCCGATCCGCGGTTCTTCGGCCAGGGTCCCGTGTTCCTCGGGCTCGAGCTGGAAATCATTGTGCCCCGGCACAAGTACGAGGTGTGCGCGTCGACCGTCGGGGAGTCCATCGGGGATCTGGCGTATCTGAAGCATGATTCGTCGATCGAGCCGTCCGGGTTCGAACTGGTCACCCATCCCATGGAGTACCGGTACGCGATCGATCGGTTCCCGTGGGAATTGCTCGAACAGCTCCAAGAGCTTGACTGCCGCTCCGATCACAGTGTCGGTATCCATGTGCATGTCTCGCGCGACGGCTTCGACTCTGCGGCCCATATCTTCCGGTGGGCGAAATTGATCTACCGCAATGAATCCCAGACCGTCGCGTTGGCGCGACGGCGATCGAATTACGCGGCGTTCTCCCCCATCGCACGAGCACGGGTCAAGCACACTGCCAAGGACGATCTGCCACGGTTCGGGATGGACCGCTATCAGGCGATCAACCCGCACCCGCGCAAGAGCCTCGAGGTCCGGGTGTTCGCCGGATCCCTGGATCCCCAACAGGTTCAAGCGGCGTTGGCCTTCGTCGCGGCCACCGTCGAATACACCCGCGCCCTGACCTGCACCCAGGTCGTGCGACACGGCGGCTGGGAATGGGAGCAATTCACGACCTGGGTCGCTCAGCACGAGGACTACGCACCGTTGCGCGCGGAGATGGAGGCCCTGGAATGTGCTTGCTGACCTACTTTCCTCCCGGCGCCAGCCCGGATCTGAGCGCGTTGAGCAACGGCGCGCGCGTCAACAGAGACGGTCACGGGTTCGCCGTCGTCACCGAGACCAGCGTTCTGGTAGGGCGCGGCATGGACGCCGAACAGGTACTCGACGAGTTCATCGCCGTCCGTGACCGGCATCCCGATCGGCCGGCGCTGTTCCACAGCCGCTACGCCACCCACGGTGCGGTGAGCATCGACAACTGCCATCCCTTCCGGCTCGGCCGTGATCGACGCACCGTGCTCGCGCACAACGGGGTTCTGCCCCGGCGAGTCCGGCCCGCCCCCTACGACCCCCGCTCGGATACCCGCATCGCGGCCGCAACCTACCTCTCGCACATGCCATTCGGGCCGCTCGACACCACCCAGGGCCGCCGCGGGCTGGAGTCCTGGCTGGGCACAAGCAAACTCGTCCTCCTGACCATCGACCCCGGCTTCACCCACAACGCCTACATCTTCAACGAATCGGCAGGAATCTGGGATGCCGGGATCTGGTACTCCAATCCCGGCTACCGCCCCGAACCCGAACCCCCTCTGCTGCGCACACGCACATGGCACTACGTCTGCGAAAACTGCGGTGAACTCGACTTCAGTCGACGCGGCCGCTACTGCGGAGGCTGCGGTTGGTGTTTCCTGTGCGCCAATCCCTTCCCCTACTGCGACTGCGTACAACGCGTCACGCCGGGTGTGTCACTGCGCCGCAACGTTACTCGCTGACGCCTGACCTACCAGCTTGATGAGCTCGGGTCGTGCCGTAGCACGATGTCGTCTCCGCCGAGCAGGCACCGCAGACGAGTCTCGCGACTCCGGCCTTCTTCCACGGCACGCAAATATCAGGCGGAGAACAGGATTCGAGCGCCCTGCGCCTCCTCTACCACTTCTGTCTACCTTCCCTCGATTCACAGAGAGGTTCTGCACCCATGCCCGAAATACTGGACACGCACGTGCTGTGCCGCACATGTTCCGCACCGATCCCCGACGACCCGCTCCTCGATGGTCCGGCTGCCGAATGCCAGGACTGCGATGAGCGTCCCTTCTGCCAGGACTGCGAAGAACGGGTCGACGACATCCACGAAACCGTCGATCACGGTGTTGTCTGCACCACCTGCGCGCGGCGCTGGTCGCAGTGCGAATACTGCGAGCGCTACACCACTGCCGGTGAGGCGACTGTCAGTGGCGACATCGTCTGCGACACCTGCCACGTCGACCACTACTGGCCGTGCTCGGACTGTCGTCTGCTCTCGCGCTATCTGCGCAGCGTCGACACCGGCGACGAGGTGTGCCGCGACTGTGAGAACCAGTACCGGGTCTGCGACGACTGCGACTACCTGACCACCAACGACGACTATTGCACCTCGTGCTCGCGCGACCGCCGCGACGACCACATCCACGACTACTCCTACAAACCCGACCCCTACTTCCACGGCCAGGGCCCGGTCTTTCTCGGGCTGGAACTCGAGATCAAGACCCGCGGCAAGTCGTTGCAAGCCTGTGCCGAGATCGCTGCGGACAATCTCGGCGAGCTGGGCTACCTCAAGGAGGACGGATCGATCGGCTACAACGCCGGATTCGAGATCGTCACCCACCCCATGAGCTACGAGTGGTCCATCGAAGAATTCCCATGGAAGATGTTGCGCGAGTTACGCATTCGTGGCGCGTATGTCGATGACAACGTCGGCATTCACGTCCACGTGTCCCGGAAGGGGTTCGATTCGCCTGCGCACGTGTACAGGTGGATGAAGTTCTTCTATCGCAACGAATCTCATGCTGTACGTCTGGCTCGCCGTCGCAGTGACGATTGGGCGAGCTTCACCCCCGAAACCCGCGCCGGGATAGCCAAATTCGCCAAGGGTGAACGGTTCGGTTACGGCCGTTATCAGGCTATCAACGTCTACCCCGAAGAGACGTTCGAAGTCCGGATCTTCGCTAGTTCCCTTCGTCGCCAACAGGTTCAGGCGGCGTTGGCGTTCATCGCCGCCTCGGTCGAGTACACCCGCACCCTCACCTCCGGTGATGTCACGCGTCGGCGCGGCTGGGAGTGGACCGCGTTCGTCACCTGGGTACGAGCCCACCCGATCTATCTGCCCTTGCTGGCGGAAATGGAGGCGCTTCAGTGTGTATCTTGAGCTTCTATAAGCCCGGCGTCACACCGGATCTCGCCGCACTGCGCGATGGTGCGCTGGCCAATCCGCACGGGCACGGTTACGCGGTTGTGGCCGACGACCGCATCCTCGTCGGGCGCGGCCTGGACGCCGCTGCGGTGATCGAGGAATTCGCTTCCGTGCGTGCTCGTTTCCCGGACACGCCAGCGTTGTTTCACTCCCGCTTCGCCACCCACGGCTACATCAGCGAACAGAACTGCCACCCCTTCACGGTCGGCGGTGATTCCCGAACGGTGCTGGCTCACAACGGGATTCTCCCTGCGATTGTGCATCCCGCGACAGGCGATCCGCGCTCGGACACTCGTGTCGCGGCCGAGGACTTCTTTCCGCTGCGCCCGTTCGGGTCGCTCGATTCGTGGACTGGTCGTGCCGAGCTCGAGGAATGGCTCGACGGCGACAAGATGATCCTGCTGACCGTCGACCCCCACTACAAGCACACCGCGTACCTGTTCAACGAACACCATGGCCATTGGAGCCACGACGGGATCTGGTACTCCAACCACTCCTACATATGGCGCCAACCGGCCGCCAGCACCGACGACAAGGCTGAACACCGCTTCTACGACTACTGCGACTACTGCGGCAACTACGGACCCGAGTCCACCGGCCCGCACTGCCCGGCGTGCGGCTACTGCGACCAATGCTGGCACGAGTTCCCACACTGTCAATGCGAGTTCCTCAGCGGCACAGAACGATACGCCGACTTGACCTTCGTCGACAGCGCCTAGACCGGCAACGACCGGCCAGGGTCTTGGCGGCTGGTGTCATGCCGCTGCGTCGACCATCTCGCCAGCCTCGACTCCTTGAGCGTCATCGCGGCCTTTGACGGCCCTCTGGGCGCGTTTATACCGGCCCGGTGATCGTCCGGGCGGGTCCCACCGGTTCCGGCTGTCACTGGCCGCTATCCGAACCGCTTCGCGGCACTCACCGAAGTTGCCAGCACCGACTAACCAACCACTCACGCACACCGCAGGCCGTCCCGCCGCCGCGGCGACCGAGAAATGGAAGTCACCGATGAACCACAAACGCTCCGTCTCACCCCCGAACAGACCGACGCCGGCCCTGTTGTCCGTCCGATCGGCCGTGTCCCCGTGAATAATGATCCGAGCCGCTATCTCGCCCGCTTGCGCGTTATGCCCGGCTACGAGACTGCTATGCCTGAGCCACCGTCGACCGAAGTGCTGGTCGTCGGCTACCGCGCGTGCTTCGCCGCCGCCCCCGAGCCCGGCACACCCATCTCCCGCTTCGATGCCCTCACGCGACGCTCGGGAGCTCAGACTGCGACGCCGATGGCGTTGGTCTCGGTCGAACACGCCACCCAACGGCTGCGGATCCGCACCGGCGGTGGTACCGAAATCAGCTGGGAAGAGAACTATTTCACCGCTTTCGGCGATTCGGGTTCCCGATGGCATCTGCTGCCCGTGACGACCTCGTCCACCGGCGGATTCATCGTCGCGCACGGTGCCTGGTCGGCCAGTGGATATGAGGCTGTGCTCACCCGCTCCACCCTCACCCAGGCTCCGTTCGCGCCGCCGGTGGTGGCGGTGCACAACGCGGACCCGCACACCGGCGCACACCGGTGGTGATCTCGAGCGCCGCCGCGCTGATGCGGTGGATTGAGGCCGCACTCCCCGAGATCGACTCCACCACCTTCGGCCCCTGGCTCGCCCAACCTCCCGCCCATGATGCGATCACCGCCGTCATCCACGTGCGAGTCGAATCCGTCTCTCGGCCACCGCAATCGATCACCGTCGCCCTCTCCGCGCATCCCACGGCCGACGATCACCCCTCGCGCAAGCCCACTAGTCCAAACACCCCTCTGCCGATAGTCAGGAGTGATCCGTGAATACCGCAGCGCCGTCACCGAATTCATCACGGCCACCGATTCCCGCTCGTCTGCACGACGCGCCGACCGCGCAGGGCTTGGCCATCCCGTTCCTGACGCTGTGCCACCGCGGCCGGACCTCCCCGGTCTGGGGCGCTATCGACCCCGAACGCTACGCCCTGGTGCTGAGCCTGCGCCTGTGTCAGGTCTGTGGTGGGGAACTCGGCAGCGGGCACGGGCCCAGCCAGCAAGTCGTGGTCTTCGTACGCCCACAGGATTGGGTACGTGGTGTCGGCCCGGAAGCCGGGCTTCACCCCGAATGCGCCGCTTACTCCACCCGAGGCTGTCCGATGCTGGCCGGACGCATGCCCACCTACCGATCCAACGGGATCGCCGCCCGCGTCACCCCCTGCGAAGATCCCGAATGTGACTGCCCCCAATGGATTCAGCCCGGTCCGGACTCTGAGGAGGCCGCTAGGGCCGGTCACCCCGCCGAGGCGTGGTACTCGATTCTTCTCGATGCCCGCGACTATCGGATCGTCCCGTTCCAAGACACCGAATCCGATCCTGTCACCTACGGCGTCGAACTGCGTGGACTGCGTATCCGGCGACTCAGGAAAGTGCGAGCCACCCCGGGTAGTGGACCGACGATTCTGGACCGGTTCGCCGCGATGCTCGACCTCGACCGCCTCACACCGTGAACACACGCCTCAACAGCGATAGCCACCGGTGAACGCTGATCCCCACACCGGCACCGAGAAAGGAGGCTTCGGGATGGGGTCACCCCTGCGAGTGCTCTCGCTCGGTGCGGGCGTGCAGTCGACGACGTTGCTGCTGCTCATCGCGCACGGCGAGTTACCGATGATCGATGCAGCGATCTTCGCCGACACCGGCTGGGAACCCGAGGCGGTGTACCGGCATCTCGAAAGGCTAGAGCGCGAGATCGCCGAGCCCGCAGGCATTCCGCTGTATCGGGTCAGCAACGGCGATATCCGGCGTGATGCTCTCGATCCGCAGACCCGCTTCGCGCAGATGCCGCTGTATGTCCTCGGCCACGATGGCGCACACGGGATGTTGCGCCGCCAATGTACTGACGTCTACAAGATCGCCCCTATTCGGCGCGAGCAATGATCAAAACCTGTGGATGACCGGGAGGGAGTACCTTCCCGGATGATCTGAATATCAACGGGTTTCGATCTGCTCAGCGCGCCAACGCCGGGCGGGAAGGTACGTCCCATGCTCAAGGTAATCGACGGTGGCGCCGAGTCCAACCAGGACGGTGTGGCGCGTTCGCCGATCGACGAGATCGTCCGCGAGGGTGCCCGCAAGATGCTGGCGGCGGCGTTGCAGGCGGAGGTGGCCGACTACGTCGCGCGTTTCTCCGATCAGCTCGACGCCGAGGGCCGACGGTTGGTGGTGCGCAACGGATATCACGCCGAGCGGGAGGTATTGACTTCGGCGGGTGCGGTGGCGGTGAAAGCGCCGCGGGTCAACGACAAGCGTGTGGATGCCGAAACTGGTGAGCGGCAACGGTTTTCCTCGGCGATCCTTCCGGCGTGGTGTCGCCGTTCACCCCAGATCAGTGAGGTGTTGCCGCTGCTGTATCTGCACGGACTGTCCACCGGCGACTTCGCGCCCGCACTCGAGCAGTTCCTCGGCACCGGGGCGGGGCTGTCGCCGGCCTCGATCACCCGGCTGACCGGTCAGTGGCAGGACGAGGCGAAGGCCTTCGCTGCCCGTGACCTCGCCGGCGTTGATTACGTGTATCTGTGGGTCGACGGCATCCATCTGAAAGTCCGCCTCGAGCAGGAAAAGCTCTGCCTGCTGGTGATGATCGGGGTCCGCACCGACGGCCGCAAGGAGCTGGTCGCGCTCACCGACGGGTTCCGCGAATCGCACGAGTCGTGGGCCGATCTGCTGCGCGATGCCCGCCGCCGCGGCATGCGGGCACCGGTGCTGGCCGTCGGTGACGGCGCGCTCGGGTTCTGGAAAGCGGTCCGGGAGGTGTTCCCCGAGACCCACGAACAGCGCTGCTGGTTCCATAAACAGGCCAATGTTCTTGCCGCGCTACCGAAGTCGGCGCATCCGGGGGCGATCGCGGCGATGAAGGAGATCTACAACGCCGAGGACATCGACCACGCGCAGGTCGCGATCAAAGCCTTCGGCATCGACTACGGCAAGAAATACCCTAAAGCGGTCGCGAAAATCGTCGACGACGCCGACGTGCTGCTGGAGTTCTACCGCTACCCGGCCGAGCACTGGATCCACCTGCGCACGACGAATCCGATCGAATCCACCTTCGCCACAGTGCGTTTGCGCACCAAGGTCACCAAGGGGCCCGGCTCGCACGCGGCGGGACTGGCGATGGCCTACAAGCTGATCGAGGCCGCGCAAACCCGCTGGCGCGCGGTCAACGCCCCGCACCTGGTCGCGCTCGTCCGCAACGGCGCCTTGTTCCACAAGGGCAAACTGCTCGAACGACCCATCGACATCACCCCGACAAACGAAGAACGTTCAGCTGCAACAGAAGTCGCCTGAAACAACCTCATCCACAGAATTTGACAATATCTCTGAGTTGGAACAGCCTGGCCAAGTGGATGTACGGCCGCATGGCGGTAGCGGCGAGTTCGAGGCGTTCCAGCTCGGCGAAGAAGCCCGGCTCGTCCTTGCGGGCATCGGCAACGTAGTCGCAGAACGTTCGAATGCCGTAGTAGCTGATGTCCCGGCAGCCGAGACCGGTCAGAACATCGGCGACTTCTTCGGCGGTGTGCAGAGTCATCTGCGAGTCGAACATCTGCGTGCGGGTCTGACCCGCGGTCAACGCAGCGTGTGCGGCAGCAGGATCTGCCTGTCGAACAGCGATTCTCAGCGCCTCGGAGTGGCGGTTGACCGCCATCACCGACAGCACCCCGCCCGGCGCCAGCGCGGTCAGCGCCACCTCCAACAGACCACGAACATTGTCGACATACTGCAGCAAGTTATGACAGATCACGACATCGAACGACGCCGCTGCCAGAGTGACGGGCAGGTCAGTGACATCAGCCTCCACACACGTGATCAAGCCGTTGAGGTTGTGCGCTGTGGCACGTTCGGCGGCCGCGGCGAGCATCTCTGCGGAGAAGTCGACGATCGTGACCCGATGGCCCCGTGCGGCCAAGCGCACCGCGTCGCCGCCGTCGCCTCCGCCGAGATCGAGCACCCTCAGTGAGACCTGTTCCGTCCTGTCGAGGTGACGGGCCACGTTGGCCTCTGCGATGGAATAGCGCAGTCGCCCCCACGGTGCTTGCTGCCATTCCTGCCACGTGCTCATCGCGGAGCCGAACCTCTCGGCAGCCTCAGCCATGAGCAGAGACTACCGCCGGACCGATCGAGCAACGTCGGTTTCCGCACCGCTCCGCGCGAGTGTGCGAGATGTCGGTGGGTGCCGGTAAAGTCCGCCGCTATGCGGCCTGCCACTGCGGTCGTCGCCGAGCTCCTTTCCCAGATCGCGCCATATGACGAGCTCGAACGACACCACATCGCAACAACTTTGGATTGGCTCCACAGCACCGACGACATCTTTCGACGACAACGCCCCGGAATCCCGTCCCCGCATCTAGCCGTCTACGTCGTGATGATCGATGCGGAGGCGCGGGGAGTATATCTCGGGTGCCATCGCCTCGCTGGACTCGAAATTCCCACCGGCGGACACGTCGAACCCGGCGAGCACCCCACGGCGGCCGCCCACCGTGAAGCCTGCGAAGAGCTCGGCATCACACCGAGATTCGATGTGGTCGGCGAGGAACCGGTCTTCGTCACCGTCGGCACCGTCGCGACCACACCGCCTCATATCGATGTCTCGCTGTGGTATGTGATCCGTGGGGATCGCCGCCGGCAGTACGCACTCGACCCAGCGGAGTTCAACGGCGGGCGATGGTGGGATCTGGATCCCTACGGGCTGCCCGACACCGATCCGCACCTGCCCCGGTTCCTGCGCAAACTCGACACGATCCTGCTGCCGCAGGAGCCACAGTGAGCGTGCTGGTGGTGTTGCGCGGCAACTCCGGGTCCGGCAAAACCACCATCGCACGCGCCGTCCAGCAACGCTTCGATCGTGCGGAATGCCTTGTCGTATCGCAAGATATGGTGCGCCGGATCATGATCTCCACGAACGCGACGAACCCGCCGCGATCAACATCGACCTCATCGAACACATCGCGATGTTCGGACGACAGCTACCGGACCACCAGCCACCTGTTCGACACCAGTGGGAACGCAGAATCGCCACTACCAGGAGTGAGAGCCTGTGGAAGCTGCTCGATTCTCGGCCAGTGTCACCGCCCGACGCATAGAATCCAACGGCGCATTGAGGCCGTCATAGTGCCGAGCGGTTGCCTCGAACCACCGCACACTCATTGCGGCATTCAGTGCCCGGCGACGAGCCGTGAACA
This sequence comes from Nocardia sp. NPDC046763, assembly GCF_040645495.1. Taxonomy (NCBI): domain Bacteria; kingdom Bacillati; phylum Actinomycetota; class Actinomycetes; order Mycobacteriales; family Nocardiaceae; genus Nocardia; species Nocardia sp. NPDC046763. The sequence continues at coordinate 80,945 of NZ_JBEYYI010000029.1, read as the reverse complement.
GGTACCTGCTGAGCCAATGCAATTGGGCCGCACGTGTTCTCACGACTAGTTCCTCGGCCAGCGAGTCCATCTCCCATGTGGTGGACGCGTAGGCCCATGCGAAGTCGTGACCGTAGCGATCGTCATCGAGATTCCGAAGCATCTTGATCAGCCCGCGCGGATCCGTAGTAGCCAGCTGAACCGCCTCATTCATGCGGACGGCATCAAGGCGTCCATCGAGTTCGGCGAGGATTAGGGCCATGAGCGGATACAGGGGTGCTCACGCCGCGGTCAAGTCCCGGGGCGTGGTGTAACTCGGGTGGTCACCGCATGATCCGAAATGTCGGTCAGGCGGTGAGTTCTGCCGGGGTGGTTTCCTCCTGTTCGCCGGTGGGTGTGAGCCCTCGGGAGCGGGCCAGGACATCCAGGCCGAGATAGCGGCGACCTTCGATCCATTCGTCGTGCTGCTCGGCCAGCACCGCGCCGACCAGGCGGATGATCGAGCCGCGGTCGGGGAATATCCCGACGACGTCGGTGCGGCGGCGGATCTCTTTGTTCAACCGTTCCTGCGGATTGTTCGACCAGATCTGACGCCAGATCTGCTTGGGAAACGCGGTGAACGCCAGCAGATCCGCCCGCGCAGCATCGAGGTGATCGGCGACCTTCGGCAGCTTTTCGGCCAGGGCGTCGAGCATCCGATCATATTGAGCGGCAACTGATTCGGTGTCTGCTTGATCGAATACTGAATGCAACAGTGTGCGAACCCAGGGCCAGGAGGACTTCGGACAGACGGACATCAGGTTGACCGTGTAGTGGGTGCGGCAACGTTGCCAGGACGCGCCGGGCAGGGTCGCGCCGATGGCCGCGACGAGACCGGCGTGGGCGTCGGAGGTCACCAACTTCACCCCGGTCAGCCCGCGGGCGACCAGGTCGCGAAAGAACGCCAGCCAACCCGCGCCGTCCTCACCCGAAGTCACTTGCAGCCCAAGGATTTCCCGGTATCCGTCGTTGTTGACGCCGGTGGCGATCAGGGCGTGGACGTTGACCACGCGCCCGTTCTCGCGGACCTTCAACACCAGCGCGTCCGCGGCGACGAACGTGTAGGGGCCTTGGTCGAGGGGCCGGGTGCGGAACGCTTCGACCTGGGCGTCGAGGTCGCGGGCCATGATCGACACCTGGGACTTGGACAGTGTTGTGATGCCCAATGATTCGACGAGTTTCTCCATCCGACGGGTCGAGACGCCGAGCAGGTAGCAGGTGGCGACCACGCTGGTCAGGGCGCGTTCGGCGCGTTTGCGGCGCTCGAGCAGCCAGTCGGGGAAATAGCTGCCCGACCGTAGTTTCGGGATAGCGAGGTCGATGGTGCCGACGCGGGTGTCGAAGTCGCGGTGGCGGTAGCCGTTGCGGTGGTTGACGCGGTCGTCGCTGCGTTCGCCGTAGCCGGCGCCGCAGGCGGCGTCGGCCTCGGCGCTCATCAAGGTCTGGACGAACGTCGAGAGCAGGTTCCGCAGCAGATCGGGGCTGGCGGCGGCCAATTGGTCGCCCAGCAGCTGGCTCGGGTCGATAGGCTGGATAGCGGTCATCGCGTGATATCTCCTACGAGAGACTGTGAGAGGTCCTTCGAGGATCACGCGGTGACCACCCTGCTGTCCGGGGATTGCGACAAGCTCAGCATCGAATGCTGCTGCTACACCACGCTATTGGACGCAACCCACGCCGCCGATTGGTTCGTGTATGAGTTGACGGGTGAAAGCAGACATCGATGGGGCAGTCCAGATCGCCCGCATCGCAAGCGGATTCGGCTGGCCGTGGGACGCGCCGGATGTGACGCGCTTCTGCCAAGCCACAGGGTGGACCATTCTGCACGAAGATCGAGGTTACGGTCCCAGCTTGCGGACCAACCTCGATGTTCACCTGCCGCAATGCAGGGTTGAGTTCAGCGGTCGAATCATCGATCGGCAGCCTGGAGGTGGCGGGGTTATCGACAGGGTGGCCGTCTACGTCGCAGATTCTGAACAGTCGGAACCCGCAGAACCGCAGTCCACCGCAGCTCATCACCAAATCCGGGATCGCCTGATCGAAGAGCTGGGGCCGGTGTCCGAGTACGTCTTCGGTGAGGACCTCGACGCCGACTATTGGCGACGGCCCGATGTAGTCATCTCGGTTGTTCCCCACGACGCCTTCATCCTGATGGAGCTCGTGAATCCCAGATACCAGCGGTGGCGAGATGAAAATGGCGCCTACGACTTCATGTACGACGAGGACGACGACTAAGTTTCCGTGTCCTGGGAGGTTGGCGAGAGCGAGCCTGGTCGATGCGCGCCATTCGGCAATAGCGGACGTTCCGCCGGCCTCGGATCGCCACGGCCAGTTGATCTTCCGATGCCCCGCGCTGGCCGGTTCTGTCAGCGCGGTATGTGGCTACTTACAGGGCACTGCTTGTTCGGGACGCTGAGCAGAGGAACGCGCACCGGAAGCCGCAGAAGGCCCTCGACGGTATCGTGGCCGGAATGTTCGGCTTCGATCTTCGCCGTCGACGTGACCGCGCGGAGCGTAGTCGTCTCGACCGCTTCGACACCGCTACCGCTCATCTCGGCGCTGACGACGCGTCCGATCGCATCGCGGGCGTCCGTGCGATGGCCGACCTGGCAGATGAATGGGATTGGCGAGGCCGCCAGGATTGCATCGACAGTCTGTGCGGGTACCTCCGGGCATACCGCCAGGATGACCAGGACGTCCGCCGCACGATCACCCGGGTGATCTCCGCGCGTTTGCAGGCAGACGGTGGAGTTCACTGGTCTGCGCACGACTTCCAGTTCCGCGGAGCAACTCTCGAAGATGTCGACTTCCGCGGTGCAGTGTTCGGCAGCGCCGACTTCGAGGGTGTGAAGTTCTGCGGGACAGCCAACTTCGCACGCACGACCTTCTACGAGACACCCAGTTTCGTGCTCGCGGAGTTCGACGGCAACGCCGACTTCAGTGACGCAACCTTCGATTGGGTCAGCTTCCAGCACGTGCTCGATCGACCTGTGGGTGCTGAGCAATGCCCCGTTCGTCGCGGACTGCGACGAGTCACTCGGCGAGGCTGTCGACCGGATGGCGCTCACGCATCTCAACGCCATTGCCGTCCTGGCCTCCGAGCGCGATGAGGAAGTCGTACATGCCGCCTGGGAAGCGCTGAGCCTGCACGCGATCGAATGGACGAACCTGCTCAGCGAGGTGGTCCACGGGCAGCCTCGTGTACCCGGCCGCGCACTGCAGCGCCGCGGCGATCTTTGATTCTGTTGCAGCCCAACTGATATAGGCGAACTGGAGGGCTCGGTTACCGACATCGTGCGAAGAGATTCCCAAGCGACGCCGGTGCGGTCCCGGTGCCCTGCATGAGCTGGCCGATCATCGTCAACGCCCGCAAGGGCTACCAGGTTGCATGGAACCTCGAGCAGCTGCTCAGCGCGGTCGAACCTCTGCTGTCACACTGTGAGCAGCATGACTACACCACGGTCGTGAAAGACTCGACCAAGATGTCGGAACGCTTCTTGCAGGGCCTCATACGCGGTGAGTATTCGCCGAGCTCGGAGGAAAACCAACACTTCCACCCGGGATGGAACCGCCCACCCGGCACCGTCGCGACGTTCCGCGACTGGGACATGCCGAAGCCGAGGAATGAAACGTCAGACTAGTGTCGTCGCCGTGAAACGCTGTCGATCACCACGGCGAACGACCAGACGACCAGACCGGGCACCTGGAACTACACAGCGGCGGATTTTCGGGCGATGAGCTGAAACAGCCTGGCCAGGTGGATGTACGGCGGCACGGCGGTGGCCGCGAGTTCGAGGCGTTTCAGCTCGGCGTAGAAGTCCGGCTCTTGCTTGCGCGCGTCGGCGATGTAGTCGCAGAAGGTACGGATGCCGTAGTGGCCGATGTCCTCGCAGCCGAGATCGGTCAGGACATCAGCGATCTCCTCGGCCGTGTGCAGAGTCATCTGCGAGTCGAACATCTCCGTGCGCGCCTGGCCGGTGGTCAACGCAGCACGCGCGGCAGCGGGATCTGCTTCACGGACAGCGATTCTCAACGCCTCCGAGTGGCGGTTGACCGCCATCACCGACAGCAACCCGCCTGGCGTCAGCGCGGCGAGCGCCGCCGTCAGCAGCCCACGAACATCGTCGACGTATTGCAGAAGGTTGTGACAGATCACGACATCGAACTGCGTTGCTGCCGCAGCAGCGGGCAGATCGGTCGCGTCGGCCTCCACACACGTGATCAAGTCGCCGAGGCCAAGCGCCGCAGCACGTTCGGCGGAAGCACGCCGAGTTGTTGGCGCACTGCACGGAGTTGGAGAACACAATTCAGCTCTATGCCTCGGTGATCAACCTGCTGGCGATGGAAAACGACAGTGCCGCAGGCACATCAGCCGCCTCCAGCCTGGAGCGGGCTCGACATCGGCGCAGCACGCCGGGCGTGATCGGCCCCTGCTGAGCCGCCCGTGCTGCCGTCAGGCGATCGCCCGCCAGACGGTGGTGCGGTCGCCGACGCGCAAAGAATGGACACGGCGGTCGAGCTCGGCGGCAGCGGCGGGAGTCGTTGCCGCGAGTCGGATGTAGGAGCCGAGGGAATGGTATTCGGTGAGGTCGCGCAGCAACGTCCAGCCCGGCCAGTCGAGCAGGTCCAGGCCGTAGGCGGTGACGAATTCGGCGCGTTCGTCCGGCGGGGTGTGGAAGTGGTCGGGCAGGCAGCCGACCAGGTCGAGTTCGCGGGGGCCCAGACACGCGTTGTCCCAATCGATGAGGACCCACCCGCGCCGGTCGTGTACCGCGTTCTCGGTGTGAGCGTCAGCATGGACGAGGCCGCGCCCGAGCGGAAACACAGTTGATTCGTAGGCGGCGATCAACTCGTTGGCCCGCTCGCGCAACCAGTTCCGGTCCTCACGATGCAGCACCGGTTCCGATCGTGCGGCATCGAGGTCGAGCGCTTCACCCAGCCGCCGCAACGGCCGATATTCCGGGATCTGGAACGACGGTTGCTGTTTGACCGCGTGCAGACTGCGGATTAGGTGTGCGATATCGGCCGTGCGGGGCTGATGGGGATAGGGGCGGTAGGGCCAGAAAGTGGCCACCGCGTCGGTGATCAGCACCGGCTGCGGTCCGGGCATCGGGGTCAGCGCGATGGGTTCGTCGGTGACGGCGTCCAACCATCGGGTGATGTCGATGCTGGTGGTCGCGCGGGCACGACGGGCGGGTGTGTCGGGTGCCAGGCGGACCACCACATCGCCGACAAGCCACACAGCGTTGGATCGGCGGTGCAGCAGCTGGGCATTTCCGGGGGTGAGACCGTAAGCCCGGCAGGCGTTGTCGAGTGCATCGCGGCCGGGTAGCGCGCTGTCGCTGCTCACCGGGACGCGGCCAGGGCCGTGGCGATGTCCGCGCGCAACTCGACGACGCCAGCTGCTCGCTGATGGCGGGCGGCGACAGCATCCAGGTCACGCAGACGGGCGTAGCAGCGTTCCGAGGACAGGGTGGTGACGGCGGTGACGGCGTCGTGTCCCGTGCGGACTGCGGAGTCGGTGTCGTCGGCTTGGAAGTAGGAGACCGCGAGGGTGGGAAGGACGACGGCGCGGCTGCGGGCGTGTTCGTCGGGGTGAGCCCCCACCGCGGCCGACAACTGTGCGATCGCGGGCCCGGCGTATTCCGGCCGGGTCAAAGACAGCAGGTGCAGTGAATGGCCTTGCTGGGCGGCGATTTCCGCGTCGGTGACGAACCACGCCCACGGTGGGGTGGTGTCGAGGGTTGCTTTGCTGTACTGGTCCCGGGCTGCGGTGAGGGCGCGTCGGGTGGGGTCTGGTTCGCCGAGCATGGCCCAGCACCAGGCGGTGACCGCGCTGATGTACCCGGCGGTGATGGTGGACACCGGGTAGCGGCGGCTGGTCGCGGTCGCGGTGGCCAGTTGAGCGAAAGCGAGCGCGTCCTTGGGCTTGTGCAGATGCAGCGCTTGATGGGCCATGTCGAGCAGGATGACGACCATGAGGTCGCTACTGCGGGGATGGTCGTCGGCACGTTGGGCTGTGCCCAAGCCGTAGGTCCACAGCCGCCGCGCGGTGTCGTGGTCTTCCACGTCGTAGGCGAGCCAGCCGGCCATGCTGGCCAATTCGGCGGTGGCGACCTGCAATCGGCCGCGGACCTGCGGCGCGCACACGGCGTCGTCGAGGGCGACGACCTGGTGTAGCTGGCTCAGAGCGGCGGTGCGACACAGGCCGCCGCCGTGAGCCAGATCCCAGCGCCGGAACCCGTCACTGATGGCCTCGATCGCATCGACGTCGGCAGCACCGATGCGTGGTCGGGTGATCGGATCGGTATGGGCGGGCAGGAAACTCAAGAGGCGATCAAGCTCCGGGTGCAGTCGCGAGCCGAGTGCGGCTGCGGTCGCCAGGGTGATGAAATCTCTGCGGTCCACCCAGTCCACCTCCTCGGTGGCCAGGTTACCGGGCTGATCGACGGTGGTCTCGACGTAGAAGCCGAGAAGTTGCGCGGGAATGGCGAACACGCCCGAGATCCGGGCGGCCAGTTTCGCGCCGGTCAACCGACGGGCTCCGGATTCGACCTCCGACACTCGGGCCTGGGTCAGATCCAGCAGCGAGGCCAGCTGCATCTGCGACAGGCCGGTGTGCTCGCGGATCGCGGTGAACACGACACCGAAATCATGATCGGACAACGCGTTCCGCATCGCGACGGTGGTGAAGAAGGCGGGTGGCAGCGGTTGCCGGAACCCGGCGGCGCGGGCGCAGCCTGCGCACAGTCCGGCGGCAGCGTCGAGCGCCGGGGATGTGCCGCACGAGCGGCAGGAATGTGCCCTCATGGTTCCCGCTTTCGGCGGTGCTGGGTGGCTGGTGCACCCACGGTACCCGCGTCGTCACGGGCATCAGACCCATTGCGTCAGGTTCGCTGCAACTAGCAATCCCCAATGGGGATATCCCGCATCGGGATTGGAGCGCAATGCCGCCAGCGCGACTCTAGGACTCGGCATCCGGCGTCGTGCCCGTCAGCTCGGATACGTGAGCCACCGGCAGCCCCTCGAACCACCAGCCCGGTGCGACCGACGCCGGATGCCCCGACCCCGCGCCAGGAAAGGCGGCAATGACAATGCTGACTTCGCTCGACAGACGCGACCTGCTCGACACCGCGCACCGAGAGTGCGCTCTTGCTCCCATCGACTTGGACCGCGACACGGCCGGGCTGGTCCTGAGCCTGCACGCCGGACACGGCCCGGACTGCCTGCAATACCTGGCAGCGCTGCGAGCGCTCTCGACAGTCGTGGACTGATCACGACACCCCAATCCGCTCTCGACCCGAACGCAACGAACAACGTTGCCGTTCAACACTATTGAAAGGATCAGTCGCGATGACACTGCTGCCGACCGATGCCCAATTCGTCACGACCTGCGCCAGCGAGGGCCTGGACCCGCACGACGCAGCCGCAGCCGTCGCCACCGGGCAACTGGTGTTCCTTCGAAGCGAGGCCAGCCGCACCCAGGACGGCTTCACGCCGCTGCTGGTCGGTGCCGGAACCCGCCGCAAGATCGCGGCCCTGATCGGTTTGGGCCCCCGCGACACCGACCGCGACAAGATCGTGAAGACCATGAGCGTCATCCTCGCCGCACGCCCGGACGCGGTGATGGACCTGACCACCAACCCCGAAGGCATCGCGTTGCGCCGCGACCTCAAAGAAGTCATGGGCGTGCCCCTGGGCGCATGCGTCACCTACGACCTGTTCACCGACCCACGAAAGAAGCTGGGCCGCAACGAATTCCTCGACCGCTTCGAACAAGGCTTGGCCGACGGGGTCGACTTCGTCCTCGCCCATTTCGGGATGACCCCCGCGCTGGCGGACATGATGGCCCGCTCGAACCGGATCATGCCCACCACCTCCCGCGGCGGCGGCTTGATCGACCGCTACATGCGCATCCACGGCTGCGAGAACCCGCTGCTCGAGTATCTGGACGGGGTCATCGAGATCTGCCGCCGCCGCGAGGTCGTACTCGACCTGGGCGACATCTTCCGGCCCGGAGCCACCGCCGACGCCGGGGACGAAATGAAATGGGCCGAAATCCAGCTCCTGGCGCAGGTGCGCACCGAGATCCTGGCCGGCGGCGTGCAGGTGCTGTGCGAGTCCGGCGGTCACATTCCCCTGCACCGCATTCCCGAACTCATCCCCGCCTACAAGCAAGCCCTCGGTGGGGCACCGCTGTGGCTGGCCGGACCGATGGTCATCGACAACGCCGTCTCCCTGGACTCGATCGTCAACACTCTCGGCATCGCCACCGCAGGCGCGTGTGGTGGCGACATGTTCGCCTCCATCACCCAGGCCGAGCACTACGCCATGCCGACCGCCGGAGACACCGCCGAAGCGGTCCGCAACGCCCATGTCGCCATCACCGCCCTGCAACTCGGACGCGGCGACACCGCCGAAATCGCCCGCCAAGAGGCCATGAGCCGGGCACGGCGAAAGAACGCGTGGTCGGCCCAGAGCGAGCAGGCGTTGTACCCCGACCTGGCCGGGCAGGTGTTCCTTGAGCATGACCTGGTCAAGGACGGCAAACCGTGCACCATCTGCGGCAGCTACTGCCCGCACGTAGTGACCGCGAAGGTGGGGCGCTAGACCATGGACACCTACGCGCTGACCCGGCGGATCACCGCCAGCCTGCCCGGCCCCGACAACGCCGTCACCGCCGCCGCTGGCCGGGTCGCCGACTCGTTGTGTGTGTTCGGGCGGCTGGTGCCCTTCGACGACTGGCTGATCGTCGGCGGCTCCCTGGCCCGCGGGGAACCCAGCTTCGCCCGCACCGCCGACGGGCAACTGGAACTGCTCAGCGACATCGACCTGCTCTACGTGCATTCCGGTGACCATCCCTCGACGTCGATCCCGGAGTTGCAGGCGATGGCCGAAAAGCTCTTCCCCGCAGTCGAATTGATGACCATGCCGATTCGCGACTACCGGGCTTTGGCCACCTCGCTCGGGCACGACTTCAAAAATATCGGCGTCGCGTTGACCGATCGCGGTCTACCCCCACACGAACCAGTACACCTCGACGCACGCGACGCCTACGAGATTCTGCTCTACTACGTGATGGCCTGGTTCTGGAGCGGACTGTGCGAGGACTGGTTCGACAGCCGCTCGACCCGGGAGTTCCACCTGATCGTCAATCGGTTGTGCATGAAAGTCCTACGGGCGACGGCCATGGTTGACGGCGCATATCGTCACCACGACATGGCGTTGATGCCCGAGCAGGTGGCCGAGCGGATGCGCGCCGAACTGGCCTGGCGCGCCAATCCACTTGGACCGCCCGCAGATCCCGGCCGGTTCTTCACCTACCTGCACGCGGCGTTCGACCGGTTCGACACCGCTTTCGGTCGTCCCCGCCCGGATGCGGTCGCGTTCAGCGCCTACTCCCAAACTCCCAGTGGCCATATCGTCGCCGACTATCAGCAAGCCGCCCAGCAGTTGGGGCGCGCGCTGGCACACACCTGGGTCACCACCGGCGACCGCACCGACGTGGCTAGCGTGGTACCCAGTATCTGGGCCCGGGTCACCGGCTGGACCGGCACCAACCCGCCACCCGGCCCCCAGCACTGGTTCTCCGAACACAAGAAGGCCATCCACGACCACCTCCTCGCCATGAAAGTGCAGGTCGCCTAACGTGAAGGTTCTGGTCACCGGCGGCGCCGGATACATCGGCGCCACCGTCACCCGCATGCTGCTCGACGCCGGACACCAGGTCGTCGTGGTCGACGACCTGTCCCGCAACGACGCCCGCCAAATCCCGACCGGAGCGACGTTCGTGCGCTGCCGCGTCCACGACATCGCCGAGATCCTCACCCCGACAGCCGGATTCGACGCTGTCCTGCACTTCGCCGGGCTCATCGCGGCTGGTGAGTCGATGCAGCACCCGCAATGGCACTGGGACAACAACACTCGAGCCTCCCTCGCCTTGCTCGATGCCATGCGCGAGGCCGGCGTCGCCCGGCTGGTGTTCTCCTCCACCGCTGCGGTCTACGGCGAACCCGCCGAACTGCCGCTCACCGAGGCCACCGCCACCAACCCCGTCAACACCTACGGCGACACCAAACTCGCCGTCGACCGCGCCATCGCCTCGCTGGCCCGTGCCGGGCAACTCGGTGCAATCAGCCTGCGCTACTTCAACGTTGCCGGAGCCCACGATTGCGGCGACGGCGTCATGATCGGCGAACGCCACGACCCCGAAACCCACCTCATCCCGCTCGCCCTCGACGCCGCCATGGGGCGTCGCGAGAAGTTCCAGCTGTTCGGCGACGACTACCCCACTCGCGACGGCAGCTGCATCCGCGACTACATCCACATCAGCGACCTCGCCGAAGCCCACCTGCTCGCCCTGGGCGTCATCACCCCCGGCGAGCACCGCATCTACAACCTCGGCAACGGCCTGGGCTTCACCAACTTCGAAGTCGTCCAAGCCATCCGAGACGTCACCGGCCGCGCATTCGACGTCGAGATCGCACCCCGCCGCCCCGGAGACCCCGCCGCGCTCTACACCTCCTCCCAGCTGGCCCAGCACGAACTCGGCTGGACGCCGAGGCGCACCAACATCACCGACATCGTCACCGACGCCTGGGCATTCCACCGAACCTTCATCCAGGAGAAACCGTGACCACCCCGTCCTTGGCATCCGAGTACACCAGCCTGGACCCTTTGCAGGTCCGTATCGACACCCATCGGCGATTCTCCGAGATCACCGACGACGTCAACCAGGTTGTCGCTGAGGCCCTGCGCCTGGGCGGCGGCGAATATCTTGTCGATATAGGATGTGGCACAGGCGAATTCCTCGCCCACCTAATGCATCACGGACATCAGGGACCGCTGGCCGGCATCGACACCTCACCCGCGGCCGTCGCCGCTGCGGCCCAGGTGCCCGGAGTCGATGGCTTCCGCGGTGCGGCCGAGGATCTCCCGCTGGCCGACAGTGTGTGCGACGTGCTCACCGCACGGCACATGCTCTACCACCTCACTGATCCCATGCGCGCCCTTCGAGAATTCCGTCGCGTCACCAAGCCGGGCGGCACCGTCTGCGTTGTGGTCAATCACCCCCGGACCTGCCAGCGGACCCACGACCTCGTCGCCGGGATCGCCGAACAATACGAGCTCACCGCCCCCGCGGGGATGATCAACGAGGACGTCAACTCCGACACCGTGCCCGACATGATGACCGAAGTGTTCGGCAATGCCGCCGTCCACCGCATGGACAACGCCCTGATCTTCCCGACCCCCGAGCCGGCCATCCGATTCGCCGAGTCGCTGTTCTCCTTCTGCGGCATCGCATCCGACCACCCGCAGTACACGCGAATCCGAGCCGACGTCGAGGCCAAGCTGGGTGGCTGGTTCCACGATAACCCCGGCCAGACCTGGCGAGATCCGAAGGGCTACACGGTCACCACCGCCATCCGCCCAGCGCCCAGCGAGACACTGCCATGAGGCCGGAAGGTCGATGATCGGACTGTTGCAATCCGGTGCTCCGCAAGGCATGATCTGACCAGCGTATTTGTGCGCCAACAAGATTGGACTGCAACAGATCTAACTGGCGATAGAAGGACCGGTGCCAGAGTTAAGGCACTGCGGCAGGCCTACGACGGGATGGGCCAGGAAGAGTTCGCGCACCGCGCCGGAGTGGGCCCTCGTAGCGTCGGCTACTGGGAACAGCGCCCCTCCGCAGTATTGAGCCCGCGAACCGCGAGCCTGATGGAGGCGATGCTGCGCAGGCTCGACGACAATCGCCGCCTGGTGTTCCACCAATCGCTGGCCCTCCATGATGCCTTCGGCGGCGATCACGCCGTGTCGGGTTGCGCAGCGGAGTCGATGGCCTTCGCCGAATGGGTCGCCAGCACCGATACCGGGCAGCTCACCATCGAGGCCTTGGCCACCCAGCTGTCGAGCATCGCGCGTCGTTTCGTGTATTCCCCGCCAGGACCGCTGTTGCTCGAGCTGCAAGCCGTCCGCAATCGGGTCGAGTCGCATTTGCGGGCCGGACCTGCACTGCGGCGCACCCGCGAACTACTTCTCCTGGGCGGCATCGCGGTCGAGTTACTGGCGCAGATCACCGACAACCTCGGCGACAGCGCCTCCGCGCTGCAACACGCCATGGCCGCCGAGCTGCTCGCCCGCGAAGCCGGCCACGATGGGCTGCGTGCGTGGGCGATCGGCACCAAGGCATTGATCGCCGAGTGGCACAACGATCCTGCCGCTGCACTGAAATGGACAAGCCAGGCTTCAGAGTGGGCACCGCAAGGTCACCCGCGGGTGCGCCTGGCCGCGCTGCAGGCCAGATGTGCGGCAAGGCTGGGACGAACCAGCGACACCCACGCCGCAATCCGGGCCGCTGTCCACGCCGCCGAGACCGCCGACACCGCCGACGAACTGACGCCCTTCGGCGGATCGTTGCGCTTTCCCGCCTCGAAACTCGCGTACTACATCGGCAGTAGCTACCGATTCATCCAGGAGTATTCCAGCGCTGAGCGGTGGGCATCCGAAGCCATCGCGGGGTACCTCGGCGGGCCTACCGAAGAGCGCTCCTACGGCGATGAAGCCATCGCCCGCACCGATGTCGCTGTCGCCCGCATAGCCTGCGGTGCTATCGACGGCGCGACCGAGATCCTGCAACCGGTATTCACGCTCGAGCCCGAGACACGCATCTACCCGATCGTCGACGGTCTGGCCCATGTTGGCACGATGTTGAAGGCCACCCACGACGTGACCGACAAACCCGCCCGCGCTCTGAGCCAGAAGATCGAAGTGTTCACCAAGACCAGACTCCCAGCACCGCAATGACCGGGACTATCAGCCTGCAGCCCATCCTCGACGACGCATGCCGACAGCTGGGCCTCAGCTCGACCGGCGCGCGGCTGCTGCATGCCCACTCCAATACCGTCTATCTGCTTCCTCGCGAGCAGGCGATCGCCCGGATCAGCGGCAACGACCACGCCGGCCTGGCTCCGCGCGCTTCACTCGCGATCACCAGATGGCTTGCACAACAGGGTGTTCCGGTGACCGAGCCGCTCATCGACAGGGCCGCCGACGTCGACGGCATGACGGTCACCATCTGGCACTACTATCCGCAATGCGGGCGTGATGCCCCGCCGGCTGGTGAGCTCGCGCGCATTCTTCGTACCTTGCACGCGCTGCCCGGCGAGATTCCATTCGCGTTGCGCGACTACATTCCGCTGCAAGGCCTGACCAACACCCTGCGCGACCCCCATGCGTCCAGCGCTCTCACCGACGACGAGCGAGGGTGGCTCGACCAGCAAACACGAGACCACATCACGGCCTACCATCGACTCCGCTCTCATCTCGGGCGTGGCTTGGTCCACGGCGACGCCTACCTCGGCAACACCCTTTGGGGACCAGACCGGCTGTTACTCGGCGACTGGGACGAAATCAGCATCGCGCCACGCGAACTCGACCTCGTCAATACATACCAGAGCGTCCGCTTCGGCGCCCTCGAAGAAGATGACCTCGACCAATTCTGCAACGCTTACGGGTGGGACGTACGAGGGTGGGAGGGTTTTGAAGCACTACGGAGCATGCGCGACCTACACACCCTCAACGGCTATGTGCGACGCGCAAGCCGCGGCGATCAGCGCGCAGCCCAGGAACTGAGGACCCGGATTCGCAGTCTCCGCGAACCCACCTCCAAGGACACACCGTGGCATGCCGTCGACTAAAGCGGCTGCCCTAGGCATCCACGGCGCACCCAAGCGGCACCGCGCGAGGCCGTCCACTATGTCCTCGCCGGGCCTCGGTCCGCGACCGTAAGTCGCAGTCAAACCGGGAGGTAGCTGCCCTATTCCGGGTCTGGAATCGATCCTGAAGCACGGAGAAGTCGGAAGTCCGGTCCGAATCCGAGCTCGTCGACTGCTGTGTGGCTACCGACGGTTCCGAACCATCCAGTCGGCACCTGAGCGGAGCTGAGTCCCGGCTGAGGGACGTGCCGGTCTGGAGTGCAGCGGTGCAGTGGTCCTTGCGCTGCGTCGAGGATGACCCGCATGTGGGGGTCGATGTGCGAGACGAACAGCGTGCTCATGGCCGTGCGGTCTTCTGTGACTCGGGCTGCTTCGAACACGGCGTGCAAGGCGGCGAATCGTACGGCAACGCCGTGGTGTGCCCACCATTGTCGGCACCAGGTGTATTGGCCTTCACGGTGATTCGCCGCCACCCGCACGGCGGTCACCGGTAGTAGCCATCGGTCGACGAAGGTGGAGTAGTGGGCGAAGCGCGGCGGTTTGGTCTTGCGCTCTTGGCCGTCGTCATTAGCGGACCGCGGACATCGTGGTGGTCCGAACCATCCGAGTGGGACCGGTTCCGCGGATAGTGATGGCAGTGCGGTGTGTTTGGTTCTGGTGCAGCGGTGCAGTGGGCCGTTGGCGGCGTCGAGGATGACGCGCATGTGTGCGTCGATGTGGCTGAGCAGGAAGGTGGAGATGGCGCCGCCGGATTGGCTTCGTCGTGAGGCTTCGAATGCGTTGTGTATGTGTGCGATTCGGACGGCGACGGGACGGTGCCGCCACCATTGCGCACACCAGGTGTAGGTCTGTTCACGGTTGGCTTCGGCCAGGCGGACGGTGACGAACGGGAACAGCCATTTCTCCCCGAAGGTGGCGAAGTCGGGATACGCGGGGGGCTTGGGAGCCTTCTTGCCGGATCCGCCCTGAGATGGAGCCGGACCGGACGATGTCGTGGTCACTGCTGAGTACCGCCTTCTCGTCCGTTCCCGCTGGGTGTTCGCGGCTGCTTCACCAGCGAAACGGTGGGCTCGAATTCGGCAAGGGAGGCGTTGACGATCGGCGCGAATTCTGGGTGGTCCCACCAGAAGATCTTGCGCACGAGTATCGGCTCGTGATTCGGCAGACGGACCAGGGCGCGATTCTTGGGCAGTGCACCGAGTTTGGCGACGTTGAGGATGGGTTCCGCGCGCCAGGAAACGGTGCGGTTGACTCCGCCGGGGCCGATGGAGCGAGAGCGGTCCGCGACGTCGTGCTCGTCGATCAACTTCGACCATTCGTCGAGGTAGCTGACCGAGGCGATGTTGCCGCCGTAGAGTTCGATCGATTGGGCACGCATCGTTTTCACCCCGTTCACACCCCACAGATCTTCACCTTGTTCGAGGACCTGGATGATCGTGACCAGGATGATCCCGCAGCCGCCGCAGTAGGTGTAATAGCTGGGCAGCTCACCGATACGGGCACAGTTGGCCGCCTCGTCGAGAACCGCAAGCAGCGGCACCGCCAACCGGCCGTCCAACCGCGAACGTGCCACGGCCAGAGCGGATTCGAGAATCTGCCCCACCAACGCGGCGGTCAACGGGCCCGCGGAGTCCGGGCCGGTCATCGACAGCGCGTAGAGCGTGTCGTTGCCGAGGACGAACTGGGCGGGTTTGAATTGCGGCAGTGCGTGGGTGGCCGGTTCGTGGGCGACGTCGATGATGATCTTGTCTTCGCCTTCGTACACGCTGAAGCGTTTACGTGAGGGTGGGGTGATCATGCGGGCGTAGTCGGCGTCGGACAGGACGTTGAGGAATCGTCTTCCCATGTCGTACAACCCATCTCGTTGTCGTGCGTAGAGGCTTTGCGCGTCGAGGATTCGTTGCGCGGGCCGGTGGTGGCCGTGGTGGCGCAGGATCAGCGCGGGTGTCTGGTCCTGGTCGCCGGAGAGCCATTCGGCGACGTGCAGCAGGTCGCCGTCGACGCAGGCTGCGGCGAAGGCGTACAGGGCGAGGAGTTCTTGCGCGCCGCCGTCGAAATAGCTGTCGACTTTCGCATTGGCTTGCTGTGCCGCAGACCCTGAGGAGCCGCTGACGAAGAAGGCCGCCAGCTTCCGCGCGGCGGGCAGATTGTTGACCTGGGCGAGCAGGTCGACCCAGAACTCGCATTCCGCGCGGCCGGTGACTGCTTGCAGATCGCACAGCCACACGCGGCCACGCTGCGCGCGCCCGAACCTGGTGTGCCGGTATAGATCCGGCTTGTTACTCGTAGCCAAAGCGGGCCCCCAGGCCGAAAGTAGTCCGGGGATGGCCCAGGCCATCGTCTTTCCCGTACGTTGACCGGCGGCGATGAACACACCCAATTCAGCGGGGACGAACAGGTCGATGTCGCCGAGTACGGTGCGTCCCAGCGGTGGGCCCGGGCGTAGCCGGATGTCGGCGGGTGCGTCCTTGAGGAGACGAGTCGCGGCGGCGCGGTTGTCTTGCGCCCGCGCGAGAGCGATATTGCGGGGTCGGGCCATTGTTTTCGCAGCCGAGTCGAGGCTGGCACGTGCGGGGAGCCGCTTGCGAATCGCAAGCGGACCGGCCGCCACACCACCGGCGAAAATGACAGCGATGCAGGTGGATTGCCACGGCCACGGCCGTCGTCCGAGAGCCAGCCCGAGCAGCGCGGCGACTGGATTGGCCGTCACAGGCAGTCCTGCCAGCCAGCTCCCGGCGCACAACGCGGCCCAGCCGAGCAGAGCGACGAGGACGGCAGCGAGGAACAGCAGCAGCAGCCATGCCTCTTCGCCGAGGCCACCGATATTGCGGCGACGAGTTTCCCTCACCGGCACGACACCACCGCCTTCTCACCTGCTGGCTGACCTGGAACTGTTTGGTGTGCAGTAGATTTCACGACTGAACTCCCAGATCGATCTGCGCATTCGCCGAAGCGGGCTGGTCTGGAGTGGACCCGGTTTCGGTCCAGATATCGGCGTCCGCGTCGGCAAGGACTGCGTCGATCGCTTCGACGATCCGAGCACCGCTTTCACTCGTCGGCTGGACGTGCGTATCGACGGAAGTTCTTCTGTCACTGGCTATTTCGATGCTCGACCGCGGTGAGGCGTCGACATCGGGTTGTGCGGGCTGGGTGGCGTATCGGCTGCGCAGGGTGGCGGCCTCGGCGCGGGCGCGGTCGCGTTCGTCGGACAGTTGCGCTATGCGGCCCAGACGCGGGTGGGACGGCTCGGTGCTCCAGTAGATGCCGTCTCGACCGAGGATGTAGGCGCGGTCGATATCAGGGGCGGGCACGCCGGCGCGCAGCGCGTCGCGGCGAGCTGAGGCCAGCCCGTCGCGCAAGGCTTCGAGTTTGGTGATGCGGGCTTGGTCGTCGTGTCCGTCGAAGGCGTCGGCCACCGTCGTGTGCTCGCACGCGAGATCCTGCACTTCACGCAGGAGCTCGGCTTGCCGTAGCTCCCACACCTCTGATTGCGCGTAGTTGTAGCTGATCGGTGCTTCGCGTACGTCGCGAGGCAACAGCATTCGGCGGGCGTCGCGGCCGGTATCGAGATCTCCAGCATTTTCTTCTGTTTCGAGCGCGGCGTCGGTGGCGGCGATGATGTCTCGGATGTGATCGAGACTGGTTACCGTCGAGGCAGCTGCGTTGTCCCGGGGCGCGCCGAGGGTGCGTTCCACGGCAGTGCGCGAATCAGCTTCGGTTCGGTCGCGGTGCGGCTGGTTCGCGAGGGTGCGGCCGGGCTCCAGGTTCGGGAATCGGTGGGCCGCGTCGAGGATCGAGTCAGAGGAGGCCATGTCGGTGCCGTGGCCAGTGATCGCGCGTGCTTGTTGCAGGCTGCGCCAGAGGGTGTCGTCGACGGTGAGGTCTCCGGCGTGGCGTGCGCGGGCGAGTTGGTCGAAATTGCGGCGTGCGAGGTCGGGTCGGACTTCCCATCCCATGACGGCGGCTTGCAGGGTCTCCCACATCCGCCGGTGTTCGGCTGATTGGTGATGTCCCCATCGCATGGCGAGTTCGTCTGCGCGCTGGGTCATTTCCGCGGTGTCGGCAGGCGTGTCGCCGAAGGGCGCGATTTCGCGCAACTGGTAGTACTTGGCGAAATCCGCGCGTAGTAGTCGTTCGCTGTGGTCTGCCGAGTCGGAATAGTAGGCGGGGTTGGCGTACCCGACCGGTTCGGTGATCCAGGTCATGGCTCGAGCTCGCCTTCTGGTGTGGCGGGGGGATGCTCTGTGAGCGGGGTGATGGGCGGGGATGGATCCTCGGCTATGGGTGGGTCGGCACCGGTCATGGCGACCTCGACCGCGGTGCCGATGTCGGCGCCTGTCTGCGGGCGGCCCTCGGCACGGTCAGATGCGTCGAGGGCGTCGACCACGGTGGCGGTAGCGAGCACGGTGTTGGCGTGACGCAACTTCGCCAGAGATTCCAGTTCGTGCACAGCCTCGGCGCGGCTGGTGATCCAGTGGTGGTCATCGACTTCGCCCAGTAGTTCGCGCAGTGAAACTTCCTGCTGGGAGACCGTGGCGCCGAGGGCATCGATGGCGGCCTCGGCGGTTTCCAGTCGCTGGGTGAGGTTTGCGATCAGTTCGGCTTGTTCTGCGTTGTGGTTGCCGAGGTGGTACAGCTCGTGGCTGAGGTCTTCGAGGCGGCCGAGCAGGCGGTGGGCGGGCTGTTGATCCCAGGCCAGGCCACTGCTGCCGATCTTGTCGGCGTTGTCGATGTCGGCGGAGTCGACGCCTGCCTGTGCGGCGTCGATGCGCGCGGCATGCAAATCCTCGGCGATCCCGTTGACGTACATCGCCCACCGAGGCCGTGGATCGCTGATGTCGAGATCGTTGGCGACGGCGTTGGCCATCCACGCCGCACGCAGGAACGCCGCGTTCTGGACGGCTTTGAGCTTCGAGGCCTGGATGGCGTCTATGTCGCCTGGCCCGAATCGGTGAGCGATCGCGCCGTCGCGCAAGGCTTGGGGCACATCGAATTTCGCGCCGTACAGGCGACGTATGGTCGGCCACAGGTCCTCTGGCGACATATTGCCGGAACCTGCGGCGTGTGCACGTGGCAGCGGGCTCGATCCGGACGAGTCAGGGCGTCTTTCCTGACCTGTCTCGGGATCGGGTGCTGAGTTGTCGAAGTATTTGTCGGACACCATGTTTCCGCCTTCGCGGTTGCGTGATGTCCCTCGCGGAATGGTTTCTGGTTGTTCTCACGATGGTCGGCGCCAGCGCCACCGTGAGCGGGATCTCCGGCGGTGACCCCTCATGCCGAGTTCAAGGTCACCAGGGTTCAGCGGCCGGTCAGGGCTCGGGTCCGGGGCTGGGTGATGGCTGGGTTACGGTGGTGTCGGAGGGGGGCGGTTCGGGTCCCCACTGCCACTCGGTGTCGGCCGGTGTCGCCACGTCGACGGCAATTTCAATGTCCCACTGCGCTGTCGGCGGGTCGAAGGGGTATACGCGCAGCGTCTGCGCGGCCTCGGTGATGAGCTGTTCAGGGGTGGGTGGACTGATAGCACCGTGTGCGTGTGGATGTTCGCCGTGGTAGTCCGCGTCCAGGTAGGGCGGGACGGTGTTGGCGGGGTTGGGTTGCGTGTATTGCCGCCACGCGAATTCGAGAGTGAGGTTGTCCCAGCTATTGACCGCCACGGCTGTCACCTGCTGCAGGTCCGCGTTTTCTGCTGCGCCCCAAAGCTTCTCGGCGTCAGCATGGGTGAGCTGCGCGGCGTCGGCGAGTGCGCGGACCCGTAGGTGCAGTAGTTGCATGTTGTGCTGGTATTCGGCTCTGGCGAACGGGGCTGTGCCGAACTCGTAGGAGCCTTCGGTTTCGCGGAGTTCTCGCGCGGCGGCTACGTAGGCCATGCGTTGCAGGTTCCACACGTCGACGCTGAGCATGTCGAGGTAGAACTGTTTGGCTTCACTCGCCGGTTGCTCGGACAGATCCGGTGGCGGCGTCGGGGAGTACTCAGCGCCGACGGTGCGGGCACGCTCGATCCAGGGTTGCGGGATCCCTGCCGACAACGCGATGCGTTCGGTCGCTTCACGCACAGCCGATAAGGCGTCGACATGATCGAGCCAATCCTTCGTGCCGTCGCCGTCGGTGCCGTCGTAGCCGGCGGCCCCGAGATCGTCGATACGTCGGAACTCTGCCGCGAGGTCATGCACGCGCTGCAGCAGATCGATCTTCCACCGCTCGATCGACTCTGTCGGCGGTTCAGGGTCGGGGGCGGTCATCGCGCCCTCCTCAACTCTCCGCGTGTGTTATGCACCAGGGCAATTCGACTCGCTGTGCTCATGGCTCCAGCTCACTGTCGGCGCGATGCTCGTTCTGCGGACCTGACGTTGCAGGGAACGGATGGCTGTCAGCCGACCAGTCGACCGAGAGTTCCTCGGGCAGAGCGGCTTCGACCGCCGCGCTGATCGCGGCGCTCTCAGCGCCGTCCGAGAAGTCGGGGTTGGCGACGGCGGTGTGGGCTTCGCTCAGCATTTGGCGTGGTGGCATCGGCATGTCCGGTAGCGGGATGTCGGGGCCGTGTTCACCGGCGCGGGCCAGCCGACTCAGCGACTTGCGTGCCGCGGTCGCGATGGCCGGATCGCCGTGTCCGCGCCAGCGGGTGTGTAGTTCTCCGAGGTCCTTGTCGGTGAGGTAGTGCCCGACGCGCTGCTGCCAGTCCTGCGGTGTCACAGCCCACAAGACGGTCCGTTCCCTGGCGCTCATGCCGATCGACTCGGCAGTGCGTCCGGCGCGCATCCACAGCGCAGCCATGTTGCGGTGAAGCTGTTGCGTCACCGCCTGTTCCATGGCCGAGACCAGTTCATCGACAGGTTTGCTGTGCAAGTAGGCGGCGTGGACAGCGGCCATGTCCTTGAGCTGTTCGACATCCTCGGCAACTCGTCGAATGGTGCGACGCTGTGCACGGGGGGCTGGATCGGGCAACGACTGATCATCGCGCCAGGGGTATCCGCGCTGGCCCAGGGTTCGGACTCGATCGATCCATTCCGCAGGGACGCCTGCGGCGCGAGCCTTGATCTCGGTCAGGTCCCTGTCACGATCGATAGCGTTGATCTCGGTGATCGCCTCTACCGATGTTCGTGCGTCGCCGCTGGTTTCGTACATCTGCTGCAGCAATTGACCGCTCTGCAACGCCAACCCTTGGATGCGTTGAAGGAGCGCGACCTGATCCGGTGGGATGTTTCGTGCGCCTGCCGCGCGGTGTGGCTCGGTCACTACGACCCGCTCCTTTCGCCCACGCGCCGAGGGGCACAGCCGTTCACGGCTCGACCTCGGCAGACGGATCTGTGTGCGCCAGCGAATTGCTCGATACGTCAGGGGATTCGGTGGACCACGCCAGTTGGACCGCGGTGGGCAGCGCCGCGTCGACGGCGGTGTCGATCGTGTGCGCGAGGGCGGCATCGTCGGTGACGTCGAGCGCGGTGGAGATCTGCTCGTACATCGCCCGTGGTGAGGGGATGGGTTCAGGGGCGAAGGCGTCGGCGGGATGGATGCCGAGTGCGCGCAGGTCTCGGTGCGCTTCGTCGGCGAGCCCGGGCCAGGCGTAGACACGCCAGCGTTCTTCGAGTCCCTGCGTGTCGTAGGTGTCCACGGTGGCGGCCAGGACCCGCTGCCATGCGGTGGTGTCGGTGGCCCACATGCCCGCGTATTCCTCGGCGGTCAGCGAGATCGCGTGCGAGACCGCGGTGGCGCGCATCCACACTGCGGCCATGTTGCGTTCGAATTGGGCGGCTGCTTCGGAATCCGTTCCCGCGCCGATGGTGCTGGGATGCAGCGCCCCGACCATGTGGAGGGCGGCCATGTGCTGCAGTTGCCAGGTATCGGCCACGACACCGTCGATCATCTTCTCGCGGACAGGGTTTCCGAATCGCGCATCGGAATGCACGCGAAATCCCCTATTCCCCAGCAGCCGGGCGTCATCGATGTGTTCTTGGGCGATCCCGATCGCCTTGGCGTGGGTTTCGACTTCCTCGCGGGCATCAGCCAGCAGGTGTAGCTGGGTGCGCCAGGCCAGCAATGGGGCGTCCTCTCCCCCGGTACCGATCTGACATCCCTGCTGGAGAACACGGGCGCGATCGGCGGCCAGGTTCTGTATTCGCTCGAGTAGGCGTAGCCGCCAGGCAGGCTCACCTGCCATCGCGGTCGGCGGATTCGGTTCGGTCATTCACTGCTCTCCTGCTCGTATCGGCTTGCTGTGCAATGGCTTTGTTCGCCCTGCGGTCGCGGGCAGTTCCCGGATTCAGGGTTCGGGACCTGCTGTGTCGAGTAGCGCGGGCGAATACTCGCCCGGCTGTTTGGCGATGTCGTCGAGTCCGGAGGCTGTGGGTTCCTGGCCGATGAGCGAGGCCGCGGCAACCGCCTCGGCAATCGCTTCCCCGTTCCCTGCGTCGATTTGGACCGCTGATGCGGGCGTGTCGTCCGCGAGGCGCTCGGTGGGATGCTCCAGGCTGCGGTGGGCGGCCCCGACGAGGTCGACAAGAGTGGAATAGGGCGGCACGATCGGGTGCTGCTCGGCG
The DNA here is from genome assembly GCF_040645495.1 of Nocardia sp. NPDC046763. Classification (NCBI taxonomy): domain Bacteria; kingdom Bacillati; phylum Actinomycetota; class Actinomycetes; order Mycobacteriales; family Nocardiaceae; genus Nocardia; species Nocardia sp. NPDC046763. The sequence continues at coordinate 58,675 of NZ_JBEYYI010000029.1, read as the reverse complement.
ACCGGCAGCTCGGCCAGCAGCCGTACGCGTTCTGCCTCGAACGGTCCGGACAGGTTGAGGTCTCGGTCACGCCAGTCGGCGAGTTCGCGGTGATCCCAGGCCCGTACCGTCGCGACGGAGGTGTAGGCCCATTTGGCGCTCGTCGGCCAGATCTGTTCTCGCTCGGCTGCGGTGGGATTGAGCAGCGACCCGATCCCGGAGATGCGTTTCCAGAACGCGTCCATGAAGTCGTTCAATGCTCCGACGGGCCAGAGCCGCTGCCCGTTCGCGTCGAAGATCTTGCCCGTAGCGGAGACTGCGAGCGCGAGACGTAGAGTTTGGGCCTCGGCACTCACGTTCTCGATCAGTGCACGGCGGTCGACGGGTTCGGCGTTCGGCCAATATTTCTGTACGTCGTGCCAGGTAATGGATTGTTCGCCTTTGCTGCGGACGTGGGTGATCCAGTTCTCGGGCACTCCACCAGCTCGCGCGATAGCCTCCAGTTCCCGGCCCCGCTCGTTGTGGCGCTGGTAGACGGCGTAGAAGGAGTCAGGCGCGATGGTGCCGGTGATCTCGCCGACTCTCCGGTGTGCTTCGAGCATGTCCGTGCACTGTTTTGCGGTGTTCTGAATTTCGCGCAGCATCACCTTGTGCGCAGCGCTCGGCGCAGTGAGTTGCATTGGCTCGGTGGGGATCTGGTCTAAGGTCTCACTCATGGCTCGATCCCTGGCGTTGTCTCGGTCGCAGGGGCATGCGTCGCGATGGTGTCGACATCGAGCGGCGTGTCCACCTCGATGGGAATTCCGGCGACCTCGATCGCTTCTCCGATCTGCGTGCCGGATGGCGAGTCGACGCCCGGCTCACGTGGGGTCGCTGACAGCCGAGTCCTGACCTCTTCGATCATGTGGGCCGGAGTCATGCGCTCCCACACACCGCTCTCCGGAGGCAGGCCGACGTCACCGAGCGCCTTGGCTTGCAGCGCAAGATCAGTCGTGTAGATCCCGGCGTACCCTCGCCACCGCTTCCCCAGTGCAGACGCATCGAGGTCGCGCACGGTCGCGGTTGCCACGTCCCAGGTGTGTTCGCCCCACAATCGATCGGCTTCCTCGGCCGAGATCGTCAGGACGCTGGCGATGGCACGGGCATGCTGGGCCAAGACCCGCAGCTTGCGGTCGAACAGTTGCGCGGTGCCGACCTCGGCGCGTGCCCCGATCTCGCCATAGGTCGCTGCTACAGCGGCCATGCCCTGCAGGTGCCGAACCTGCCCTTCGAGTTCGGCCAAGAATTGGTTTCGAGGGATCAGCACGGGCTCGCGCCAGTGCAGGTCGGCTCGCCATCGCATCCCGAGATCGCCGCGCTCTCGACATTGTTCGATCCATGCGTGCGGGATCGCCGCTGCGGCAGCGGCGTTTTCGAGTTGTTGACGCAGCAACGCGTGCCCGTGGAAGTCCTCGTACCAGGAATTGGGCCGCGCCTGGCCGGTCGTCTGCTCCTGGACGTTGGCTCGGTCCTGCATCAGCCGCGCCATCGCCGCCTGATTGTGGACGGCTTTGAGGACCTTCATCTGCATCCGGGTCGGTTTGCTCGGCCTGCTCATCGATTTCTCCTGACCGTCCACGCCCACTGGGACGGGACTCCGCCTTCGGACGGCGCATAGCGGCTGGTCATGGTTCGAGTCCTTGGTCCGGTGCGCTTGCGGATCCAGCCGTCGCCTCGGGTGTCGTGATCGGGGCGATGCCGGGGTCCTCCTCGACTTCGGCGTCGATGACGTCGGCCAGATCGATCGCTGCTTCGATCACGGTGCCGTCGACCGCTTCGGTTGCCGCAGTGCCGGTGTCGGATTGCGTGGCATGGTTGACGACGATGTAGAAGTTCAGTTCTTCGGTCAGGCCGCGGGTTGCCTGCCACACGGCGGGGGCCGTCCCAGGGCGCGGACCGAGATCCTCCGGCCCGGGGTCGGAGAGGTCGGAGGCGCTCATCCCGGTGTCCTCAGCGAGTCGCTCGTCGAACGCGTCGGCATGCGACTGGTGCGTATCGGAGAGGTCGGCCGTGCTGTGGGCGGCCGCGTAGGCGGCGGCCGAGCGCATTCCGGCGGCCTGGTCGGGGGCCTGGGAGTTGAGGGTTTCGGTGAATCCCGCTGCGCGACGGCGGATGTCGATGAGCAGCTTCTTGTATTCGACGTCGAGATCGTGGCGTTGTTCTTCACAGGCACCGCGGTTGATCAGGTTCTGGCGCTGGATTTGATGCAGGTCGTCTTTGTTCCCACGCTCGGCCGCAGCGTCGGCGGTGCGGCGGGCCAGGTCGGCGTCACCGCGTTCGATGATCCGTTCTTTGATCCGGCGTTCGAGCACGTGCAACTCTTCGGCGCGCTCGATCTGGCGGGCCTTGAAATCGGTTTCGAGCATGTGGAGTTCGGACTCATTGCTGGCGCGAGTCTGATAGCCGGCAGCCTTGAGATCGTGGATTTCGCGGTTCTGCTGCAGCCGGATCTCCGACTCCTCTGCTCGGCGTTCGAACTCGGCGGCCGAGCGCGATTCGGCACCGCGCCGTTGCAGCAGGTTCATCGTCATCGCCGCGGTTTGCATGGCCTGCACGAATCCGGTCCGGACCGCTTGCCCGCCCTCCTCGACCGGGTCGCCGCCGCTCACGTTCTCACCTCCAACGCCGAAACACGCCATGCCACTGAAGAATCCGGCCTCGTCGCTCGTACAAAGACCGTGAGCAGGATCGATGGGTCTCGGTTGTCGGGCTGAAGGGTGACTGCGGCGACTCGAGCGAAGATGACGTCGGTGTCGGGTGGGTGGTCGTCGGCTCCGAGGCGCGCGGTCGCGACGACTGAGACGCCCAAGTCTCGCCACCGCTGCCACTGCGGGCCGGTGATAGGTGCCAGGATGTGGGCGGTCGTGTCCGTGCGGGCAGCGAGCGCCGCAACCATCAGCGGCGTCGCCGACTGGAACGACGCGCCTTGGTCTGCCTGCTGATCGGGTCGATAGGTGAAAACTGTCTGCACTGCTGCGAGGGCAACCTGCGACGGCGAGCAGCCATCGATATGTTCGAAGGGGGGCACGAATTGCACAGCGCGACAATCAATCTTGGCGCTGCCATCGGATGTCCCGGGCTGAGCGCAGCCTTCGAGCATCGCTGCGGACAGGATCACAACCACCGCAACCGCTGCGTACAAGACCTGCTTTTCGGGGTGATCGCATGTCATAGCAGCCCCTGCGGGTTGCGGATCAAGGAACCGAGATCGCCGGTCCACCAGTCGATGAACTGGTCATCCGGGTGGGAAAGGGCTGGATTGGTGGTGGCGTCGACGACGAGGTCGAGTATCAGTCCGTTGCTGATCGCGGCAGTGGCGAGTTCCTCGCGCTCGAGACCTGACTGCGCCACGACCAGTCGCAGCGTGGCGACATCGGCACCCCACTCCTGCGGGGCGCGCGCCGCGATCCAAATCGCTTGTAGTGCTGCGACTTTCGCTGCGACAATCGCGGAGTCAATGATTAGGTCGGCATGGAACCTCGCGTGCCAGATGACTGTTCGGTCAGGCCGACACACCGTGAAGGTTCGCAGCGTCGCTGTCGACCACAGCATCAGTTGTGGTCCGCGGGCGGCCAGAAGGGCCATCTGCTCCTCGGGTGTCGTGTTCTTCCCCGACCGGACTCCCCGCGCGCCGACCTCGGATTGGCCGGGAGGCGGTTCGATGCCGTCGGAAGACTCCCTGCGCCCCGTAGGGGCTGTATCGGGTTCTGTCACAGGCTTTTCCCTACTTCGCTGGTGCCGGAGTCGGCGGGGATCGAATAGCGGCGAAGATCGAGACGGTCGCCGTTCCACAGCGGCGCGATCGTGACGGTCTGCCCACTCTGGGGGGCATGCAGGACGAGGTCCTGGCCTTGCTCGTTGCGTCCGTAATAGATCGCGACGTGATGGGAGGTGCTCTCGCCCGGGGAGGTGAAGAAGATCAGATCGCCGGGCTGGCGTTGTTCGAACGGGATCACCTTCCCGGCAGGGTCGTCTTGCTGGGCTTGGGTGAAATGCGGTAGCCGCAGTCGGCCGCCGGAGGCCTGGTAGAGCGCGTACAGAGTGAGTCCCGAACAGTCGAAGCCACCGTCGGTCGGCCCGTTCTGGTCCCCGCCGCCCCAGATGTAGGGGGTGCCGATCCACTTCTCGGCGGCCGCGATGATCGCGGCCCCGAAATCGCTTGTCGTCCCGGGCAGCAATGCACCGGCTCCGTTGGAGCCGCATCCGCTCGCCGGTTGACCCGCTTGGGCCGTGGACAACGGCGCAGGGTTTACGTCGGCGAACGTGGAGTACAGGCTTCGCACCAAATCCAGTTGTCCCGCATACGCATTGACCCGGGCTACCTCGATGTCTTGTGCCAGGTCGGCGGGCGCCATGTGGTCTCGGCCCGGGATGCGATCGGCTTGGTCGTAGAACCAATTGATCTGATAGACCGGGTTCATCAGGGTGGCGATGCCCACAGATCCCCACACGCTGGCACGCATCTGATGGGGGCCCACTGAATCGCCGTCGTATCCGAGCCCGTCTGAGCTGTAGTTCAGCGATTCGGGCACGGCGGGATTCGCCGGGTTCCGGAATGTGGATTCGGTGGCTTGCGCTGCGAGTTCGGCCAGGATCACCGTTTCGGGTTCGCCGCGTTGTTTCCCGATCACGACCCCGTTGCGGGCCAGCTGTAGTTGCCCTTCGGTCAGTCCGTCGACTTGCACACCCGTGGAGCCCTGTAACCCACTGCCCGACAAGGACGTCGCGCACGATGAGATTGGTGTGGCCCCGATCATCACCAGGAACAACACGATCAGGAGCAGCGAGAGCGAAAACGCGCCCGCCACCGCTGTTTTCGACAGATTCACGGGTCACCGCCTTGTCTCCCCGCCGTCGGAGGCTGCCGCAGTACCGTGGGCGCCGCGCATCGCAGGTGCGCGGAAGTCGTCGTGATCGCTCTGCGTTGTGGTAGTGAGGTGGTCGAAGCGCCGATTGGTGTTGTGGATCTGCGACTCCCGCTCGGTCGGGGTGAAGGTCATGCGGAAGGCGATGCCCGGCTCGGCGGCTTCACCCGTTTTGAGCAGGTAGCAGCCTGTGCCCGGGGGTGTTTCGCGGATCGGTGAGCCATCGAGGCCGTCATCGGTCGGCGGCCTGGGTGCGGCCCAGGAGGTGACGAGTAGCTTCTCGGTCTCGGTGATCGAGACCGTGGCGCGGATGCGTTCGATTTCGTCCGGGCCGACGGGGCCGATGATCTTGGCGCGGGCGCGTTCGAAGAAGCCGAGCGCCTTCATGGTGGCGAGGTCTTTGATGGTGTGACTGCACATGACCAGCCAGCACGCCAAGACCCGGTTGAGCCGAGTCAAAGCGTCGACTCGGTCGACCATGTATTCTCCGACGCCCAGGACCCGCCAGATCTCGTCCATGACGACCCCGAAGGTGCGGGGAGGGGCGAGTCCGGCATCGGCGAGGGCGTGCGCGGCGGCGACCGCCCCGAAGCCTTCGCTCCAACAAGTCATCAGGACCGCGGCGAGGAGTTTGGTGTCTCCCTCTGGGATGCGTGAGACGTCTACGCACACTGCGGGGCTGTGTAGGTCGATGGGTGTGCTGGTGTGTCGGTCGAAGATCTCGCCCCAGGGTCCTTCGATCAGAGCGCGCAGCGAACGTCGCAGCATTTTCGTGCTGGCCCGATAGGAGGGGTTGTCGTCTTCTTCGGCGAACTGGCGCAGTTGATCGGCACCGTTGGAGATCACGGCCAGCAGATCCGACAGCAGCGGTGGACTGTCTGGCGTGAATCCTCCTGCTGGGCTGTAGAGTTCGCGCAGGCTGGCCGCGATGAGCGTCTCTTCGTAGTCGGCGATGCGTGAGCCGCGGACCAACTCGATGAGCCCGGCGACGATGGTCACCTGCCCGGCTTCCACGCGTGCGGCGACGCGGCGACGCAGGTCGGGATCGGGGAGTTGATCGATCACCGAACCCAGCGCCCCCACGGCGAGGGGGTTGATACTGCCGTAGCCGTACCCCAGTTCGATGACCTGGCCGCCCAGTTTCTCGACCAGGTCGCGGTAGTCGGGCTTGGTGTCGCCCATGCACAGCACGGTCTCCCCCATGGCGACCGATCCGGTGACCAGCCGGCGGATCAGCGAGCTCTTGCCGAATCCGTTGAGCGCCAGGATGAAAGCAATTGGTGCGGTGATAAATCCGCGCAGGAACCAGCTCATCGGATCGAAGTGCACCGGAGCGCCGGTGATGTAGTGCGTGCCCACGGGGGTGCCGACCGTGGGTGCCGCGGCTCCGACCGAAAAGGGCCACAGGCCAGCGACTTGGACAGTGGTCGAGCGCCATTCGGGCATCGCCGGCACCACCGACGCTCGCCCACCACCCAGGCCCTGGTAGCCCCGGTCGGTCAGGGTCGCCCGCGGTAGGTGATAGTCGCTGTGGTGCTCGGCGTCGCTGCGGCGTTCGGCGTTCGCGCGCCGATGGTCATCAGACGACAGTGCCCACCGTGCGGTGAGCCCACGCACTCCGCGCTTTTGCGCGGCGGCTTCGGCTCGTTGCCGCGCTTCGGCTGTCAGGATCGCGATTCCGCCGACCTTGACCGTCCTCGGTGTGCGGGACGCGACCGAACGCGTATGGGGGCGACGTCGACCGGTCATGCCGATACCCGTTTGGAGATCGAGGTGTGCTCGGGCAGGATGAGCCCGATGCCGAGGCTGGCGGCGAAGGTTGCGGCCTGAGCGGCGTAGCAGCGACGCACACGCAGTCGTGCCGCAGCCGACATCGCTCGTACCGACGCTTCGATTCCTGGAAGGTCGCCGTCGAGGGCGTCGGTGATGGTGATAAGGGCACCGAAGCGAGTCAGGCCCGCACCTCGGGCTTGCTCTTGCCGGGCGGCGCGAGTGTTGTCCACGCGGATCGAGGCTGACGCGGACGCGATTCCGCGTTCGGTCTGCTCAGCGGCCAACGCGTCCTTGTAGTCGGAGTCGACGAGGTCGGCTGCCTCGGCGGCCGAGTGCAAGCGATAGATGACGGCGACCCGCTTGCGGGGTACGTCCAGGCGCGGGCGCAGCAGTTCTTCGAGACCGGTTTCGAGGATCGCGCCGCGTGGGGGTGCGTCCATTTCCCAGGTGATCGACCGGGCGCCGTCGTGGACGTAGTGGTCCCAACGGTCGGCATGCGCGATGGGGCCGACGCTGTCCCAGGATTGGGTGCGCAGTATGTCTCGTCCGGCCGCTTCGACATCGCGCTGGGAGGCTATGTCGTAGCGCGATCGCACCAAGCCCAGGACTTCCCACGCTTCCAGCGGTGTGGCGGGCAGGCCGGCACGGGCGAGTTGGGACAGCACGCCTTGCAGGCGTTGCCCGATCTCGCGGGCCTGTTCGGCGGTGTCGCGGCGGATGCGGCCCTTCCCGATTGCTCGGTAGGTGATCGCGATCCTGGCTTCGATGCGCACGCCGAGTCCGCCGATGTCGTTAGCGGCCTCGCGCATCACGGTTTTCGCGAACTCCGGCGCGTCGTTGCGCACCAGCCGGGCGACTTCGCGTCGCTGCTTGAGCCTGGTCTCGACGACGGTATCGACCACGGAGGTGACAGCGACGACTTCCCCGCCGCGCGATTGCGCGGCCAGGAACTGGCCGTAGTCCTCGACCCAGGCGTCGATCTGGGATTGGTCGACGAGCTCTTTGCCTCGCGGCAGCACTCGCAGGACCACGCTGTAGTGGTCGGTCCGGCGGACATGGATCAGCGCGAACCGCTTGCCACCGGGCGTTTCGTACTCCGAAAGCCTCGAATCTGCCAGCAGACCAGGCAATTTCGCCAAACCCGGAATCCGCGAGAACCTCCCCGCACGATATTCCAGCTCGCCACGCGCCCGCGCCATCGCGTACTGATAGCGCAGCACGACGGTCTCCCAGCCGGTCCTACCGCCAATGGTGACAGCCAATGGAGCGAACATGGTTGCACTGCAACCGATTACGATGCCCGTCAGCGACAGCGAGTGGCTGAACATGAAGGTCAGCATCACCACAATCACCAATCCGAGGCCGACCATACTTACGCCCCAGGTCAGCCCGAAAAAGCCTGCCGAGCGCGGCTTTTCCCATCTCCCGTACATGCGTGCGGATGTCATCGCCGTACCTCCAAGGGACTCGGCGCGTCCACATCCCACCCAGCCTCCGTTGCATCCCGGAACTTGTCATCGACCGCCGAAGCAACTTGCTGCCCAGCTTGTTTCGCCCCTTCTGCAGCAGCCATCACTGCTCCGGCGGGGCCCGCCGCAGCTGCCGCGCCGCCGGCGGCCGCTGCCCCGCCGCTCTCCCTGGCTGCCGCGGCCTGGCCACTGCTGGAGGCTCCGGATCCGCCGCTTCCGCTTGGTGGCCCTCCCGATCCGGATCCGCCACCGGAGCCACCGGAATCGCCCGTTCCACCGGACATCGGACGTCCGCCGCCACCACCTCCGCCGGGCGAAGGTCCGTCGCCCGCACCCCCGCCGGGTTTCGACCCACCGCCCGTGTCGTTGTCTCCTTCGGAGACCTTGCGTGCGTTGGATCCCCCGCCGCCGATCGATCCCATCGCGACACCGAACGCACCACCCGCGAGCGCCGCCGCCGCACCTCCCCCGCCCCCCAGTGTCGACACCGCTGGCGCGACCAATCGCATCAGCGCGGGCAGCACAATCGGTACCGCCAGCAGCAGAAGCAGGCCCAACAGTACGAGCTGGGCGTCTTGTTGATCACTGCTCTTGGTGCCGGCCGCGGTAAACGCAATGGCGTAGACGAGCGCACCGACCGGTTTCCACAGCACGAACGCCAACGCCCACGACAGCATTCGCTTATAGGCCTGTGAACCAGGGCCCGTACCGGCCGCCGAGGCCGCAAGCGGAAACGCGGCGACCACCAAGATCAGCACGGCCTGCCTCACGACCAGCATCACCAACTGCGCGAGCATGCTGATCACGCCAAAGATCCCAAGCAACAGCAAAAGCGCCGACCCTAGCCCGCCATTGTGTCGAAGGTCGAAGTCCACCAACCGTGAGACAGCGCTGTTGAGGTCACCCCTCGTTGCGTCGAAAATCACCCAATTGCTGAAAGCGTCACCGGCTTTGGTGCCCATCGTGATCAACGCCGAGAACATCATCGAGGCGAAAACTGCACGAGCAAAGACGAGAAAGCTCTCCTGCGCTTCGCCCGCCACGCCGCCTCGTTTGGCCATGGCAAGCCGGGCAGCACCGAAGAGAATGCCCGCGATCATCAGCAGCACTTGCAGGCCGCCGGTATAGCCCTGAATCGAGGTAAGCACCGGGCCGGGGTCACCGGCAGTGGAGGCCAATTGCGGCGAAGGTAGGCTGACCCACCAGGTCATCGCCATCCGGAGTGCATTGCCGAACGCCTCTCCGAACATGTTGGCAATGTTGTCCAGGACCGAGCTCCCCGCAGATCCCACGGCCTTTTCGCCGAGATTCTTCAACTGGCACACCGCTCCCACGACATTCGGTAGGTTGCACAGGATCTGTCCTGGGGAGTCATGCAAAGGACCGGGCTCAGCGCTCGGGTATGCGAGGAGAATCGGGCCGCTCATAGCGGAATTCCCTTCCAGGAACCGAAATCTGCGAGTGAGCTGACCGGAACTGCGGATGCCCAGAGAGATTCGATGTCATCGGGAACCCGCACTCGCCAGTCACCATCGCTCCACGCCATTGGCCAGTTCGCGTACGCCCATCCACCGGTCGCGCGAACGGCGATCTGTACCACAGCAAAATCTGGCCGATACCCCGTGAGCACCCGGATCCCTTCGGGTACGACAACATAGGTCGCGGCGTTGAGCGTCTCGAGGCGGCTACTGGCGATGCGATCGATCAGGGCCGCACCGCCGCCGAGGAACCGCTGTTGTACAACACTGCGCCACAGTTCTTCTGGCGCGGACAAGGCTCGCGCGATCGCGTCGCACGCGGACAGGGCAGCGCCCTGCGGGGTGTCGGCAAACCCTGAAGCCACTCCTGCCGCAATGGTGGTGGGTCCGTCGCTGCCGGAGATCGGCAGCGCCGCGCCTCCCCATCCGCGCTGCCACTGCATTCGAGCAGGAGCCGCGGTGAGGTAGTCGGGCCGATTCGGGTTCGGCCGCAGCATCGGCTCCTGTGGAAGGGGGACGCCGGCCAGATCACCTGGAGTTTCGAGCCTGTTGCCGAAGATGTCGGTGGTGGGCACGCGAGACGAACTGGAATCTGTCGTCGTGCTTGCCGTCGGGGTTGCGAGTTTCGCGGCAGGTGTCGACCCACCGTCGGAATTGCCGTGGTATCGAATTGCGGCGAGAACAGTGAGAGTGATGATCAGGACCGTGATTCCGATGGGCAGCACGGGTCCGGGACGTCGAAGGCTCATGATCGGCGCGTCCTCATCTCATGGAAGCGGTAGCGGAATGAGATTGGAAGGCAAGGCGGTCACCGTTTGCACAGGCGATGATTGAAGGTGGCCGGGAAGCAGTAACTTCCAGTCACCGTCTTGCCAAATGACAATTGCGGCGTTCCGAGTGAGCGACTGATCGGACTGGATCGTGAAAATGGCGATCTCGGCCCGATCCGCGGCGTAGATCACGACGCGGTATCCAGCGATCCTCGGGGCGCTGGCAGTAATGGGGTCGGTAATGGAGATCTGCGATCGAGCGATCGCCCAGGCGTCACGACCGGGTCCCGCCGCGAGCATCCGCTGACCGATCAGCGCCCATTCACTATCAGTCGCAACAGATATCCGAACTGTCGCGTTGATCGCGGCCAAAGCGGCACCGACGGGACTTCGATCGAATCCGCTCACCACAGCGCCGCTATTGTCTCGCGGACCCTGATCCGCGACGGGCAACGAAATGCCCTGAAATACAGTCGCTTTCAGGTTGCTCGGCTGAGCATCGATGTTCGCGGTCGTGGCGGTTCCGGGCGCGGGATCAGTGCTGTGGTGACTGCACCCGGCCAGCAGGATGGTCGACCCGAGCAGACCCGCGCTGAGGGTGAGTTTGCCTATGACCGTCGAGGGTGAATAGCGCATTTCTCGCTCCTTATGAGCGTCAGTGGGTCGGGTAGATCGCGGCTGCGATGCCGCTGGCGGAGCCGACCAGGACTGCGGCCAGGAGAGATCCGGCTAGTCCTTCGGTGGCTTCTTCTCGGTAGATGCGAATCCCGAGCAGGCCAGCGAGAAAGATCGTGCGCGCGATGCACAGCAGCAGCACGATCCAGGCGAGCCATCCCAGCATCGGACTGAGGTATTGCGTGACCTGTGGCGGAAGGGATTTCGCTAGCACCACGGTTCGTCTCCTGCTGCGGTGGCGGCGCGTTCGGCTTGGGCGAGGGTTTCGTCGATTGCGTTGCGTTCGACGGATTCGAGGGCATGCACGATCACGTCTGCGGCCCGGCCAGGCTCTGCGTGCGGGAGGCTGTGGCCCGCGCCGGGCACCAGTTCGTAGTCGGCCCAGATGCGTTCTGCCAGCCGAACAGATTGGGCTGGTGGGACTACCCGATCGCGCTCGCCTGCGATCACGAAGGTCGGAATACCGCGAAGCAGTGCGGCCGCGTCAGCGTCGAGAGTGAACTCGCCGTAGGCGGCGAGCACATCGGCCAGGACCCGCGGGTCGCCGCGGCGTGCGCCGCAGACCAGTGGCGCCCGTGAGCCCAGACGTCGACTCAAAGCGCGGAAGCGGTGTTCGAGGAAGGCAATGATCGCGACAGCCACGGCATCGAGGCGGGTTCGCCTGAACCGCTGCACCCGGCGTGGCAGCTCGCGGTAATGCGCAGCGAGAGAGGGGAATTCGGGGAATTCTCCGCCGCCGCTGAAAATGACCAACGCGGACAGGGCCGAGGCTTGGGTCGGGTGGTGTTGTGCGTACGCGGCCGCGACCAGTGACCCGGCCGAGTGGGTAACAAGGACGACCTCGCCGCTGGCGTGCGCGAGTACCGCGTCGAGGTCATCGACCAGATGACGTAGCGTGGTGGCGGTGTGGCGGTCGGGTCGACCGGAGATGCCGTGGCCGCGCTGGTCGTAGGCGATCTGGGTGATGTTGTCACCGAGACGGCGGTGCACGTGTTCGGCGACCGGCGACCAGTAGCTGCCGTCACTCAAGAGGCCGTGGACGTAAACGACGGTCTTGGCCGCGTTAGGTGCGCCGAGCCGGGTGGCGGCGAGTTCGAGATCGTCGGTGGACTGGACGCTCAATACACTGGGGTCGAGCAGGGTCATAGTGCTGATTCCTCGAAGCTCGGGGCGAAGGGATACCTCTCGGCCGAGACGGCGATACACGCGTTAGTCGGTGCCGATATCGAAAGGCGTTCGCGGGCCGTGGATTTCGCCAGGGATGTCATTGCGCGCTCGTGATCTGCGTCATGATCGTTCCTGCGCTGGTGGCGATGATTCCGCCGACGAGTGCACCGAGAACGATCTTGGGGGCTTCGACCGCACCGCCGTGCCAGCGTTCCCACGCGAATTTGCCGCCGGCGTAGATGAGCGCAGCAATTCCCGCGAGCATCACGAACCACGACAACCAATTGACAATTTTGATCAGGCCGTTGGCACCGGGTGGTTGCTCGGGAGTGATGTGGACCTGCTGAGCCAGTATCTCGACGGCGGACAGCATCAGTGGCAACGTCATTGAAGCTCCCCGGAGAAGTCACGGTCGGTTTTCGGACGAGTGGCGGCGATCCGCGCGGTGATCGCTGTCCCCGCTCGGTGCACATCGATGGGCACCGCGCTGCTCAGGTCTGCGCGTCGGGATGGCGGGGGATCGTTCGGCGTGAATTGCGCCAGCTGGGCGAGGTCACAGACGAGGAGCTCGTCGTGCCATTGGATCGACCAGATCGCCTCGTCCACCAGATCGGCGACGATGCGCCGATAGCGGCGAACCGCTGCGGGGACGCGCCCAGGACGGACCGGGGTCAGCACCAGTCCGAGGACGATGACACCCGAGGGAGCCAGTCCGGCATGCCATTCGCGAAGCCGGTCAGCGGCGGCGGTGAGTCCGGGAAGGCAGTCGCGTGCGGCGACGACTACCCGTTGTGTGGTCTGCGGGGAGGCGGGCCAGGCCAGTCCGGTATCTACTGCGGGTGCCCACCAGTGCGCCAACGTGGTTGTGCCGGCGCCCCCGTGTGCTCCCTGCACGGCGAACAGAGGCGGGTAGGGGCCGGTCGTGGGCAGCGAGGTGGGACGAACCGGTGCTTGATGGTCCGGAGTCGGCGCGGTGATGGTATCTGGCTCGAAACGTCCCGGCTCGGTGCTGTCGGGGCGGTGGAGGTGAATGACGTTGGCGTGCATCGGTTATCCCTGCTTCTGAATGTTGTCGATCAACAGCCCTGCCGGTGTGCGACGGAGGTTGATCACCTGCAGGTAGTCCGTTCGGGTGTGGTCGGGGTGCAGCTCGACCAGGTGCACGTTGGCCGTGGCGTCCGCGATCGGTGTGATCGCGACGCAGTGCGTGGTCCCAGTGGGAATGGACGCGATGCCAGCGGTGAGCGGATCGCCTGCGAGCCCAGCTTCGGGAGTGACCAATGCCAGCGCCGCGTCCGCCGAACGCTGCTGGTAGTAGGCGTACTCGAAGGCGGCGATCACGCCGGTGACGCTGGCCCGATCACCGGGGCCGGCGGTGACCGTCGTGGCGGTCAGGCCCGTGCAGGCACCGGTCAGTGCTGGGGTCGGCGTCGCACTCGAGGTCACGGTCTGCGGCGCTGCCACGGTGGACTCTGTCCTGCTGCCCAGGGCGAAGACGGCAAATCCGATCACCGAGACCGACACCAGGATCGACACGATGGGAACGACCCATCGCAGGCGTGCTGTCCTCGACACCGGACGCTCGTCGAAGTCCTCTCGCGGCTCATCGCGGGTTGCTGCGGCATCCAGATCGTCTGGTAGCCAGCCCCATTCGGAGTTGGTCTCGCGGGTTGGGTTGGTCGGGGCGCTGGGCTGGGCGGGCAATGCCGTGGGTGTTGAGCTATCGAGCCAGCCCCACTCGCTGTTGTCGTGGGTGCGCGAATCGGTGGTGGTGTTGTGGGGCATAGGAATTCACCTCCCGTGCTGGGTGATGTGGTGTGGGTGGGCCCTTCGGGCAGACGGCCCGCGAGGGACTGGTCTGGGTATCTCTCTGGCGCAGAGACCACCGTCTGCCCGAAGGGGTCTAGGGAGCAGGCGTGCTGCTGGCGGTCGTTGGCGGTGAAGTCGCGACCGGGGGCGAGGAGGACTGTGTGGGCGTTGCGGCGCTCGGTGTCGCACTGGTGGACGGTGTGGCCGATTTAGGTAGTGACGTCGCGGGGTTTGTCGCGGCGATATCGCGGGCCAGGGCGGCGAACCAGGTGGCGGCGGCGCTGAGCGGGGCTGTTCCGGAGGAGTCGGCCGAAGCGGTGGTGTAGGAGTCGTGTCGTCCGGCGGTGTCGCTGTATTGGGTGTAGGTCGCCAGGTTGTAGAGGTCGTTGTCGTTGGTGACTGTGGTTGTGATGGCGGTGAATGCTTGGTTCACCCAGCCCAGTGCGGTCGCCGGAGGAATCAATTCCGCCACCGCGCCAACGACTTTCGCTCCGAGTGCGGCCAGGGCGGCGACCGGGTCGGCCATGCCGACTGTGGCGAGTTCGCTGATCGTGCTTGTGGTGAATACTTTCTGTGCGACCGAGACCACGGTGTTGAGTCCGATCGTTCCCAGCCGAAACAGCACCGAGAGGGCGTCACCGACGCCGGGCGTCGGTGTGCTGGGGTCCGATGCTTCAGCCAATCGCTGCCCGAGCGTTTTGGTCGGCTGGTAGGACAGCTGATCCAAGCTCGTGCCGGAGAGGTCTTCGGTGACCACCCCCACGGTGGTCTTCCACACCGTGGCCGCCAACGCTTGCGCGATCGTGGAGATGGCTGTGATGGGATCCTCGGTATCAGACTGTGCGGCAATGTTTTTCACAGTCTTGGTCAGCGGTGTATCGGAAGAGGAGTCACAGGACAGGTCGCCCGGAGTGCAGAAGTCAGCAACCCGTCCGGCGAGTGAGCCGTAGTCGACGGCGCTGTTGCTGGCGATCCCTGATCCGCTGGTTCCCGTATCGGTCAGCGTGATCTGTGCGACCGCGGTGCCTGCGGTGCCGGGCGCGGCGGTCGGGGTGGTCTGTCCCGGACGGCCGGGCAGCACAGCTTTGTCTGCACGCGCGGGGTTGGCGAACAGGGCGACGCCCGCCACGGTGTCCGGTTCCACGGGTCCGGCACCCGTGCCGACAGTGTGGGCGAATGCAGAGACAGCGGCGGCGCCCTGTCCATAGCCAGCGGCGGCGATGCGAGTGGCCGGGCAGCGTTGGGCAATCTCGGCGGCGTTCCTCCCGAGGAGGTCCGCAGCATCGGTCACGGCTTGCTGATACGGCGTCTCGGTACCGTCGTCGGCGTAGCCGTAGCGCACGTAGGAGCGCTGCACGGTGGCTCCGGCCGCAGCGATCAGTGTCGAGAAGAACTGTCCGAGAGCTCCGGTGTCGGTGGTCGGTGCAGCGTCGGAAGGGCCTTCGTCTGTTCCCTGAACCCCGAAGACGTACAACGCGGGACATGCGCCGTCGACGGGGACATCGGCGTGCGAGCGGGTGAGCAAACCGGTCGATACGAACGCGATCGCCACCACAAGGGTCACCAGAGCTGCGGCCGTGCGGCCGAAGGGTGTGGGCTGAGTGTGTGAACTGTGCAACAAAGGATTCACCTCGCATTCCTGATCTCTGAGGGCGTGTGGCGACAACGCGAACGTCGCTCGAGCGTTTTTAAGGGCCGGGCAACGGCCCGACGCGGGTCGGTGGCCGACGCAGGAAGCTGGCGAGCGTGTCGGCGACTTCTGGTGTGCTGTCGATGGCAGTGCGGAGGTGGTTGGCGTCGTATTCGCGCCAGCTGACCTCGATGCCTCGGCGCTGATATTCGATGAACAGTTCGCCGCCGGATTCGACCGGCACGATCGGATCGTGGGCGCCGTGATACAGATGGATAGGTGCGGCGGGAGTTGCTGCGCTGCTGCGGCTTTCGCGAGTCAGGACGAAACGCCAGATAGCGTCGTTCCATGGGTCCGGGCGCTCGCACCAATGTTGTAGCGGCTGTCGGTACTGCGCGAGAAGCGTCGCCACGCTGAGCTGCTCAGCGTGTCGTGCCACCCGGCGGCCATCCTCGGTCAGGACATGACGCAATGGGAGATGGTGGTACGCGCGGGAGAGTCCGACCAGTCCAGCCAGCGCCAGCGCTGCCCACGGTCCGCGATGTTGTGTGCGGACCAGCGCGCCGGGGTCGGTCACGACCGCACCGGCCGCGACTCCGCGCAGGTCGAGTTCCGGAGCGTATTCCGGCGCGAGCTCGGCGGCCCATACTGTGGCACGGCCGCCGTCGCCGTAGCCCCACAGCACGATGGGTACACGCGAGGGGTGCGACTGTGTGAGTTCCGGTATCGATTGGGCGGCTCGGGCCAGATCCAGCGCGACGTGCGCGGCCGCGCGGGCGGCGAGGAAGGTGTGCGGGCCCAGGCCGGTGATGCCGAGGTTCTCGCCGTCGGGCACCGCGACGGTCCACTCGCGGTCGAGGGCTTCGCGGATCTGTTCGAGCGGTTCGTCGCCGGTGAGCAGTTGCTGCGACGGAGCGCATGGACCGCCAAGTCCGTGGAAGCTGGGGCAGTACACGACAATCGGCGTCGATTGCGGCGACGGCTGCGCTGTCGACGTCGTGGAGAGCACCGTTGCGGTGACGGGGATCGGTTCTCCGCGCGAGTCGCTGGAGACGTACATGATGCGCCAGGCTCTCGTGCGGTGGTCGAGCTGCGGGATGGTGATGGCCTGTGTACGGAGCAGTTGGCCGGGACGGTCGCCGTGTTCTGCGGGAAGCAGTGTGTAGAAGTCGGTCATGGTCAGCTCCCCGCTAGGTCGTGCGCGAGGGCGATGAGCCAGGCGATCCCGGAGGTCAGCTGTCCGGTGGTGGCGTAGCCGTTGTGGCGAGCGACCGTGTCCGCGAATCGGATCCAGACCGCGGGGTTGACCAGGTCGCTGTTGCCAGCGGCGAACTGACCCCACGCCCCGGACAATTGCGAGACGAGTTTCGGCAGCAGGACGAGCGGGTTCTGGGCGATGGTGGCGGTGATCTCGTTCCATCGCGATGTCGCCGCGCCGGTGTCCTCTGGCAAGGGCCCAGGGATGCGAGGATCGGTGGCGTCGGTCAGCCGTTGTGCCAGCGTGCGTGTCGGGGTGTAGTCGACATTGCCGGAGTCGAGATGGAAGTCGTTGAGCACGAACGAGGTCCAGGCATCCCCCAACGCGCCCGAGAGCAGCGATTGGATCGATCCGACTGCCGCGATCGGGTCACGCAGGTCGGCCTGCGCCGCGAGCTCGGCTCCCGCCCGCAGCACTGCGGCGTTGTCCGGTGCCGAACACGCCAGGTCTCCTTCCACACAGATATCGGCCACTCGCCCGGTCAGGGCACCGTAGGTCGTACCGTCGTCAGCGATTCCCCCACCAGCAGACGCGGAGCTGGTGAGCTGCACTGCCGATACCGAAGCACCTGCACTTCCCGGCGCAGGATCAGGCGCGATCTGCCCGGGGCGGCCCGGAATGACGGGTTCACCCGAGGCCCGAATCGGATTGGAATACAACGCGATTCCCGCGACCCGATCTGCCGGCACCGGACCGTTACCGGCACCGACGGACTGTGCGAACTCGGCGACCGCTTGCGCGCCTTGGGAATAGCCGACAACCGCGAGCATTGTGGTTGGGCAGGCCGCGATCACCTGTGTGGCTGCGTCCTCGAGCCCGGTCAGAGCCGACGCAACAGATGCCGCGTACGGGTCCGCGCCGCCGCCCGGCACCGCTCCGCCAAATCCGGCCTCGTAGGCGACGTAGCTGCGCTGGACCAATCCGGGGACCGCGGAGACCACGGGGCCCAGCAGCGCACCGATCACCCCGGTATCTACTGTCGGACTCGCCCAGGGTGAGGACTGACCGGTCCCTTGCACGCCGAGTGCGTAGAGCGCGGGACAGACCGGCCCGATCGGAATCTGCTGCGCGGCTGCGGGTTCCGATCCGCCGACCAGCGAGGCACCGCACAGCAGCGCGATGGCCGTGCCACCGGAGATCCGTGCAATCCGTGTGCTCACTGCTGCCCCACCCCGACTCCAGCCCCGAAACCCGCACCGACCGTCCCACCTGCGATCGCACCGACGATCGCGACCGGAATGCCAGCGATCGCGGCTCCGACCGCTGCGCCGGCGGCGGCACCCAGAGCCGTGCCGAAGACCCCGGAGGTCACCGTTCCCACAACCGGCACGGGCACAAGGGTTCCCACCGCGGCCCCGGCGATACCGCCGACCGTTCCGCCGACGAGGCCGCCCACGACCGCGCCGATCGCGGCGACCGGGCCGCCTGCGATCACCGCCCCCGCAGCGCCTCCGACGCCCGCGCCCGCCAGGGTGGCACCGCTGACACGGTCCGAGCGCCCTGCCGGGAAACCGATCGAGTCCAACGCGGTCGCCACCTGAGCTTCGGCACCGGCGGACGTGTCGTTGATCCAGTCACGGACCGGCGTAGGTAGCCAATCCGGTGAGGGTGTTTGCCACTCGCCGATGCGAATCGTGTTGTCCGGTGGCGCGATCGGCGCGACGGGTGCGACGGGCTCGGGCGGATGCAGATCTTGAAGTTGCACGGGAGGCGCGGGATCAGCCGACGGCTGCGGCCGTGGCGAGGTACCGTTTCGGATTTCCGGCGGTTGCTCGGAGTACTGCTGGTCGGGCTGCGGCTGCTGCTCAACTGGCGGCGGAGCTGGCGCGGCGGGGGTCGTGGTACCTGGCTGCGCGGGGCTGGTGACGCCGGGCTGATCCGCTATATCGCCGAGTCCCGCGGCCACGGCCATGCCCGGTGCCGACAACACGAGCGACAACGGCACGACTCCCGCGATAACAAAACGCCCGCAGCGAGCGATCATCGGCGTCGACGACATCGCCGCGCTCGAATTTCTCACGCCGTGTGCACGTCGGGTCGACCGTGCGGGACCGGCTGAATTTCGTCTGGAAATTTGCATATCAAAGAGACCCTTCATAGCAAGAAAGGCAGTCAGCTCGAATTCGACGAGCGTTCCGTGCTCGATGGCGCGAGTGCGCCTGGCTGCGAGAACGCGGCCAGGCGCATCCGCGTAAAGGATCGGGACTTTACAGGAACTGCCCCACCAGCGAGATGAGCTGGGTCACAATGTTGAGAGCGTTCGATGCGATCGACGAACCGAAGTTGAGGTAAGACAGAATTGTGGTCGGATCCACGAATTTCCCTTTCGTAGCGGTTGGCATTGCCCCACCATCAAAACCTCGCGGACACGGTTGCGCCATAGCTGTAGTTGGTAAGAAATTTACCAAATAAGGTATTTACCAACACCAGCGCGACAACATGCAGGCATTACCGCGCCAATTGGTACAAAAAATACCAATAAAATCCTTGAGGAGAGTTGCTTGCCGGTTCGACGGGCCCGCTTCCCCCTGCCAGAATCGCAAACGCCCGGCAATCTGTGCTGCAAAATCAGCGTTGCCGGGACCGCAACTCCCTGGTAGGAACGGCGTCGAACTCATGGGGGAGTTGCTTTCATCGCACAGTCAGCTCTGTGACACATCACAACCGCAGAAGAGGGGGGAGAGGACATTGGGTCCGACTCCTGGGAGAAGAATCCGCCGGCGCCTGCCGACCATCCACGGCGGCGAGGCCATCGGCATCGAGATGCCCACGCTGGGCACATGGCTCCGCCGCGTTCGCGACGACCGCGGACTCACCCGACTGCAAGCCGCCGAGCGCTCGAACGTCAGCGTCGACTACATCAACAAGATCGATCGCGGCACTGTGCCCACCATGGACATAATCGACAAACTCATCATCGCCTACGACATGAACCCTATGCAGGCGAAGCACACCCGCCACCTGTGGGCACAACCTCTTCCCTTGCCCTCGGTCGACGAGCTACGCGAACGAGTCGACACCCCGAGCCGTCGCGAAGCCCTCGCTCATATGGACAAAATCGGGATGATCTGCGTTTATACCGACCCGCTCTGGAACGTACTGACTGCGAACGAGTCGTTCTACCGCGCGCTACCCGGCCTCGGCGAAGCCCGAGACAATGTCGCTCTGTGGTTCTTCTGCTTCTGCAAGAACGTCCGCCCGGCGATGAATGTCACCCTGCAATGGGAGCACGAAGCCGACTTCCACATCGCCATTTTGCGTGGCGCCTTCGGCCTCTACCGAACCAGTCCACGCGCGAGAGACCTGTTCGACCGCCTGATGCGAGACCCCGACTTCAGACGCCTGTGGGACAGCAGCCTCCAGGTCGCGTACGCACGAAACCCCAACGACCTCGCCTACCTCCGCGACCCAGGCAGCGGCGAGCCGTACTCGATCAGCATCGATATCTCCGAGCTCGCCGACACCCGTGACATCCGCGTTTGCCAAGCATTCCGTCAGCCCCACTCCGGACGGCTCATACTGCCCTAAACAAAGGGAGTTCGTCCAAGAATTTTATGTGGTTCACATCACAGTCAATGCGCAATAGGTATTGCGGCAAATAAATGTCCACAGCTGTAGCAAACCGCTAATCGCCTATAACCATCGGCTCATCTGATGGCGCGGGATCGTCAACGGATAAACCACACTGCCGACACGGATTTCGTGGAGTATTCATAGTTCAGCCACCCCGTCAGTGGACCGGGTCATGCCGTCCGCCTCGCCATTCCCGCCCGTTGCCTGCCGCGAGTGTTCGACATCCGGAGCTCTCGGGGTGGGTGGCCCGCAACTCGCGCCCGCAGTCAGCAGCGGTCGCGGGTTTCGACATCACCTTCAGCCCGGTCAAGAGTGTGTCCGCACTGTGGGCGATCGCCCCGAAAGCGGTGTCGGACAAGATCGCCGCCGCGCACGATAAGGCCATCGATGACGCGGTGGTGTGGCTGGAACAGCATGCGATCTTCTCCCGGCTCGGTGCCAACGGAGTGCGGCAGGTCGATGTCGACGGGATCGTCGCCGCACGGTTCGTGCATCGTGAATCACGCTGCGGTGACCCCGATTTGCACACGCACCTGCTGATAGCGAATCGGTGCCGGACACTCGACGGGCAGTGGCTGACGCTGGATGCCGCGGTGATCTATCGGCTGATGGTGACGGTCAGCGAGATCTACAACACGCGCCTGGAGCACCATCTCGAACACGACGTGGCTGTGTCATTCAGTGCACGGCCCGGCACGGACCCGACGAAACGACCGATCCGTGAAATCGACGGCGTGCCAGTGGTGTTGATCGAGTACTGGTCGCGCCGCGATGCCGACATCACCACGCGCCTGGGTGTGCTCGCCGCACGGTTCGAGCGCGAGGTCGGACGGGAGCCGATGCCGAAGGAGATGTTCGCCCTCGCCGAACGCGCCACCCTCGAAACGCGCCCGAACCGGCACCGCTCCCGCTCGTGGGCCGAACAACGCGCCGACTGGCGTCGACAAGCCGAAACCGTGCTCGGCTCAGAGGAACTGGTGTCGACAACGGTGTCGACGATCCTGACTGATCGGTCCGCGCGTCGACGCGGCCTCACCCCCAGCGAGCTGGCGAAGGTTGGCCAGCAGGTGGTGGAGACGGTATCGGCCGAGCGGTCGAGTTGGCAGTGGCATCACGTTCGCGCCGAAGCCGAGCGGCAACTACGCGGCCTGCTCGACAAGGATCAGTGGCCTGCCGCAGTCGATTCTGTCGTGGCCGAAGCCCTTTCACCGTCGCACGCAGTCGCACGCGGAGACCCCGACATCGCTGCCGAGCCGGTCCTCGCCGAGGTTCCAGTCCTGCATCAGCGTGCCGATCACTCCAGCGTCTACACCAGCGCCGGTACCCAGACCTACACGACCGTCCACCGTCTGGGCACCACCCAACAGTTGATCGACCTGTCGCTGCGCCTGGGCGCACAAACCCTCACCGACCAGAACATCGACGCCGCGATCCGCGCCTATCACGCCGATCCGGCGAACAGAGGCCGTCGGCTCAATGCCGGACAGGTCGCGGTCATCACCGAATTCGCGCGCTCGCCATGGTTCATCGCGACCACGAACGCGCCCGCTGGCGCCGGGAAAACCACCGCGATGCGCGTGCTCGCCGACGCGTGGCGCGCCGACGGCGGCACCGTCCTGGGCCTCGCGCCGACCGCCGCAGCGGCCGCCGTGCTCGATGACGTGATCGATGCCCGTACCGAAACCGCCGACAAACTCCTCGACGTCCTACGCAAACACTCCCCCGCCGCCGCGGCATCACCACCGGACAGCAACCCGTTTCCGCCGTCGCTGCCGCAATGGGTCCTCGACGTGGACGCCCGCACGCTGGTCATCGTCGATGAGCATGTGCGCCTAGGCGACGACAAACGCCTGCGGCTGTTCGAGTTCCTCCTAGAGCGCAAGGCGGCGGTGCGGTGTGTCGGTGACGACCATCAGCTGCCCGCGATCGAGGCCGGTGGCTCAGCCGCCGATACCGCCGACGCGGCCCGCGCTTCGACCCTGACTCAGGTGGTGCGGTTCGCCTCGAGCATCGAGGCGTCCGCCAGTCTCGCACTGCGCGAGGGCGATCCGAGCGCGCTCGGGTTCTACCTCGACCATCAACGAATCCGCTCCGGATCGCCGGCCGCCGTGCGCGAGCAGGCGTATGCCGGATGGATCGCCGACCAGTTGGGTGGCCAAGACACGGTCATGCTGGCCGCTACCAACGAGATTGCGACCGCGCTCAACGACCAAGCTCGCACCGACCGCCTCGCCCGCGACATCATCGAAGTCGGGCCGGAAGCCGAGCTGAGCGACGGACTACGCGCCTCGGTCGGCGACATCGTCAGCACCCGCCGCAACAATCCCCGGCTGCGATTAGGTGAACGCGACTGGGTCCGCAACGGCTACCGCTGGACGGTCACCGCAGTCCATGTCGATGGCGCAGTCACCGTCACCCACCTCCACTCAGGGCGGCGCACCGGCGAAACCACCGTGCTGCCAGCTGAATACGTGCGCGAGCATGTCCGCCTCGGTTACGCCACGACCATCGACTCCGCGCAGGGAATCACCGCCGACACTTGTCATGTCGTGCTCACCGGCCACGAATCCCGCAACCAGCTCTACGTCGCGCTCACTCGCGGCGCCACCCGCAACCACGCGTACGTCACCACCGGAATCGACGGCAGCGAAGCCTCCTTCTGGACCGAACCCGGCCTCTACCCGCGCACCGCCGTCGAAGTCCTGCAACGCATCCTGGCCTGCGATACGACACGCGCCTCCGCCCACACCGAACTCCGCGACGCATTCGACCCGCACGAGCGCCTCGGGACCGCCATCGACACCTACCACGACGCCTTGGCTCTCGCCTCCGAAGACACCCTCGGCCCCGAGGGTGTGGCCGCACTCGATACTCGCGCCGAGCAGATCTGGCCCGGCCTCACCGACGCACCCGCCTTCCCGGCGTTGCGGGAAGTCCTCTCGCTCATCGCTCTATCCGGTCGAGATCCTGGACACGCCTTGACCACCGCGCTCGCCGCGCGGGAACTGACCACCGCAGCCGATCCCGCCGCGGTACTGCACTGGCGCCTCGACAACGCCCACGCCTATCCGCGTGAGACCGCGCCTTTGCCATGGGTACGGGCTTTGCCGCGCAGCCTGCCCGCAGGTCTCGTATCCGACCATCTGCGTGCTCGCGTACGTCTGATCACCCACCTCACCGACCAGATCCGCGCCGACACCAGCACATGGACAACCGCCACGGCGCCAGTCTGGGCGAGACCATTGCTCGGCAACGACGCACTACTGGCCGACATCGCGGTCTGGCGGGCAGGCCGCCACACAGTCGAGACCGACCTACGGCCCACCGGCCCCACCGGTTTCACCGCCCGAGAGCAGGATCATCAACGGTTGCTCGACGCGCGGGTCACCGACGTGCTCGGCGATCTCCACACCGCCATCAACACCTGGTCACCTTTGGCCAAACAGGTCGACGCCCGCGTCCTCGATGACCCGTGGTGGCCGACCCTGGCCGACAAACTAGACGCCGCTGCTCGCGCCGGACTCGACATCGACACCCTACTCACACGCGCTGCGGCCGAACGACCTCTGCCCGACGAGATGCCAGCAGCAGCACTGTGGTTCCGACTCGGCCTCGACCCGTCTGCCATGCAGGTAGCAATCGACGCCTCGCATCTGCGACCGGACTGGACCACTCACCTGCACCGACTACTCGGCGACGACCTCGCCGACACGATAACCACCAGCCCGGCTTGGCCGCGCCTGGTCGCCGCGATCGACCACGGTACCGACGCGGGCTGGCATGCACACGAACTCCTCACCACCGCCCACGAACTGCTCACCGCCGCCGCACACGACGATCCCGGACCACGACCGGACCAATACGCGACCGCGCTCGCCTGGCGCATCGAAGCACTCCTGCACCCCGTCGCACCCTCCCCCGACACGACCACCGCACCGTACGAAAGCCGCAGCACAGCACCAGATTCGGACACATTGATGCCTCAGCACGAAGCCAATGACACCGCGGCGAGCCTCGATGGATCGCGCGAGGCCGCACCGACCGACACCAGCGATACGCTCACCGCAGACCTTCTCGCCGTCACCACGCTCTTCCGCTCCGGGCACGTCGCCGAGGCCAAGGACGCACTCACCCGAGCCTCGCGCACGGCGACCGACACCGAACTCGATGTCTTGCACCGTGTCGCGACAACGCTCTATCAGTACAGCTTCCCGGTCGCCCGGGCACGGCTGCGGTGGGCCGCGCAACGGTTTCCCCAACACCGCGCACTCATCGAAGCCGCCACACCTTCGACAGACCCACACACATACAACCCGAATCCAGAAGCCCACCAAGCGGGCACCGGTACCCGTGCCCGGCATGCCGCCCGAGACCACGAACCCCGCTTCGATAACACGCCACCGCGTCCCCGAGCCAGCGAGACCGATATCGCCGCCGCCCGGGAAACCGTCGAGTACCTCGACACCCGAGCCGACATCGACGCCGCACCGCAGCATCTCCCGCTCCCGGAAGGCGCGCCCCACCGCTACTACAACCCGCGCCCTCACGACCCTCGCCCGAACCAGCATCCGCTGGACTACGACTTCGCGGCGGTGCCGCACACCCGCGGGTTCGATTGTGTGCATTGCGGTCTCGAACGCGCCGTCCTCGACGCCACCCCACCACAAGACCGCCGCAGCGACGACGGCTTGTGCGGGGAATGCCGCGACAACGGGGCGCCCGGTATTCCCGATCACGATGCACACGAACACATTTCTGCCCGCTGCGCATACATCACCGACACCTACCCCGCGCCGGCGGCGTTGACGATGCTGCGCCGCGACTGGCGCAGCGCACCCAACCCGGGCATCCGCGAACAGATCGAAAACTGGGTCACCCAACACCTGACCAATCTCGCCCAGCGCGCCCACTCCGGCACCGGCGCAGATCTTGACACCGTGAACCCTCTCCGCCTAATCGACGACGATGACCTCGCTCGGCGCATCGACCACATCGTCCGCCGACTCGCGCTCTCCGACAACGAGGCTCTGCTCTACGGGCCTGCCCAACCCCAGCCCGAGACCTCATCAACCCCCGACACTGAATCGCCCCGGCTTTGATGCCAATGCCGTTAACTTACGCGTCGATGTAGCAGGATCTCGGTGGGTTCTGGGTGATTGATGTTCTTGTGCCGCAATGTTTTTCGATCCCGGACGAGCAGGTCGGGGCCCTGGTGCGGCGTGTCCGCATCGGGTGGGATCCGTCAGGGTTTCCTGACAGGTTTCAAGTACTCATACCCGGACGAGTTCGGCGATCTTGGCAAGGATCGCTTCGTGGTCGTAGTGCGTTGTGTTGCCCATCAACATGATTCCGAGCCGCTGCCGCGGGTAGAGGCGCAGCACGTTCCAGAATCCGCTGCCGAGATGCTCGACGAACGGCTCGGACGTATCGGCGGAGTGAGTCCGGTACCAGCCGAGGCCGAAATCGCGTGGCCCGCCTCGGCCGGTGACCTTCTGCATGGCCTTCGTCGCGGCGGGTGACAGCAGCCGAACGCCATTGACTTTGCCCTCGTTCAGGTGGGCCGACGCCAGGATGGCGAGATCGTCGACTCCGCCGATCAACCCGCCGTAGGCGGAGCCGTTGACATAGAAGGGCCGGTAGGCCGCGTACGGCCCGTACCGATGGCCCACCACACCACGCGGGAGAACGGCGCGCAGCAGCGGTATGAAGGGGGCGGGCAACGGCTCGTATCCGACGGCCGCCGAAGCCCGGCCGAGCTCTGGATACGTGAACCCGGTATGTGTCATTCCGATGGGGCCCAGGACCGAATGCCGGATGTGGTCCTCGAATGTGGTGCCACTGACCTGCGCGATCACCTCGCCCAGCACCAGGAAACCGAGGTTGGAGTAGCTCGATCGCGTCCCTGGGGCGACGCGCAGCCCGGCATGACGCGCCAGCAAGCGCTCGACGAAGTCACGAGAATCCGGTGCGGGGGCGCCGGCCGGGCGCACCCACCGCAGCTGAAACGGATTCGCCAATCCGGAGCTGTGACTCAGCAAGTGCCGCAGCGTAATCGGCGTCGGCTGCCGCACCACGGCCAGCGGCGCGAAGTATTCGCGGGCGGGCGCATCCAGATCGAGGCGACCCCGGTCGACCAACTGCATGACGGCTGTGGCCGTCACGATCTTGGTCAGCGAGAACCACAGATACCCGGTCTCGGGGAGGTGGTCGTTTCGCTGACCTGCGACAAGAGTAACGCCAGCCGCACCGCGACGACCGGAATGGTTCATCAATCGGGACCTTCGCTCGCCTCAGGGGAAGATCACCCACACGGGGCAACCGGTCGGGTCCATGAACTCACGTGAATCCGCGGTATCGCGCCGGCGGGACAATGTCCCTGCTCGCCATATCTATCAGTGGTCGGTCAGCTCCTTGTAGCGCACGAACGCTACGAAGGAGACCTGCCCCTCCGCCCAGATGTGGTCTTCGTTGATACGGCGCCCGACGATCTCCCGCACTTCCGGGTCCTGGGCCATACCCCACGCGAGCGCGTCATCGAAGGTGATGAAACCGTCCTGGTCCGTATCGATCTCGTCGAACTCCCGCCGGGTGGCAATGAACTGCCGCAGGTCCATGCTCGTCTCCTTTGCCGGTTGGTTACCGCCGAACAGCAACGCCTTCGTTCGTTCATCGATCCAGCGCACAAGGGTACGCGGAAAGTTTGCTGAAACGCCCCGATCGACAAGGAATCGAAACAAACTGAAACACTGGGTTCGACGGCTCCGATCTCAGGCCGCCCAGGGTTTGCGGCGGTACCTGAATGTACTCAACTCGGCTACTTAGACACTTGATAGCAGGACCGGGCCCCGGCCAGGATTCGGTCCAGGTGCCCGGTGGGATGCTCACAACTCGGCTGCTCACTGTCGTCGTTGGTGTGGCTCTCTCATGGCTTGCCTCCCACCGGGCACCGTGCCGGGAGTGGCTGGAAAAGGGTCTGCCCAGCTCGAAGTAGCGGTGCCCTCCCGCACGGCTCGGTGTCGGGGGGATGCCGGTCGGCGCGAGATGACAAGCGGGTGGGCGAAGGTTCTAGATGACATTCGGCGATGTGGAGCTGGACGAGGCGGCGCGGGGTTTGTAAAGCTGGGCCGGGGAGTAGACCGGCGAACTTCATGAATTGGGAGGACTGAATATTGGGTAGTACCGTTCGTGAGGCGTACGGGTCGGGGATTGCGACGGTCGCGGAGCGCGACGATACCGTGCTCGAGGTCTGGTTTCACAGCTTTGGGCTGGAGGCCATCGTGGCATCGGAAGCTGCCGCGCCAGAGCGGGACAGAGTACGGCGGGTGCGGTTCGTGACCGTCGACATCGCGATCGATCTGGATCGGCCGCCCGCCGATGCGGCGGATGCGTATCTACGGCTGCACCTGTTGTCGGGACGCGTGGTCGAGCCGAATAGTGTTGCGCTCGAGGGTATTTTCGGTGTGCTGGCGACGGTCGCGTGGACCGATCTCGGGCCGGTGCATGTCGCCGATCTCGGTGAGATTCGGGCGCGGAAGCGGCACGAGGGCCAGTACCTGTCGGTGCACAGCCTTGACAAGTTGCCGCGGATGCTGGATCTGGTCAACCCTGACGGAATCCGGATCGCCGATGCGAATCGGGTCCGCTTGGGTGCCCACCTTGCACCCGGAACCGTGGTCATGCACGAGGGTTTAGTGAACTACAACGCCGGGACGCTGGGCACGAGCATGGTCGAAGGGCGGATCACGCAAGGGTCGGTCGTGGAGGAAGGCGCCGACATCGGGGCAGGCTCGTCCATCATGGGCACGCTGTCCGGGGGCGGCACGAACGTCTTGCGGATCGGCCGTGGAGCGCTGCTCGGCGCGAATGCTGGTGTCGGGATCTCGCTGGGCGCGAACAGTGCGGTGGAGGCCGGGCTGTATGTCACCCGCGGAACCCTGGTCACGCTCCCGGACGGAAACGTCGTGAAGGCAGCAGAACTCGACGATGTGCCGGGAATCCTGCTGCGCCGCCACAGCGCGACGGGCGTCGTCCAGGCCGTGCCGTGGAAGAGCAACACGTTCACAGGCTTGAATCCCGACCTCCACCAAAGCTGAGGAGGGGCGCAAAACCATTGACAGCGAGCAGGATTCACCCGCCTTCAAACCAGACGGCTACGACTCGAACAAGACCCGAGCCCTGCTGGCAGCGAACGCAAATCGTCCGGTAGGACGGACTCATGCCCACACCGGTCGAATATGAGACCATCATGACCCCACCACCCAGTCAGGCCCCTCACACCGACAGCCGGGTGATCGAATCCGGCCTGATAGTGCAGCAGTCCCGTCGTGGGCTTTGATGTCACCCAATGAGGATGGCCGTGCAGTCGCATCCATGTAGCTGGCTGGATCTGGTGACGATCGCGAGGGCGCCGGATTCCGGCTTCGAGCACTTTGTGTCGGAAGATTGGCCCCACCGATGGTCGGCCACCTGTCGCCAGGGTGCGGACGAGGTGACGACGTCGGTGCGGGCGGTGGTGTTGCCGTGGCCTGCGTGTCGACCGGTTCGGCGCCTCCTTGGCATCGCTCCCGGCGTGCGTGTGGCGAGGCCGGGGATCGGGCCGATGGACTCATGGTGAGGGCATTCGGCGATGAGGCTTATTCCTGACTTCAGGGCTCGTCACTGCTCAGGTGAGAATGCATGGGCTGCAACCTTTTCGATCTCCATGGCGGCCTGAGAGCGCAGCCAGGCGTGTGCGCGGTCGCCGTCGTAGCGTTGATGCCACGCCATGATCACCGGGACCGGAGCGAGCTCGATCGGTAGTCGGTGGACCCGGAGGCCGAGATCGCCGATAGCGGGGCGGGACATGAATTCCGGCACCACGACGAGTAGATCGCTGTGCTGGACGAAATGCAGCGCCGAGGTGCTCGTGGGAACGGTGGCGACGACCGTGCGCCGCCGACCGTGCTCGGCGAGTGTCTCGTCGATGCGATCATGCAGCCGGCCCCGGCGTGACACGGTGAGATGTTGTGCGGCTGTGTAGTTTTCGAGTGTCATATCGGCGATAGGGTGGTCGCGGCGGGTGACCACCACGAGCCGGTCGTGCGCGGCGGTCATATGCGAGATGTCGGACTGGCCCGGTGTGGTGGCGCCTATCTCGAGGTCGACTCGGCCGTGACGCAGATCGTTGGTGTCGGTGCTGGACTCCGCGAGCAGGCGCAGCTGGATTCCTGGTGCCTGTTGGGTGACGGTGGCCAGCAGGCGCGGACCGATCGCCGTGGTGATCGCATCATGCCAGCTGAGGGTGAACGCACGCTCCACCGTGGCCAGGTCGATCTCGTGTTCGGCTGCCAGGATGGTATGTGCTTGCTGGACGAGCGCATGCACTTGCTCCCGCACGGCCGTGGCACGAGGCGTGGGCGTCATCGTATGGCCACTGCGGACCAGCACCTGATCGTTCATCACACGGCGGATGCGGGCCAATGCCCGGCTCATGGCCGGCTGCGTCAGGTGCAGCCGATCGGCCGCACCGACGACGCTGCCTTCCTCCAAGAGAGCATCCAGTGCCTTCAGCAGGTTCAGATCAACATGCACGACAATCATGTTATTCCTTACGAACATGCATTTGTAGTCATGTAATCGGGCTTCTAGCGTTGAGAGCACCGCGGAACGAGACCACCTCCCGCGGAACATAATTCACAAACAAAGCGAGAAGATCATGTTTTCACGTTCCACTGTGAGCGCGGACCGAGAGTTGTTGCCCGACATCATTGCCGCGGTACAGACTGCGGGTGCGCGGCTGCGCAAGCGATTCGACATCGGCTCGCGCCCCGAGGATCTGAGCGAGATCGTTGCCGCGCTCCGCACCAACGACACCGCGGTTCTGGAGCTGCTGCGTCCCGCTCTGGAGACGGTGCGCCCGGGTGCCGGCTGGGTCGAGGACGAACTCGAGGGCGGCGCCCTGCCCGACGGCGAGTGGTGGGTGATCGACCCAGCCGAAGGAAACATCAACCACGTACACGCCATGACTGAATGGTCGGTGACGGCGACCCTGGTGCGCGACAACGAACCGGTCGTCACCGTCGTTCACCTGCCCCTGACCGAGGACACCTACACTGCGATCCGAGGTGAGGGCGCCTACCTCAACGATGTTCGGCTGCACACCTCCAACAAGAGCCAGCTGAACTCGGCACTGGTGGGCACCGGGCAGGCCAAGCCGGCCGAGACCACCGAAACGTTGCACTGCATCGGCCGCTCGGTGACCGCCATGCTCGAGAACGCCCTGGTGACGCGGGTATCGGTGCCGGCTACGATGCAGCTGATCCAGGTCGCCGCCGGCCGGATGGACGTGTTCTGGCAGCACAGTGATGTCCGCTCCGGACTCGTCGCCGGTGCCCTGCTGGTCACCGAGGCGGGCGGCACGGTGACCGACATCGCCGGCAACCCGTGGTCGGCTGCCAGTCCGGATTTGCTTGCCGCCGCACCGGCGCTGCACGCCGCGGCCGTCGAGGTGCTCACAGAGGCCCTGCGATGACCTCGATTGCGATTCTCGGGGCCGGGCGCGTAGCGGCGAACCTGGCGGCCGGACTGACCGAGGCCAGGCATCGGATAATCGTTGGAACGCGTCGCGCCGTGGACAATTGGGCGGGTCCGCAGGTCGCTTTCGCCGACATGTCGCAGGCCGCGCGGACCGGCGAGATCGTCATCAACGCGACCCCAGGCGAAGGCGCGGCGGAGCGACTGGCCGCCCTGCGTGAGGCCCTGGACGGCAAGGTTCTCATCGATGTAGCCAACGCGACCGGCCGCGACGACGAGGGCCGCCCGAACGGGTTGTACTACCGCGACGGAAGCCTCGGCGAACGAATCCAGCAGGCACTCCCCCGAACTCGCGTGGTGAAGACGCTGAACACGATGCTGTTCCCGGTCATGACCGCGCCCGGTTCGCTGACCACCCCGCCGACCGCGTTCCTGTCCGGCAATGATGCCGACGCCAAAGCCGTCGTTCGTGACCTGCTGACCGACTTGGGCTGGGCCGCCGAGTGGATCGAAGACCTCGGCGACATCACCACCGCGCGCGGTACCGAGTCTCTGATGTTGTTGGTGCCGTCAATAATTCGCAACCACGGAATGAGACCTTTCGCACTGGCCATCGCCGCCGGCGGCAAGTGACACGGGTTCCGGTGCTGTCCCTGGCCTCCGTGGTAAGTGATAGCGGCCGGCGCACTAGTGCGTACCGGTGTCCTTCGCGCCCGTGTCGATGCTCGCCCCGTCGGCCTATCTCACCGGCGATCCGATCATCGAGGTCGATCACCCGGCGGTCCGGGCGCTCGCCCGCGAGATCCGATCGCAGTCGGACAGCGATATCGACTGCGCACGAAGGTCATTCGAGTGGGTGCGGGACGAAGTCGCGCACTCCTACGACGCGCGGGACTCCCGCGTGACCTTGCGCGCGTCGGAAGTGCTCGATCAACGTGTCGGCCTCTGCTACGCGAAGTCCCACCTGCTCGCCGCGATCCTGCGCGGACAGGGCATCCCCACCGCGCTGTGCTATCAGCGGCTCACCCATGGCGACGGGCATGTCCTGCACGGCCTCGTGGCGGTTCATCTCGGCGGCGGCTGGCATCGTCAGGATCCGCGCGGGAACCGGGCGGACATCGCCGCCGAATTCTCGCTCGGCACAGAACGACTCGCCTTCCCGGTCGACCCGCAGCTCGGCGAGGTCGACTACCCGCGCCTGCATCTCACACCGGCAGAGGTCGTGGTCGAAACGCTGCGGCAGGCGACCGACATCCTCGCCATCTACGACGCCGGTCTGCCCGCACAGCTGCTCTGACGCTCCTGCCTTCCCATGAGCGAATTCCAAATCAGTCGGTCTGTCTGGGCTGAAGTGCCTACGGGACCACAGTCACCAGCCGTTCGTGCGGGGAGGTACGCCATGCCACTCGAGGTCGACACCGCGAACGGCGCGTTCGATCTCGTCATGACGGCGGCCGATGCTCCGGTCTGGATCGTCACCACCCTCGCCACCGGGCAGCGGGCCGGCTGTCTGGTGGGATTCTCCGGGCAGGTCAGCATCGAGCCGCGCCGGTTCCTGGTTTGCCTGTCGAAACGAAACCACACCTATCGTGTCGCGGCCCGAGCAGACCACCTGGCGGTCCACCTGCTGTCACACGAGTCCCTTGCCCTGGCGCATCTCTTCGGCTCCGAGACCGGGCTCGACCTCGACAAGTTCGACCACTGCGATTGGCAAGAAGGGCCGCACGCACTGCCGATCCTGACGGCGACGGCCGGCTGGTTCATCGGCGAGATCCTGGACCATACCGATTTCGGCGACCACGCCGGCTTCCTTCTCGCCCCCACCGCAGCCCGACCACCCACGCCGGACACTCCCCCGCTCCGCTACGCCGCGGTCGCCGACCCCATCCCCGGCAACCGGCCCGGAGGCCACAGTTACATGGCCATGTTCGGGAACATCATGTTCCACATCTGTCGGATCATGTCCATCATCTGTGTGCACATCACGATCATCACCTCCTGACCATTGCGAGGTCCTCCGCCCACGCGATGCGCGTGGGCGTTGAAGGTTTGTGGGGAAATCGCGCGACAGGAGCGCCGGTGGTTCAGCCCTCGGCCCGGTTCTCCGGCGCGATCGGGATGCCCGAGCCCTGCAGGCGGGTGGCCAGCAGTTGTTTGCCCAGCTCGCCGCCCGTGCGGCTCTCGGTCTGGGCGCGCCGGAAGAAGTCGGCCAGTTCGGTATCGGCGTCGCGTTCAGCGTCGGCGATGAAGGTGTCCAGCCGTAGTGCGTTGTCCAGCGACGCCTCGACGAACCAGATCAGGTTGTAGTCCTTGTCGCGGGTGCCGGTGATGATGCCGGTTTCGCTTGTCTTGCCCATGGCGTTGGTTCCCTTCCGCCGAGTGTTCGTTTCGTCTCCCCTTTTGCCGCTTACCCTCGCCCGCGCCGGGTAAGCGGGCGGTATGGAACCTTTGCATCTAGATCTCGGTGCCGGACCGGACGCTGTTCCGGTTCCGCCGATACGGCCGCCGGAACCGATCCCGCCCATCGAGCCGGGGCAGCCCATTCCGGAACCCGAGCCACCCGTGCCCTTCCCTGCACCCGGACCGCCGATTCCGGCGCCGCCGGATCCGCTTCCGCAGCCGGGTCCATCGGAACCTATTCCGCAGTTGCACCTGCGGCTGCCGACGGGTTGGGCAGGGTTGTCGGGCGGTCGGTCAGGGTGATGCGCCGGCCGTGGTGGGTCAGGGTGATGGTGTCGCCGGATTCGAGTCGGTAGGTAGTCGACGCGGCGGTGATATCGACGCGTATCCGGCTGCCGTGCCACAGGATTCGGAAGCACAACCGGTGCAGTCGCTCCGGGAGGCGCGGAGCGAAGCCGAGGTCACCGTCGTGGTCGCGCGCGCCGCCGAAGCCGCCCACGCAGCTGATCCAGGTGCCCGCGAGCGAGGCGATGTGGATGCCCGCGGCGACGTCGTGATGCAGGTCGTGCAGGTCCGTCAACGCGGCCTCGCGGAAATAGTCGTAGGAAGCGTGAGGTGACCGACCTCGGCGGCGAGGACGGCTTGGACGCACGCCGACAGTGAGGAATCGCGGACGGTCAGCGGGTCGTAATACTCGAAGTTGCGGATCTTCTGATGTCCGGTCGTCGTGGTCCGTACCTGTGCCGTACCCGTGGCATCCCCGGACAAACACGATTCCCCTGGCGCGAGATGTTTCGCGGTGGTTCTTCCGGTTACTCGACCGACTGCCGGCAGTCCGGCCGGCGCTCACGACAGCGGAAGGCAAAAACAATGCTGATGCTCACCCCCACTGCCGTCGAGGCAGTCCGCGATATCACCTCCGGAGACGGCGCGCCTCAGGACGCCGGCCTGCGGATCTCCACTCCCGATAACGCCCAGGGCTTCCACCTGGCCGTCACCGCCGGGCCGTCGCAGGACGACGAGGTGCTGACCGCCCAGGGAGCCCGCGTCTTCATGGACCGCAAGGCCACCGAATTCTTCGACGACAAGATTCTCGACGCCGGCCTCGACACGAAGGGCAATGCCACCTTCGTGGTCGGACCGCAAGCCGCCGGCAACTAGACCCGTCCGCGACCATGTCGGCGAATCTGGCTCGCAAGCTGATCGAGTCGCACCTGGTGTCCGGTGCGATGACGCCGGGTGCGGAGATCGCGATCAGGATCGACCAGACGCTGACACAGGACGCCACCGGCACCTTGGTGATGCAGGAACTCGAGGCCTTGAACCTCGAGCGGGCACGCACCGAGGTCAGCGTTCAGTACGTCGACCACAACCTGCTGCAGACCGATGAGAAGAACGCCGAGGACCACGAGTATCTCCGCACGGCCGCCCAGCACTTCGGCCTGTGGTTCTCCAAAGCGGGCAACGGTGTATCGCACCCGACACATATGCAGCGGTTCGGTATACCGGGCAAGTCTCTCGCGGGTTCGGATTCGCACACTCCGGCGGCCGGTGCGCTGGGCATGCTGGCCATCGGAGTGGGCGGATTGGAAGTGGCGCTGGCGATTTCGGGTCGGCCGCTGCACCTGAGGAT
Organism: Nocardia sp. NPDC046763; assembly: GCF_040645495.1. Lineage (NCBI taxonomy): Bacteria > Bacillati > Actinomycetota > Actinomycetes > Mycobacteriales > Nocardiaceae > Nocardia > Nocardia sp. NPDC046763. The sequence goes on along the minus strand of NZ_JBEYYI010000029.1, from coordinate 23,645 downwards.
GCCCGAGGTGTGGGGTGTCCGACTGGAAGGCGAACTGCCGCAGTGGTGTTCGGCCAAGGATGTCATTCTCGAGATGCTGCGCCGCCACGGCGTGAGCGGCGGGATCAACCGCATCATCGAGTATCACGGCCCGGGCCTGTCGGGCCTGTCGGCGATGGACCGCCATGTGATCGCGAACATGGGCGCCGAACTCGGCGCCACCACAACGGTATTCCCGAGCGACGCGGCCGTGCATGCCTTCCTCCGCGAGGAGGGACGCGAGAACGATTGGGTCGAGCTGGCGGCGGATGCCGACGCCGATTACGACCTCGAGGACTCGATCGATCTGTCGACCCTCGAGCCACTCATCGCGAAGCCGTCCTCGCCCGGCAACGTGGTGCCAGTGCGCGAGGTCGCGGGCACCGATATCGCGCAGGCGGTGATCGGCTCCAGCGCCAATCCCGGCCTGCGCGATTTCGCGATCGTGGCAGCCATGATGGCCGGGCGGCAGACCGTGCCGCAGGTCAGTTTCGACGTGAACCCCACCTCACGGGAGATCCTCACCGATCTGACCACGATGGGGGCCGTCACCGACCTGGTGGCCGCCGGGGCCCGCATCCACCAGGCCGGATGCCTGGGCTGCATCGGCATGGGCCAGGCGCCGGCCGTGGGTCGCAATTCACTGCGCACCATGCCACGCAACTTCCCCGGCCGCTCGGGCACCAAGGAGGACTCGGTCTGGCTGTGCTCGCCGGAAACCGCCGCGGCGTCGGCGCTCACCGGCGTGATCACCGATCCGCGAGAGTGGGCGCGCACCGTGCGCATGGACTATCCGAAGCTCGACCTGCCCGCACGCGCCGCGATCAACACCATGATGCTGGTCGCCCCACTGGATCCCGAACACGCCCGGCAGGTGCAGCCGGTGAAGGGACCCAATATCTCCAGCCTGCCGCCCCTGGCCCCGCTGCCCGAACGGATCGAAGCGCCGGTGCTACTGAAGGTCGGCGACAATATCTCGACCGACGAGATCTCTCCCGCCGGAGCACGGGCCCTGCCGTTCCGGTCCAACATCCCCAAGCTGGCGATGTTCACCTTCACCCAGATCGACGAGACCTATCCCGAACGGACACAACGGGTTTCCGAATCCGGCCATCTGATCGTCGGCGGCGAGAACTACGGTCAGGGCTCCTCTCGCGAGCACGCTGCGATCACCCCTCGCTACCTCGGGCTGCGAGCGGTCATCGCCAAATCCTTCGCTCGCATCCACTGGCAGAACCTGGCCAACTTCGGTGTCCTGGCGCTCGAATTCGTCGATCCCGCCGACTACGACAGCATCGACCGTGACGACGTCCTGCGCATCGACGATCCGGGCGAGATCGCGCACAGGACGACATTGCAAGTGCTCGACATGAGCAAGGAAACCACTTTCCCCGTCCGGCATCGTCTTTCGCCACGACAGGTACAGGACATCCTGGCCGGCGGCCTGATACCCCGCCTGGCGCAACGCGACTGACCGACCCGGTACGGAGCCGGGGCGGCGCTGTCCCGGATGATCGGCCTCACGACCGCCCCCACAAGGCCTCGCCCACGGTGCGGAAGGTATCGCGACCGCGATCAGCGCGTTTGACGGCTGGCATACCGGGAACAGCGACAACGTCAAACCCACGTGAGGCACCCTGCTGGAAAGGAGTCCACCATGCTGCGGCGAATTGCCCACCCCATGCTGGCGACCGTCTTCATCGTCGACGGAATCGACACTCTCACCAATCCGGATCCCCGGGTCAAGACCGCGACCGCCGCGCTGCAGAAGGGCGAGCAGAAGCTCCCGCCGCAGCTGGCGAACTACCTGCCCGGCGATCCGGGACGCGTGGTCCGGATCAATGCGGCGGTCCGCATCGGTGGCGGCGTACTGCTGGCCCTCGGGAAGCTGCCGCGTCTGTCCACCGCGGTGCTCGCCGCGACCGTCGTGCCCGCGACGCTATCCGAGCAGGGTTTCTGGAACGAGGAGGACCCCGAGCGGCGCGCGGCGAAACGCGCCGCGCTGCTGAAGGATGTGAGCCTGCTCGGCGGACTGCTCATCGCCTCCACCGATCGGCAGGGCAAGCCCTCCCTCGGCTGGCGCGGCCGTCACGCTCTCGACGAGCTCCACTCGGACACTGGCTCGACCCACGATCGCGTCGCCATGCTCGCCGATGCCGCGAAGGAACACGGACCGGAACTGGCCGCGACGCTGCGGGAGCGCGGCGAACGCCTCGCCGAGTCCGCCCGCGAACACGGTCCCGAACTCGTTGCGGCAATGCGTGATCGGGGCGAACGCCTGGTCGACACCGCACAGCACCGCGGCGACCAGCTCGCGGAGACCACCCGCGAAGTCGGCGCCCAGTGGGGCAGGACCGCCTCCGATCGGGGCGGCCAACTCCTCGAAGCGGCGCGTGAGCACGGCGGCCACCTCGCCGAGAGCGCACGAGAACACGCTGGGCCGCTCGCGGACACCGTACGGGAGCACGGGACACAGCTCGCCGGAACAGCGCGGGAGCAGGGTGTACAGCTGGCCACCACCGCGCGCAAGCGCGGCGGGTGGCTCGCACATGTCGCGCGGGGACGCGGCGAGCAGGTGGCGGACGTGGCTCGCGACGCCGCCGGCCGGACACGATGACGGGAGTCAAGATCATGACGTCTCAGCAGGTCGTATCCCGAACGGGTTTGTGGCTGTGCGCGGCGGCGACGGCGGTCGCCGTCGTCGCCGGCTGCGCGAACAGCACCACACCGGGCGTTCCGGGAACCGGTGCGCCGCAGCCCTCGGGGCAGTCGTCCGGTGGGCCTACCATCACCGCGGACGCCGCCAAGCAGCTCTGCGACATGATCCGATCCGAGGTCGACAAGTGGCGCGCCGACGGCCCCACCGAGGCACGGCTGAAATTCAATGCCACCGTTCAGGATTGGGCGCTGCGCAACAACGGAGTGAATATCGCGGTGATGCGCAATCGCGCGGTCATCGACCAGACCACCACCGCCACCTGCCCCGACGTCCACGACGCCGCCGTGCAGGCGATCCAACTCCCGGACCTGGCTTCGGGATTGGCCGGCTTCTGAGCGATCTCGGTGCGTGATCTCAGTTCGCGAGGGATTCGGCGCGGAGCTGCCCGAGGGTCGTGGACAGGATGCGCGATACCTGCATCTGCGAGACACCGAGGCGTGCGGCTATCTGATTCTGGGTCATCGACTCGAAGAATCGCATCACCAGCACCCGGCGCTCCCGATCCGGCAGCTCGGCAATGAGGGGACGGACCGCGAGGAGCTGGTCCACGTGCTCGTAGCCGGTCTCTTCGGTCCCCAGCGCGTCCAGCATCGCCAGCGGAGTGTTCTCGCCGTCGTCCGGGCACGCCGCTTCCAATGAGGTGCTCTGGTAGGCGTTGGACGCCAGCATCGCCTGTGTCAGCTCTTGCGGATCGACATCCAGCTCGGCGGCCAGTTCGCGGGCCTTCGGCATACGGCCCAGGCGCTGCGCCAAGGCTTCGATGGCGGTGCCGAGCCGGATCTGGGTCTCCTTGATCCGCCGCGGCACCCGCACGGCCCAGGTGCTGTCACGGAAGTAGCGGCGGACCTCACCCATGATCGTCGGGACCGCGAAGGACAGGAAGCGGGTGCCGCGATACACGTCGAAACGGTCGATCGATTGGACCAGCCCGAGCCGCGCGACCTGGAGTAGGTCTTCGAACGCTTCGCCGCGACCGGAAAACTTGCGCGCGATGTGATCGGCCAGCGGCAGGCAACGATCAATCGCTTCCTCTCGCAAGGCACTTCGCTCGGGAGCGTCGGTTTCGACGGCGACAGCCAGTTGTTCGAGCAGCGGCTCTATATCGTCGTAGCTGTCACCCGTCATCGGAATCACCCCGTATTCGGCTGAACTGCATAAATAAGGGGTACCCAGTCCACGCGCCATCGAACGCATTTTTTGTAATCGGTCGCAAATTGCCAGGTCAGGCGCTTCTACCACGGTGCTGATGCCAGGGATGCAACACCCATATCGCCGCGAACAGCGAGCCGAAAACAATTCCTGCCACAATCCCGGGCCCAGGTACCACCGACGGTGTCGAAAATGAGCACGGCCACCCCGGTGAGTGCGATACCGAACAGCCCCAGCCCCACGATGGCGTAACGATGAGCGGCACTCACGACATTCTCGATACGATGTCGCCGGAACAGCATCCGATGCGCAGCGACTGGCGCCACCAGGCAGACAGTGGCACCGATCGACGTGGCGACGATCACCAGGTACAGCACACACAGTGGCTCGGATAGCATGCCGAACCGATTCTGGGACGGGATCGTCAGCAGGAATCCGGTCAGCAACTGCACGCCCGTCTGCACCACGTGCAACTCCTGCATCAGGCTGTTCCAGTTCCGATCCAGCCGCTCGGTATCGGTTTCATTCCGGCCTCTCCTCATTCGCCCCGGATTACCCGCGACCACCGTGATCAAGCTTTGCGACAGCAGATATTTCGCCACCCAGCAAAATATCGGTAATCCGAGTTTGAGCGTCCGTACGCAGGGAACAGCCTGAGTGTATCGATCCCCCCACAAAGGAATAATCATGATCATCCTGGGCCTCATCCTGCTGATCGTGGGAATTGTTTTCGGCATCTCGATCCTGACGACCATCGGCGTCATCCTGATGCTTGTCGGCGCAGCGGCCTGGCTGCTCGGCATGGCCGGCCGCCCGATCCGCGGACGCTCCCACTACTGGTGATGCATCGTTCGCCCGATGCATCGTTCGCTGCAGGACACGTCGTATGCCACACGTACACCTGCGGCCGGCGATCGCACACATCAGCGCTTCACGCGACCCCTGACCTCTTCGATTGCAGGTCAAGGGATACCGCTCCAAAACGATCTCGCCACTCGGTTCGCCCCGTCGACGGTTCCGGTTTCTCGCGGCGATAGGCGTTCACCGCCGTCGGCAGCGTCGGGTAGAGGCTGTTCGGTCCGATCCGGTCGATCAACCCGGCGGCGGCCAGCGTGTCGCCCGGGTCCTGCTTCACCCGGGCAATCGCGAAAATGACTCCGCGAGAGCGGAATTCCTCTCGTAGTTGTTCGAGTCCATCCAGCGCGTTGAGATCTACTTCGACATTCGCCTCCGCATCGAGGATGAATCAGCGAACCGCCGCCGAACCGTCGAGCCATCGGCTGCGGCCAGTGCGCGGCGCCGGAAGTCCTCGGCATTGGCGAAGCACAGGGGCGTGCCGTCACCCACAACCAGACGACAACAGCCAGCGTCCCGCCACCGTGGCATACGCCATGACCTGAGGCGCCAGCTATGCGGCAACGGTGATTCCCGCCAGCACGTCCCGACCGAACGGACAATGGTGCCGGCGACCTGTTCCTGATCTTCCGAATGCTCGTGTGCGAGAAGCAGTTCCGTGGTCGGCCGCACGCTTCCAGGTGGATAGCCGTGCTCCTTCGCCATCTCGGCGGACCACTCCTTCCGCTGATCATCGAACCAGCAGCGGAAGCCACCGACGAGGCACGGGCCTTCCACACCCATCACCGATTCGAACGCCCGGGTGCCCTGGGGTGAGATACCGCCACCCCCTGCCACACCACGATCATCCGCCCACCCGGTCATTCTTGGGAAATCGCTTCCACGACTTCACTGGAATCCCGGTGGCTGAGTATTCGCGCGATGCCGGCCTGGGCAATAGTGCCGAACAGGTGGTCATTTTCGACCGCCGGGAGCCGCCGCACCTGGCGCTGAGCCATCAGCTGAATGACGGTGACAGGTCGTCGTCGGCCTCGGCCACAACGAGCGGTCCGTCGAACAACTCCCCCGCCTTCACCTCGAGCGGATTCTCGCGCGCGCCACCACGTTCACAGCGATATCTCGGTCGTCAGGATGCCGTGCAACCGGGAGTCCTCGCCGACGATCGGCAAGACGCCGACGCGCAGCTCCGCCGTCATGCGTGCGGCATCGACCACCGTATCGGTCGACCGTACACAGCGGCAGTCCGGCGTCATGATTTCGCGCGCGGTAGTCGTCGGGGTCTCCTCATTTTGTCGCGGATCACGTCCGACGTGCGTCATTCGCCGCCACACCGGCTTGACGGGGTTGCTCATTGACTAGGCTGCGGCACATTGACATGGCAGGTGTCGATTTTCGGGTTCACGCCGAGGTAGTTCAGCGGGCCCGCGATGATGGTCACCGCGATTGTTCCGGCGCTTGCGCAGTTGGATGGCGCGCTGTCGTAATAGTGCCGTTGACCCGCTGCCACGGCACCGATGATCAGCCACGCAAGCACCAGCACCATGACGAGGCGGCCCGCACTCGTGCGTCGTCCCCCACGCCACAGCCAGCGATTGTTTGCGTATGTTCTCACTTCGCATCTCCTTGTTCGACTGTCGCGCAGCTGGCGTAGGTTCCAGATCAGGGCAGTCGCGATATATTTCCTTCTCTCTCTCGAGGACCGGATACCCCGCCGAGTACAGGCCTAACGAGGCCGTTCGACGGTGTTCCGGACAAGCAACACGTGCCCCGCGAGTAACTTCATGGCAATGGACGCCGCGCTGTCGACCGTCGGCGTTGAGGAAGAATTCCTGATTGCGGACCCTGTGACCGGTGCGCCCGCCGTGAACAACGCCGAGGTGACACGGACCGTCGCCGAGAGCGGGATCGACCTGAAGCTGGAACTCACCCGATGCCAGGTGGAGACCAATACCCGAATGCACTCCAGCACTGCCGAGTTGATTCAGGAATTGCGCGCGTTACGTCTCGGTGTGACATCCTGCGCCGAGCAGAACGGCGCTCGGCTGCTCGCGGTGGCCATTCCGCCGACCGTGCCGCACCAGTTCCCGTTCACCGACACACCCCGCGGCTGGCGCATCGAGGAACATTTCGGCCTGCTCGCCCACGAGCAGGGCTCTGCGGCTGCCATGTTCACGTCGCGATTCCGGATCGGGAAACTGCCCTCCAGGTCAGCAACCACCTGCGCCTCTGGTTGCCGCTGTTCCTGGCACTGACCGCGAATTCCGCGATCTACCGCAGCGTCGGCAGCGGGTTCGCCAGTTGGCGAAACATTCTGTGGCAACGCTGGCCCAGCGCCGGACCTCCACCCTATTTCGCGTCGACGGAGGATTACGACGCCCTGGTCGCCACGATGATTCGAGCGGCAGCATTCTCGACGATACGATGGTGTACTGGGACGTCCGTCCGTCCTTGAACTATCCGACCGTCGAGATCCGAGTCAGCGACATCCCCGCTACGGTCGAGGCCACCGCCCTGCTCGACACCCTGTTGCGAGTCACGGTAATGACCGCGCGAAGGTCATTGGAGCAGGGGATCGTCGCAGCCCCGGTCCAGCAAAGAATGCTGCGCGCGGCGTACTGGAAGGCTGCTCGTATGGGCCTCGACGGCAACGGTGTCCACCCCGTGAACGGCAGTGTCATGCCGGTTCGCACGCTACTCGCCGAACTCGTCGATCACATCGAGCCGGCACTCGAGGAGCTGGGGGACCGCGACTTCGTCGCCAGAACCATCCAGACCGTTCTCACCTGCGGCAATGGCGCGCGTCGTCAACTCGAGGCCTTCCACATGCGTCGAGACGTCGGCGATGTCGTCACCGAGTTGGCGAATGTCACTTTGGAGGGCTGCCACCGGCACCCCGCCGACCTGCCTTCTTGAAAAGGATCGTATCGCCGAAGTTCGCGCTAACACCCGGAAGTCCCCCGGCCTGTTCGGTTGCAGGCCAGGGGATTTCGGTACCGATTTCGCGAGACGCGGCGCGCTAGGCGTTGCTGCTCTGCCGACGCCATTCACCGATGGCATCACGGATCCGGTCGAACACCACCAGCGGTGGGCCGACCAGCAGAGTCCCGGCCAGGGATCCACCCACTTCGGGGTGCGGCCGGGTGGGTGCGAGCGCCTCGGCGAAGCGCACCACGCTCGCGAGCTGGACTCGCTCGTCATTGGACGCCCGCAGCTGCAACTCGCCGAGCTCCTCCTTCTCCTCGAGCTCCACGTGCTCGATCACCTTCTCGGCGAACGACGCGAAGGTGGAATCGAATTCCGGATGCCCGAGGCCGAGGTCGTAGAGCCTCGCCAAGTCCTGCTCAGCCGCTTGTTCTTCGTGCAGCCGGCGGTCGACGATCTCACCGCTTACCGCGTGCTGCCGCGAGGCCGGATGCACGACCTCTCTCTCGGCGCACTCGTGCACCGCCAGTAGCCGCACGAGATCATCGAAGGCCTGCTGCCGGACCGGGCCCACCGTCAGGTGGACCTGTTGTAGCAGTGCTTTGATCTGGCCGTGCTGTGCCACCAGCAGGTCGATCACGTCCTTGTCGTTTCGATCGGCCACGACCGATCACCGATTCTGCTGCGCCCGCTGACGCGCTTCTTGGGCCCGGGCAAGGGCACGGTCCTTCTCGGCCTGGGCCTCCCGCTTGGCGGCGTCGCGCTGGGCTTGGGCTTTGTCCTGCTGAGCGCGGCCCTCTTCACGCAGCCCCGCGTTGCCGAAAACCTTGCCCGCAGCCTCTTTGGCCGCGCCTTTGACGCCCTCGACCACGCCTTCGACGCCTTCGCGGGCTCCGCTCTTCTCGTGCTCGGACATGGGATGTACCTCCGTATGTCGGATTGCAGGGACATTCGGGACCTACCCGAGGGTTCCGAGGCGAAACGGGCTCTCGGCCACATTGTTTCGAGTCCAGGAGACAGGGCAATCGGGTGGCCGAACCGAGGAAGTGTCTCCGATGTCCCGATACGCACTCCGCACCCCGATCCTGGCGGCCGCTGTCCTGCTCATTCCCCTCCTCGGGGGCTGCGAGCAGGCGAAAGAGGTCGTCAACAAGGGCGGCAGCACCCCGTGCAGCGAATTCATGGCGCAGGATCAGAGCAAGCAGCGGATCACCGTCCGCAAATACCTCGAGAAGGACACGAAGGTGACGCCGACAGCGGATCCGGACACCGTCGACGGCTCGATCGCGGCCATCACGCTCATGTGCCGGGCCCAGCGCAATCCGGACACCCCGATCCGGGACGCGGACCTGACCGGCATTCTCGTGCCGAAGAAGTAGCGGTCGCGGTGCTTCCCCTCGGATACCCGGCGTTTCCGCACCGACCAGACCCGGGAACCCAGGACAGGTGCAGGTTTCACAGCGACAGTCGACCGATCCGGATCCGGGCCGATCAACCGCTGAAGAGCGTCGCGGTGCTGGTGTCACGGGCACTGTCCGGGCGGCCGATGGTCGGCATCACCGCATATGAGAACGGCGAGCTCATCGCGCTGGACTGGTCCAGCCCGCAGGCGAAGCTGGTCGAGGAGGCCTGATGTTTTGCAGGCTCAGCCGTGCCGGGCTGCGCCCGATTCGAGCGCACGATTCTGTTCGCCGATATCACTCTAGAAAGGTGCTGGGCCGATAACGCATTCGAGATCAGGCCGTTCGGGGTCCGGTCGCTGCTGTGCGAGCCCGTATGGCGCGACGGAGCGGTGATCGGCGTGCTGACCGTATACGGCGAACGGTGCAACGGCTTCGGCCCGACCGACCACACCGCCGTGGAATCGGCCGCCGAGTGGTCGGCCGACCTGCTGATCGCCCACCGCGCCTGACCCTCCTCCCAACCGCGCGGGATACGGACGCACCCGCAGTGATTGATGGAGGCCGCAGCGGGTATCGCGCCACTATGGCCACCTCCCTCGACAAACTGCTGCACGCGCTGACCAGTGCGGTGAACACGCTCGCGCAGACCGATATCCGATTCGCGGTGGCCGGCGGCTGCGCGGTGTACGCCCGCGGCGGTCCGGCATCCGAACACGATGTGGACCTGTTCATCAAGCCCGCCGATGTCTCCCGGGCCCGCAGCGCCCTGGTCGCGGGCGGCTTGCGCGTTGCCGACGCCCCTGAGGACTGGCTCACCAAGGCCTACGACCGCGACGTCCTCATCGACCTGATCTACCGCCCCAACGATCGCGAGGTCACCGACGAGATGCTGGATCGCGCCGAGGTCATGCGCGTCGGGTCGGCGGTGGCGCCGGTCATCAGCGGGACCGATCTGATGATCGACAAGATGCTGGTGTTCGACGCGCACCGGCTGGATCTGGCGCCGCTGCTCCGGATCGCCCGGGACCTGCGCGAGCAGGTCGGCTGGACTGAGGTGCGTGTACAGACCCGGCACTCGCCCTATGCCCGTGCATTCTTCGGCCTGCTGGCCGACCTCGATGTGATCGGAGTAGTGCCGTCATGACCGACTTCCCGCAATACGACACGGCGCACGTACATCGAGCGCTCGCCGAGGATCCCCGGACCTCCGAACTCGGCGTCCAGGTGCGGCTCGACGACGGCACCGTGGTGCTGACCGGCACGGTGACCACCGAGGAACGCCGGCGGCAGGTGGAACTCGTCGTACGCGAACAACTTCCCGAATCCCGAATCCGCAACGAGGTCCGTGTGACCTCGCCGGAGACACCCGGGACCGTCGAAACGCTCGGGATGTGATCCCGGAAAGGACAGTGGCACATGCGAATAGCGGCCGTAGGCGATGTGCACGTGGGCCCCGATTCGCAGGGCCTGTACCGGCACGCGCTCGAGGACCTGCACCGGCACGCGGATGTCCTGCTTCTCGCTGGGGACCTGACGAGGTGCGGCACCGTGGCCGAGGCCAAGGTGGTCGCGCGCGAGTTCTCCGGGCTGGGCATCCCGGTGGCGGCGGTGCTCGGCAATCACGATCATCACGGGGATGCCGCGGAAGAGGTCGCCGCCGTCCTCACGGATGCCGGAATCGTGGTGCTCGAGGGCACCAGCGTCGCTTTCAGCATCGACGGGACAGTGCTCGGCATCGCCGGGACGAAAGGCTTCGGTGGCGGCTTCGCGGGCCGGTGCGCGAGCGTCTTCGGCGAACCCCTGATGCGGGAATTCGCCTCGCACACCGTTGATCTCGCCAACGCACTGCACGCGGCGCTGACTGCGCTCGACACCGACATCCGCGTCGCCCTGACCCACTACTCGCCCATCGAGGCCACCCTCGTCGGCGAGCCCCGCGAGATCTATCCCTTCCTTGGTTCCTACCTGCTCGGTGAGGCCATGGACACGGCCGGCGCCGACCTCGCCCTGCACGGCCACGCCCACGCGGGCACCGAGCACGGCGAGACGCCCGGTGGGATACCGGTCCGCAATGTTGCCCAGCCCGTGCTGGGCACCGCCTACGCGGTCTACGAGCTCCATCCGGCCCCGCCCGTGCCCGCCACCCGTTCCAGCGCATCCAGCTGACCTCAACCGCCCAGCCCTGAAGAAGGGCCGCGCGGTGGCCGTCCGTGGTCAGGCCGGGACGGCGTGGGTGGCGCGACGCCAGATCCGGTGCCGGGCAAGCAGTTCCGCGAAGACGTCGGCGAACCGATCGGACGTGTCACGCCCCGACGCCGTGGTGACGACTACCCCGTTCATCTCGACCAGTTCGGCATCCGGCGGTAGCGCAGGTACAACGCGTCCTGTTCACAGTCCGCGTCGGTCTCGCTGTACCAGCTCCGGCACAGCCGCGCGGCCGACAAGCGCACCACCTGGGCGAAGTGAGCGGGCCATATCGTGCGGCGGACAGCGAGGATCACACCGGTCCTGGCATCGACGAGCAAGCCCCGCAATGCCAGCTCGGTATCCAGGTCACAGACGGCGAACCCGTGCGGAAGCTTCTCCCGATGCGGTGAATACGCAAGATCGGACCAGCCGATGCCGTCGTCGAACCGGAACGCCAGCAGTGCGACGTGCATACTGTCGATCCACGCGAATTCGGTTCTGCCCCATGTGATGGCCTGGATCTCGATCGGAAGGGGCTCGGGCAACACGAGCAGCAGTTCGCCGCTGCCAATCGTCCGCGGCGAGGTTCAACCGCGCCGTTTCCGGCCAGTATGACCAGCCCCGGTTCATAGCTCGCGCCGATCGCCTGCCCATCGGCGGAATAGCTGGGCATATCGGCGGCACACCCGCTGAACCAGATCAGAACCATGATCAGCGGACTCTGATCTGCGGTGTCACACTTCGATGCGCTCGCCCAGGATCACCGTGCGGTGGCGGGGCAGCCGGAAGTAGTCGGCGACGTCGGCCGAGATATAGCTGCTGGCGATGAAAAGCCTGGTGCGCCACCGGGACATGACGGGCTTCGCCGCGGCGCGCAACTCGATCTCGGACAGGAAGTAGGACGCCCGGTCGAGGTCGAGTTCGCCTTCTGTCTCGTCCGGATCCAGCCCGGCCAGCGCCTTCGGGACATCGGGGTGTTCCATATAGCCGACCCGCACGGTCACGTGGACGATGCCGTCGTCGCGGTAGCCGAGGTGATCGATCCGCACGCGGTCGTTCGGCGAAACCCGTGGCACCGGCTCGGTGTCGACCGACACGATGACGGTGTGGCGATGCCGGACACCGTTGTGTTCGACATTCGCATGCAAGGCCAGCGGAACGGTTTCCTTGCTGCGGTTGAGGAATACCGCCGTCCGGTCGACGATCGTCAACCGCGACCTGTCGTGCCACAGCTCGTCGACGAACTCGCGCAGCGACCCTTCCAGCCGACCCCGCTCGGCGGCGACCACCTCGCGCCCGCGCTGCCATGTCGTCATGACCGTGAACACGGCGAGTCCGATCAGCAGCGGCAGCCAGGCCCCGCGGACCAGCTTGGTCAGATTGGCCGCGACGAACAGCAGGTCCACTGTCAGCAGCGGCGTCCAGACCACGACGACCAGCCACAGCGGCAGTCCCCATTTCGCATGCGCGAGGTAACCGAGTAGCAGGGTCGTGATGGTGATCGTGCACGTCACCGCCATGCCGAACGCGAAGGCCAGCGCGGTCGAACTACGGAAGGCGAAGACCAGTGTGAGCACCGAGACCAGGAGCAGCCAGTTGATCCACGGCACGTAGATCTGCCCGGGTGTCGACTCCGAGGTGTGCGCGATGCGCAGCCGTGGCAGGTACCCGATCCGGGCGGCCTGCGAAGCCACCGAGTACGCGCCCGTGATCACCGCCTGGGAGGCGATCACCGTCGCCGCGGTGGCCAGCGCGACCATCGGCAATCGCCCCCAGCCTGGGACCAGCAGGAAGAACGGGCTCGCGACGTGCCCGCGGGTCCCGAGTACCAGGGCGGCCTGCCCGAAGTAGCTGAGCAGACAGGCGGGCAGCACCAGCAAGAGCCAAGCGGTGGTGATGGATCGGCGACCGAAGTGCCCCAGATCCGCGTACAGCGCCTCGGCACCGGTGACGGCCAGGACGATGGCGGCCAGTGCGAAGAAGGCGACGGCGAAGTGCCCGGCGAGGAAGCCGAGCGCGTAGCCCGGCCACAGCGCCTTCAGGATCCCCGGCTGCTGCCGGATCCCGCCGATGCCGCACGCTCCGATCGCGAGGAACCACACCACCATGACCGGGCCGAACAACCGGCCCACCGACGCCGTCCCGCGATGCTGAAACACGAACAGCAGCACGATGATCAGCGCGGTGATCGGCACAACGGCCGGCGCCAGCGGCGGTTCCACCACCTCGAGCCCCTCAACCGCCGACAGCACCGAGATGGCCGGGGTGATCATGCTGTCGCCGAAGAACAGTGCCGCGCCGAAGATTCCGAGCGCCGCCAGGATGGCCGCCGGGTGCCCGCCGCGCGCGGCCCAGCGCCGCACCAGCGTGATCAGCGCCATGATCCCGCCCTCGCCGTCGTTGTCGGCCCGCATCGCCAGCAGCACATAGGTGACCGTCACGATGATCAGCAGCGACCAGAACACCAGCGACACAACGCCGTCCACGTTGACAGGGTCCACCGGGACCGGGTGCGGATCCAACGGATCGAACACCGTTCGCAGGGTATAGATCGGGCTGGTCCCGATGTCCCCGAACACCACCCCCAGCGCCCCGATCACCAGACCCGGACGGACGACGTCGTACGCGCCGGAACCGTTGACGGTCGGCGCGCCGGACTGCCCGGCTGACCCTTCGTCATCCGAGGTCGTCGAATCGTGACGCTGGGACACCGAACGAATTCCTGCCCCCGGTTATCCCGGGAGAGTTTCCCCACGGAGCCGGGTGAGCTCCACGACGACCGGGTACCCGCACTGCACCACGTCGAATTCCGCACTGCTCACCGCGATCGAATCGGTCAGTGTTTCCACGAAATGCCAGCCGAAGCTGTGCTCGATCAATGCGGCATCGCTCCCGGTCACCGTGCCCACGCGCACCCGGACACGCTGTTCGTCGAACCGGAATTCACACTCGATCGAGGCGTCCGGGACGGCGGCCGCGATCAACGTCGTCGCCACCTCGTCCAGTGCGACCCGCACATCGGTCACCACATCGATCGTGAAATCGGCTGCGAGCGTGATGGTTTCGGCGAGCGCGCGCAGCATCGCCAGGTGCCCGGCGTCGGCCGGGATCCGCAGCGCCACCTGACCGGTCAGCACGGGCGACTCCAGCGCCGCGGCGGCGATGAACCGGTGCGCCTTACCGTTGTTCTGCTGGTCGGTGAATACCGGGCTCGGCGCTCGGCCGTCGCCGATCCCGTCACTCTGTAGCGATTCACTCATCGTTCACCACCCCATCGAATCAATCCCGTCCCGTTTGCGATCGGTCCCCGTTTTCGTTGATCGCGTACCCCGCGAAGCGGGCGGGAAACCGCCGGAACTCATCGATCAGGAATTCGTTCGTGCATTGTCAAAAGCCGGCCCGTGCCGAATCTGCCGATCAGTTGCTCGACCGGTCCTGTTCGCGATGGACCAGGGTCCCTACCCCGGTCACGTCGAGCACCCGTTCAACCGCGCACGGCGCGCTCGGTACGAGAATGCCGACACCACGCCGGGTGGCACGCGGAACAGCATCGAGCAGCACGACCGCATTGTGCATGACGCAGATCCACGATCACCGCGGGCGGCGCGGTATCGACGGCAACGGCAACGGACAACAGCTCCGGAACGCGGGCAACCCGTCCATGTCGAGTTCGCCCGTGACCGCGACGATGAGGCAATCGGTGAATCCGGTCCCAGCGGTCGGCCGTCCGTTCTCATTTGGGCGTGCAGCGCGGGGTGTCGGCCAGGGCGAAGAAGCCGAGCAGGTCCAGGTCGGCCAGTGGTCGTGCGAGCAAATCGTCGGACTCGTTGTGGCTGCTCAGTAGCGCGGTGGGGTGCGAGCGCGAGGTAGGTGAGAACCGCGCCGAGCGTGGACAGGGCCGCAAGGACGAGGCCGAGGGCATGGAAGGCGCTGGTCAAACCTTCCGTCAGGGCTGCGTGATGCGCTCCGGCCACCTGCCCTTGGACGGCTTGCGCGTCAACAACGTCCTGACCCGCGACAGCCACCCATTACCGAGTCCCGGTAAACCATGGCGGTGGCTCACCGCTCTTCGAGGATGGGCACATACATCTATTTCGATGCGACGCCGAACTATCGGTCAGTGCGTGCGGGTGACTGCGACGGCATCGTCGACAGCTGGCATGCAAATGTCGATAGCGCCCCGCACACACCCACCTCAGCCCATTCCTGACACCAGACTTCCGTGTGGCAACGATGCCGCAACCTTCCTCCAGCAGGAGCCGTGAACTCGCGGATCTGCCACAGTGCCAAAGCTGTTTGAATTTCCCAGCAACAAAGTGCTTTCGCTGGCATTCAGCCCGCACCCGATGCGTGGCTATCGACATCGCATTACGTCGAGGAGGAAGATCAGGTGTGACGGTCAACGTCGCCCGCCCGGGGGGAAGCATCCGCACATTGGTCCGATGATTGGACTCCCTATGATTGTCAAGAAACTAGCGGCGACCACAATGTTCGCCGTCGCGTCCACCGGCATTGCAATGGGCACAGCGCATGGTGAGGGCACTCTGGCAAGCCTCACGATGAACGGAACAGACGGTCCTGTCGCCTACACCACGACCCTGGCCGCGGATCACAGCAGCGCAGTCGTCGATCTGGCCTCCGGCAGATTCGAAGTGACGCCAGCGGCAGTCAACGTGCTCGCCGACGACGGCACGATCGTCGGCGCGATCCCGACGACACTGCGGATGGAGACGGGCCAGAACTTCAGCGTCACACCGTCGGTCGACCCGTCGGCAAGGACGCTGACGCTGACACCGGCAGCCGGCGAGCCGCAACCCGGTGCGGTGGCACCCGAGGTGCAGGGCCTGATGCATGATGCCCTGCTCGGTGGCGCCCTGCTGGGTGCGGCGATCGGCTGCGCGATCGGCGTTGCCGTGGGTATCTGGTTCTTCGTCGTCGGCGCCGTTGTCGGTTGCGCGGTCGGCGCTGTCATCGGTGCCTCGATCGGCCTGCTCTTACCATTCTGATCGCGATGATCTCCAACAGAACCGAATCGAAGTGGTCGACACAGCCGGGCGGTTCACAATTCCGCCCGGCCTTCGAATACCCGAAATGATCGCGAGCGGGCTCGCAGTCGACGGCATTTATCGTACAATGCGATTTATAGTGGGAATCGCGGGTAAACTACGGCTGTCGGGTAGGACCAGTCCAGGTCGGCAGCGCATCATGGCCCGACAACGGTGAATTCTTCGACAACGGTGAATTCTTTCAGCAAGGCATCATCATACCCATCCAGCACACTACCCGTTACCGCGCGGTTATTGGGGCGACGATGACAGCTCTCGCATTGTCCAGCGGCATTCTCCCCGCATTGAATTCTGCGGCAATCGCGTCGGCGCAGGCGTTCCACGCCTCGCCCACCGCGGAAGCGCAAACCAGCCTCTATACCGAGATGCGGACGCTATGGGGTCAGCACATGGACCGGACCTGGTCGGTCGTGGTCGCGTTCGCCGACAACCCCGTCGCACTGTTGCCCAGTCTGGACCGACTGCTCCACAACCAGGTCGCCATCGGTAACGCGTTCGCACCGTACTACGGCCAGGAGGTCGCCGGGCGGCTCACCGGCCTGCTGGCCGTCCACATCTTGGAGGCTGTGCCAGTCCTCACCGCCGCCAAGATCGGCAACCAACAGGCACTCGACACGGCAGTCGCGGTCTGGCACACCAACGCTCGAGACATCGCCGACTTCTTCGCTTCGATCAACCCCAACTGGTCGCAACAGGACATGCGTGCGGCGATGAGCACCCACATCGACCAGACCGTCGCTTACGCGGCCGCCGTCATCGGCGGTAACCACAGCGATGCGACCGCCGAGTTCGACATGGCCAAGGCGCACATGATGGATGTCTCCGACACCCTCAGCCAGGGCATCATCACCCAGTTCCCGGACAAGTTCTGAATTCCCGAACCGGCGGGATGGGGTCCGTTTTATGACGCACGTAGGTCAGGCCTCCAGCAAGCTTCGGTGATTCCCGCGCGAGTCCTACGGAACCCCCCGTTGGCGCGTCGGATTCCTGGCGGGTTGTCGTCTCGGCGTCGATGGTCAGTTCTTTTGCGGAGTGAGTGATTGTGCTAGTTGTTCCAGCGTCGGGTTCAGGCGTGGTCCGAACGCGGCGACGCCCATTGCGGTGGCGACGCCGGCCCAGGCGAATGGGCCGAGCGGGGTGCAGCCGAAGAACTGGCTGACCAGTGGTGTCTCGATCAGTGCGATCAGGGCGGTGGCCGAGCCGATGACCGTGATCAGGACGAGCGGGCTGTTTCGTCGTCCGGTTGCGGTCTGGATGAGCTGGGCACCGACGACCCCGCACAGTGCCATCGTGCTGGTTCGCCGCGCGGTGCCCGGGGTGAGGGTGCCGATCAGCCAGGCCGTGGTCGCGGCGAGTGTCGTGGTGATGCCGCGGCGGCGGATTTGCCGGGTCAGGGGCTCGCCGAGTTCCGCGACGCCGATGCGGCCGCTGTCGACGGCGTGTTTCTCCTGGGCTGTCTCGTCCCTCGGGGTGACCGCGAGGGCCATGGCCGGGAACATGTCGGTCAATAGGTTGACCAGCAGGATCTGGCGGGTGGACAGCGGCGACGCGCCGGACAGCAGTGTGCCGAGCACGGAGAAGCCGATCTCGCCGGCATTGCCGCCGATCAGCACGCTGATCGCGTCCGCGACGCTGCGCCACAGTGCCCGGCCTTCGGCGACGGCGTCGATCAGCACGGTCAGCTCATCGCTGGTGATTACCAGGTCGGCCGCATTCCGCGCCGCCGCCGAGCCGTGGACGGCGATGCCGACTCCGATATCGGCGGTGCGGATCGCGGCAGCGTCGTTGGCGCCGTCGCCGACCATGGCCACCACGCGCCCGGCTGCCCGGAGGCCCTCGATCACGTGGACCTTCTGCTCGGGTGCGACGCGGGCCACCACGTCGCTGTTCCGCAGCAGACACGTCCGGCCGGCCCGGTCCTGGGCAGCCAGCTCATCGCCGGTGACCACCGTGACATCGTCGGGCCAGCCGAGCTGAAGCGCGACAGCGCGAGCCGTCTGCGGGTGGTCGCCGGTCAGCATGACGGGCCGGATACCGCTGCGGCGCAGGTCGGTCACCAGTGGTGCGGAGCTGCGGCGCGGGGTGTCGGCCAGGGCGAGGAAGCCGAGCAGGTCCAGGTCGGCCAGTGGTCGTGCGAGCAAATCGTCGGACTCGTTGTGGCGCGGCAACCGGCGGCCGGCGACTGCCAGCACCCGCAGGCCACTGCTGGCCAGGGACTGTGCTTTCGCGTCGCCGACACTGTCTTTACAGGCGGGCAGGACAACTTCGGGCGCGCCCTTCGCCAGCAGCATCCGGGTGCCCGCCGCATCGGTCGCGACGGCGGCGGCGTACCCCCGGCTGGCTTCGAAGGGCTGAACCTCCACGGGCGTCCATGGTGATCCGGGCGGGGTTGCGGCGAGGATCGCCTCGTCGGTGGAGTGGGCGTGGATGCCCGCCTCGTGGTCGGGGGTGCGGCAGGACAGCGCGGCGGCATGGAGCAACGGGGCTGCGTCGGTGGAGTCGGCTGGGTGCTCGATCCCGTCCGGGGTGGCCAGGCGCACCACGTGCAGGCGGTTCTCGGTGAGCGTGCCGGTCTTGTCGAAGCAGATGGTGTCCATCCGGCCGAGCGCCTCCAGGGCCCGCGGGGTGCGGACCAGGATGCCGATCCGGCCGAGGCGTCGAGTCGCCGCCAGTTGCGCGACGGTCGCGACCAGCGGCAGGCCCTCCGGGACGGCAGCCACCGCGACTGCCAGCCCGCCGCGGACGGCTTCTCGAACCGGCCGACCGCGCAGCAGCGACAAACCGGTCACGGCTGCGCCGCCGAGCAGGGTGAACGGAAGCATGGCGGCGGTCAGCTCGTGCAGCCGGGCCTGCACACCGGCAGGCGGCGGGGTGCGGGAGGCCAGATGAGCCGCCCGGCCGGTCTCTGTCTCGTCGCCGGTTCCCACCACGACCGCGCGGCCGTGGCCGGCGACCACCGTGGTGCCCTGGTACGCCATGCAGTGGCGGTCGGCCATCGGTACCTGCGGTGTGGCGTCCACCTGCTTGGTGGTCGGCAGCGACTCCCCGGTCAGCGAGGACTCGTCGACCTCCAACTCGTCCGCCGCCAGCAGTCGGGCATCGGCCGGTACCACGTCGCCGGTGTAGAGCTCGATCACCTCACCGAGGGTCAACTTTTCAGCTTCGATCGTGCTGGTTTCGCCCTGGCCGAAGTCAGCCACTCTGCGAGCTTGTCGACGCTGCTCCCGCTTCAGCCCGGACAGTGCCCGCTCGGCCCGAAACCGCTGCAGCCCGCCGACCAGTGCGGTTACACCCAATGCGCTGAGCACCATCAGCGCGTCCACGGTGGACCCCAACATAGCGGAGGCGGTCGCGCCGACGAGCAGCAACGGTGTGAGCGGATCGTGCAGTTCAGACCGGATCGCGCTGACCAGGCCGATGGTCAGGCGCGCCGGAGTGAAGATCGGGAGACGCGCAGCCCAGCGGACGATGTTGCGTGCGTCAGCCAGCGCGGGCAGCTCGGTCGTGCGGATGACTCGTAACCGGGCCAGCGCCTCCTGCGGCTGCAGCGAGTGCCACGGTATCCGCGGCGGCGGGTGTGGTGCGCGGTCGGTACTGGCCTGTAGGGCAGCGCGCCAGCCCGAGACGAGGGAGGCGGCAGCGGCAGCGTTCACCGGGCCGAGCCGAACGCCGAGCGGGAAGGTGATGCGTTTGGAGCGGGTACCCCGGGTCACGACCATCAGCCCCGCGAGCGCGGCGCCCGCCTCGGCGAAGATCCTGGTGTGGTTTCCGACCCTGCGCGCGGCGGGGATCGCCGCCAGGATGCGCCACGCCCCGGTGAGGCCGTGCAGCAGCAGGACGTCGGCACCCCACACGACCGCGCTGCGCTCGTCGGTGAGCGAGACGGCGATGTCGCTGCGCATCAGGCCTGCCAGCACATCGCAGCCCTCCGGGCCCAGTTGCTGCTCGCTCACGGCCTCGCCGGCGGGAACGTGAGCCACCGTCAGAACGACCCGCCCATTGCGCTGGAGCTCCCGCACCACCTCGGCCAACGGCCGTTCGGCGCCCACGAGTTCGTCGGCCAGCGCGCCGAAGTCGCCGAGCGTGCCGTCGTCCTGAATCACGACGTACAGTCCGGCCCGGCGGGCCGCGTCCAGCGCGGCCTCGGCCAGTGGGGTGATCTCCCAGCCGATCAGGACGGAGCCGACGTCTCTGCCCCGCTCGGACGCAATCATCAGCCCGGTCTCGGCGGCCGGGCTCTGGTCGGGTACCGGCCGCAGGTCGAGTTCCCCACCCGACTCCAGCACCGCCGTCGCGGCCTGCCACAGCCGCTCATGTTCCCAGTCCGACACATTCGTGTTGACGTCCAGCACCGTCCGCCGGGTGCTTCGCAGCGCCTGCGGGTGCAGCACCACGGTATCGACCAGCTCCAGCTGCCTGAGGCGGTCGAGGTTGCGCACCAGAACCCCTTCCCGAGCCAGTTCGGTGCACAAAGTGGCGGCGAAGACCGCCGGGCCGTAACGGGCAGCCTTCGGGTTCCCGGCCAGCAGCGCCTCCGCCGCCTCCTGCACATCGCCCGTGAACAGCAGCGCTCCGGCCGCACCGAACCCAGCTCCGGTGACCGCCTGCTCCCGGAACCGTTCGCCCGGATACCGCCGCAGCGGCGGGCGTGCGGCCTGCCGGCCGGCCAGGCTCAGTCGCCCCGGCGCGCAGACCGTGTCGTGCGCAGCGTCGAAAGCAGCAGCCCGGGCGACGGCCTCGGCCAACTGGCTCGCCCGCAGCGCGCCGTCCAGCGCCAAGGCGATGGGTGACTGACCGATGGCTAACGCTGCGGCATTGACCGTGGCCAACAACAGATCCGTCGCCGACCGTCCCAGACGGCGTCGCAGCATTCTTCGTATGCGCGGATCCTCGCGCAGCAGCACCGCCGCGGCAGTGACCAAAGGCGGCGCGCTCCCCACCCGCATCGTCCGGGCGGCCAGCGCGGTTGTGACGCCCACCGCGTCGCAGGCCAGGGCAAGCGCCCCGGAGCGGATGCCTCCGGTGTGGCCGGGGTGGGCGGGCTCGAGAACATCCTCGTCCGGACGTTCCAGTTGCTGCCCCGCCGCCAGCTCGGTCGCGCGATCAACCACCCGCTCGGTGACCGCATCCTGCGTCATCTGTACGACCAGCCGGGCCAGCCCGCCGTCCCAGTACGCGGCAAGGACGTCCGGGCGTTTGATCAGCCCGGCCGCCACCCGTCTGGCCGCCGTCTCCATGCTCCGCACCGTGGCCCCCGCAGCGGGCCGCAACGGCAGCTGCACCCGCGATCCGGCCCGCCAGTACCCCCGACTCGGCATCGCCGCGTTCAATCCGACCCGGCCCACACGCACAGCTGTCCCCCACACCGCCGCCTCTGCGCGCACAGCCGTGCCCACACCGATATTCACAGCACCGGCGGCCACCCGGATCGGGGCACCTGCCGCCGGCAAAACCCGGCGCAACATTCCGATCGTCGCCCCCAAAGCGAGGTCGAACCCCACTGCGGGCAACCTGACCAGCAAACCTTGAACCATCACTCACCTCCGCCGAACCGCTACCCGAGGTCGACGGTGCGGCGGTGATGCGTTGCCACGTCGACAGGTTGGTCTGCGCTCTCACCGTGGTCTTCTTCGTCATGCGCGGCTCCGTCGCGCAATGCTCGACCCGATGCCTCGACCGCCTCCTTGCCAGTCGTCACACCAGCCAGATGGCTCACGGTCGATCTCACGGTGTCGACCCGATGACCCAGCTCCGATGTAGGCGGAGAGAATGGTTGCCTGTTCTCGCTCATGACGCAATCACCTCACAGACGAGACGTACCCGACATCTCCAGGATGAAACGGCACCAGATAGAGCACGGCACACGAACGGACCAGCCGCTAAGCGTGACTCGTCACCGGCCCTCACGGGCCTGGCTACGGTGGCGACTCCTGGGTGGGACCGCTCGTCGCGGCGCGACTGATCGCCGGATCCGGGACTCTGACCAACCCACAGTTCGGTGAGCCAGGCCGGATCACCAAGAACGGTTCACTTTCAGCGAACATTCAAATCCAGACATGGGTTCTGATTGACAATTGATTATGTTCCACTCTGCGCGTCTGCATTACCATTAGTTATAGGTCAGCAAACATCTCCCAGATTTGCTGACCTGCCATGTGCGGCCACTCAACACCCAGGGCTTTGGCCGCGACATTGTGCGCAGTGCCGTCAGGGGTACTCCTGACGGCACTGCCGCGTCGAACACCATGCCCGGAGTAAGCGGTGGGGCGCACCGTCCAGTAGCTCGCGACCGTGAGTGTGCACGGATGGCCCCTATCACACCGCGGTAATTCCGGGGCCGACCTGGGGAAACGGCCCCGCTGAGCTGCGGTGACTCGGCAGACTATCTGCGATTAGTTAGCCGAGTAAGCGCCGGATCTGGAGGACTTGGCCCTCACCGGCCGTACCGCCATGGTTTCCCGCAGGGGTGTAGTGCCGGTCGAATTGGCCGAGCAAGCGCGGTCGAACAGATACCTCACAGGTGGAACGACACCGGATCGCGACACTGCGCGGCGACGGCCTGGGGTCCGGCGGATTGCACGGCTGATCGGCAGTCACACCGTCGACAGTCAGCCGGAAGCAGCGGCCGAACAAGAAGCCATACGATCCGGGATACGACGGTGACCTGGCTCCTGCCCGAGCCGAGCCCGTGAGCGTTCCCGCCTCCACGGGCCCGGTGTGCGGATTGCGTGATCAGCAGCTTCGCGAAATCGTCCAGGACGAAGAGCCCCTTCCCCACCGAGCAGCGCAGTCTCGGAGTAGGGGCCCAGCCCGTGTAGCTCGGCGATCTCGGATTCGGTCTGCTGGGCGAGGTCGTCGAGGGGATGCGATCCCAGCCGCGGCGAGGGCGCGGGTGGCGGGCGCGACCAGTGGTGGCAGCGGCGTCGTCATGCGGGCAGAGGTTTGCGGCCGGTAATGATCAGAACCAGGTCTTTGGCCGGCAGCTTCACCTCGCGGCCCTCCCCGATGGCGACATCGGCGTCGGAAGCCACCAGACGCGTACCGCCAAGATTGACGCCGAAGTACTCGAGATTGCGCGCTGCGGCATTACCGAGGACGAGGGCTACCCGGTCCGGTGGCGGCGCGGGGAGCCCCAGCGGCTCGGTGATGTCGAGGCCGTGGATCACATCATGGCTGAGCGCGCCGGCGACGCCACCACCGGGCGGGCGCCACGGGTGGTTGATGTTGGCGGTGAAGACATTGAGCAGGTCGGCATCGGTCATGGCTTGTGTGTCCTGATGTGCCGCACGGTCGGCGTAGCGATCGAAGGAGAATCTCGCCCGCACC
>NZ_JBEYYI010000028.1:0-132953 GCF_040645495.1 Nocardia sp. NPDC046763 | reverse complement strand
GGGCAACTGTCACTCGAAGCCCACGGCGCCCGCACCGCTGCCGGGCTCTACGCCCGCATCGCCCAACGTCTCCTCGCCCTCGCAGCCGTGATCTGACACAACCGCAACACCGGCGCACCGACCGCACGATCACTGACCGCCTACGACCACTAAACGATAGGAATCACTCGTCTAGGGGCCGCGACAGCCCTGTGCGGTACCCAGACCTGGTCCTGGGCAGCACTGGCCGCGCCGTTGCTCACCGCCGCCGCGGGCCTGGGCGGGATGCTCGGGCATCGACTGCGAATCTCGGGAGCCGGTGGGCGGGCGGGCGTCGCCGGGACGCTCGCGCATGGTCCCGCGATGTGTGCGGCGAGCGTGGTGGCGGTGGTGGCCGGGCGCTGACATCGGGCTATGCGCGGGCCGTGTGTTCGAGCACCCCTGTTGTCATGGAAAGATGTCACTCGTGTTGCGCTGGATAACTGCCGGAGAATCCCATGGTCCTGCTCTCGTCACCATCCTCGAGGGGATGGTGGCCGGTGTCGAGGTGACCTCCGCCGAGATCGGCGCGCAGCTGGCCCGGCGACGGCTCGGGTACGGGCGCGGCGCGCGGATGAAGTTCGAGGCCGACGTGGTCACCATGGTCGGCGGCGTGCGCCACGGCCGCACGATGGGCGGCCCGGTCGCCATCGAGGTGGCGAACTCGGAGTGGCCCAAGTGGACCCAGGTCATGTCCGCCGATCCGGTGGACGAGGCCGAACTCGCCGACCTCGCCCGCAATGCCCCCCTCACCCGTCCCCGTCCGGGCCACGCCGACTACTCGGGCATGCTCAAGTACGGCTTCGACGACGCCCGTAACGTCCTGGAGCGGGCCAGCGCCCGCGAGACCGCGGCGCGGGTCGCGGCGGGCACGGTGGCCAAGAACTTCCTGCGCCAGGCGCTGGGCGTCGAGGTGATCTCGCACGTGGTGTCCATCGGCGCCGCCGCGAACACCAACGGTGTGGTCCCGACCGCCGCGGATCTGGACGCCATCGACGAGTCGCCGGTGCGCGCGTTCGGCAAGGACGCCGAGGCGGCCATGATCGCCGAGATCGAGGCGGCCAAGAAGGACGGCGACACCCTCGGCGGTGTGGTCGAGGTCGTGATCGAGGGCCTGCCGGTGGGCCTGGGCTCGTTCACCTCCGGTGAGGCGCGCCTGGATTCGCGGCTGGCGGCCGCGCTCATGGGCATTCAGGCCATCAAGGGCGTCGAGGTGGGCGACGGTTTCGAGACCGCCCGCCGCCGCGGCAGCCAGGCCCACGACGAGATGCGGCCGGGCCCCGACGGCGTGCTGCGCTCCACCAACCGCGCGGGCGGCCTGGAGGGCGGCATGACCAATGGCGAGGCGCTGCGCGTGCGCGCGGCCATGAAGCCGATCTCGACCGTGCCGCGGGCGCTGTCGACGGTCGACATGTCCTCCGGCGAGGAGGCCGTCGCCATCCACCAGCGCTCGGATGTGTGCGCGGTGCCCGCGGCCGGTGTGGTCGCCGAGGCGATGGTGGCGCTGGTCGTGGCACAGGCCGTGCTGGACAAGTTCGGCGGCGACTCGCTGCCCGAGACCGTCGACAACATCCACGCCTACCTGAAGCGGATCAACGCTCGCCCGCACATCCCGGGCCACGCCGGGCAGTGACCGCTGACGACAGCGCGGTGTCCGGCGAGCACGAACCCACCGCGGCGGCCGGTGAAACCGACCGGCCCGCAATCAGTCTGGTGCTGGTCGGCCCGCCGGGCGCGGGCAAGTCCACCATCGGACGCAAGCTGGCCCGGGAACTCGGCGTGGACCTCTACGACACCGACGCCGGGATCGAGGAGCGCGCCGGGCGCACGATTCCGGAGATCTTCGCCGAGGACGGCGAGCCGGAGTTCCGCCGTATGGAGGAGGAGGTCGTCCGCGACGCCGTCCTCGCCGGGCACGGCGTGGTCTCCCTCGGCGGCGGCTCGGTGCTCTCGGCCGCGACCCGCGCCCTGCTGCACGGCCGAACCGTCGTCTACCTGGAAATCAGTGTGGGCGAAGGGCTGCGCCGCACCGGCGCCAGCACCAACCGTCCGCTGCTGAACGGCGACGACCCCGCCAAGAAGTACCGCGAGCTGATGAAGATCCGCCGCCCCCTCTACCGCGAGGTGGCGACCGTGCGGGTGCGCACCGACGGCCGCAGCCCCGGCCGCGTCGTCCGCATGATCCTGGCCAAGCTCGGCCTGGAACCGATTGCGCGCCCGGAGGATTCGGTCACCGAGACCGCCACCGTCGAGCCCGGCGTCAGCTCCCGCTCGCGCGCCCGCCGCAAACGCCGCCGCGGCGGCCGCGGCCGGGGCGAGAACAAGCCGGGTGACGCCACGAATACGACTGCCGCCGAAGCCGATTCACCCGTGCCCGCCGAGGCGCGCAACAGCCAGGGCTCGGCGTCCTCGCCCGGCGACGCAGCCGCGGCCACCGGGGGTGCGAAACGCTCTCGGCGCAACCGGCGGTCGCGCCGCCGCGGCGGCCGCACCACCGCGACCGCTCCACCCGCGACGACCGCCGAGACCACCGTCGGCGAGGCCGGCGCGCCGCCTGCCGCTGCGCCGGGAAATGGGTCTCCCGGGGGACGCCGTCGCCGCGCCTCCCGTATGGCCGGTGCGCCCTCGAGTTCCACTGCCGGTGGACAGACCGCCGCTCCGGTCGGAGCGGACGCGGCCGCCCCGAGCACACCCGCCGCACCACCGGATGCGGCCCGTGCACCCGGCACCGTCGCCGCGCCCGGCAGCGGACGCTCGCGTCGTGCCCGGGCCCGACGGGCGCGGGCACGCGCCCGCGAGCAGGAGCACACGCGGGCCGACGGCCCTGTTCCCGGTGCCACTTCCCCTGCGGTGGAAGGAGGTTCGTGATCCCGAGCGCATCATCGCGCGCCGCGGGCACGCGCCGCCGATCCGATCGACCACTCCCCCGCACCACGGGGTCACGCTATTCCCCGCCGATGGGCGGGACCATTCACGGAGGAGTCCTATGAGCGAGCCGACTCGCATCGAGGTCCGCACGGCCGACCCGTACCCGGTGATCATCGGCCGGGGTCTGCTGGGCGACCTGGTCGACCAGGTGACCGGCCGGTCCGGCGTCCGGACCGTGGCGATCTTCTACCAGCCGCCGCTGGCCGAGACCGCCGAGGTGGTACGGAAGGCCCTCGCCGACAAGGGCATCGACGCGCACCGGGTGGAGATCCCCGACGCCGAGGCCGGCAAGGACCTGCAGGTCGCGGGCTTCTGCTGGGAGGTGCTCGGCCGCATCGGGCTGACCCGCAAGGACGTGATCGTGAGCCTGGGCGGCGGCGCGGCCACCGACCTGGCCGGTTTCGTGGCCGCCACCTGGATGCGCGGCGTGGACATCGTGCACGTGCCGACCACGCTGCTGGCCATGGTGGACGCCGCCGTGGGCGGCAAGACCGGCATCAATACCGAGGCGGGTAAGAACCTGGTCGGCAGTTTCCACGAGCCGGCCGCGGTCATGGTGGACCTGGCCACGCTGGAGACGGTGCCGCGCAACGAGATCGTGGCGGGCATGGCCGAGATCATCAAGGCCGGGTTCATCGCCGATCCGGTGATCCTGGAGCTGGTGGAACGCGACCCGCAGGCCGCCCTGGACCCGACCGGCGACGTGCTGCCCGAGCTCATCCGCCGCGCCATCCAGGTCAAGGCCGATGTGGTGGCCGCCGATCTCAAGGAATCGGATCTGCGCGAAATCCTCAACTACGGCCACACCCTCGGCCACGCCATCGAGCGCCGGGAGCGGTACCGCTGGCGGCACGGCGCGGCCGTCTCGGTGGGCCTGGTCTTCGCGGCCGAATTGGGCCGCCTGGCAGGCCGTCTCGACGATGCCACCGCCGAGCGGCACCGCACCATCCTGGAAAGCATCGGCCTGCCCACCACCTACGACGCCGATGCGCTGCCGCAGCTGATGGACGCCATGCAGACCGACAAGAAGACCCGTTCGGGCGTGCTGCGTTTCGTGGTGCTCGACGGCCTGGCCAAGCCGGGCCGGCTGGAGGGCCCGGATCCGAGCCTGCTGGCCGCGGCCTACTCGGCCATCGCCCGTGAGGACGGCCCGACCGGCGGCGCGATTCTGCTGTAGGGCACAACCGCTTTCATCTCAGCGCCCGTCGCCGGACTCCGGCGGCGGGCGCTGCCGTCCGTGCCCCCGGATACGAAAAACCCCGCGCCACCCGATCGGTGGCGCGGGGTCGAGCGCGGACGGGAGCCTCAGACGTTGGCGGGCTGCGGGTTGGGTGCGGTGTCGGCGGGGGTACCGGGCTGCTTCTTGCCGTCGCGGCCGGCCAGCCAGCGGCCGAGGGCGACGCCGAGCACGCCCGGAATGAAGATCAGCAGCACGATGAAGGACGCGGCCGAGGTGATGTCGAAGACCAGACCCTGATCACCCAGGTCGAAGCCCGGGATGAAGCCGAGGACCCAGGCGGCCAGGCCGGAGCCCACGCCACCGGCGAGCGCGGCCTTGAGCCAGCGCATGGTCAGATCGGCGCCGCGCTCGGGATCGGCATTGGCGCGCCGATCGGAGCGGCCATCCAGTACGCCCCACGCGATCACCGAGCCGACCAGCACGATCAGGCACAGGATCCGCATCCAGGCGCCCGTGGTCGGCCAGTACCTCATGCCGAAACCGAGCAGGGCCTCCAGCACAACGGTCAGCGCCCCCAAGCCCACGGCGCGCAACACCCACGCATTCATGACGATCACCTTAACCTGCGCGGCCGCCCGGCCGAACCGAATGAATTGAAACTTGTTCCAGAACCATAGCCGGAGCGGGGCCACCGGACATACCCGGGCCCGGCACGCTGTTACAAAGACATCGTGAGCATCGAAGCCGTCGCCCTGCTTCAGGATCCGATCCGCAAGCGGCTCTACGACTATGTCGCGGCCGCCGACCACGACGTGAGCCGGGACGAGGCGGCCGCGGCCGTCGAGATCAAACGGCCGCTGGCCGCCTTCCATCTCGACAAGCTCACCGAGGCCGGACTGCTGGACGCGGTGTTCCGGCGTCCGGAGGGCCGCACCGGGCCCGGTTCGGGACGGCCCGCCAAGTTCTATCGCCGCGCCGACGCGGAGTTCGCGATCACGCTGCCGGCCCGCGACTATCGCACCGTCGCAACGGTTCTCGCCGAGGTGGTCGAGCACGAAGGATTCGAGGACGCCATCGCGAAGGCCGCCGCCGCGCACGGGCCGTCCCTCGCGGGCCGCGATCTGTTCGAGGTCCTGCGTGAGCGCGGCTACGAGCCCTACCTCGACGGCGACGCGATCCGCCTGCGCAACTGTCCCTTTCACCGCCTCGCCGTGGACTTCCCGCCGCTGGTGTGCGGCATGAATCTGGCCCTGCTGGCGGGTCCGGCGGCCGAGGCCGGCTGGACCGCGCGGATGGATCCGGCGCCGGGCAGATGTTGCGTAAGTTTCTCTAAAACCAATCATGGCTAGTTATAGTCTGGGAATGCACCTCGCACAGCTCAATATCGGGCGCATGGTCGCCCCCGAAGGCGATCCCCGGGTCGCCGAATTCTTCTCGGCCCTCGACGAGATCAATGCCGTCGCCGAATCCTCCCCCGGCTTCGTCTGGCGCATGGTGGACGGCGAATCCAACAACGCCACCTCGCTGCGCCCGTACCACGGCGAGCCGGACATGCTGGTGAACATGAGCCTGTGGGAATCGCGGGAAGCGTTGTTCGACTACGTCTATCGCAGCGGCCACATGGACTACGTGCGTCGCCGCCGGGAATGGTTCACCCCGCTGCGCGAGATCTTCACGGTGCTGTGGTGGGTGCCGGAGGGAACGCTGCCCACCCTCGCCGACGCCATGACGCGACTGGACCACCTGCGTGAGAACGGGCCGACGCCTTACGCTTTCACCTTCCGGCAGTCCTTCGAACCGGAAACGGCCGCGGAGACATCCGCGGCCGTCCTCGATTAGCGGGCCACGCCCGCGCGAAAGCGATCAGTCCCGCAGGGCCGCAGCCATTTCGGCGCGCGGAGCGGACTTGCCGGTGAACTGCTCGACCTGCCCGTAG
Organism: Nocardia sp. NPDC046763; assembly: GCF_040645495.1. NCBI lineage: Bacteria > Bacillati > Actinomycetota > Actinomycetes > Mycobacteriales > Nocardiaceae > Nocardia > Nocardia sp. NPDC046763. The sequence continues at coordinate 126,891 of NZ_JBEYYI010000028.1, read as the reverse complement.
GCCTGGTTCAGCAGCATCTCCAGGCCGCTGACCACGGTATTGCCCGCGCGGGCAACCGCTTCCGCGAGCGGCGTGGGCCACGGGTTGTAGATGGCGTCGAGCACCACCGGGGCCGCCGCCACCGAGTCCGCCACGGCCGCGGCCGCCTCGGCGGGCACGGTGCTGACGACGGCGTCCACGTCGGAACAGACGAACAGCAGGCCCTCGGGGTCGAAACCGAGCACCTCGGCCGACATGCCCAGCTGCTCGGCCAATTCCAGGGTCCCGGCGGCGCGGCGGCGATCGCGGGCCACGATGGTGACGGTGTGCGCGCCCAGGTCGGACAGCGCCAGCAGCGCCGGGCGGGCGGTGCCGCCCGCGCCCAGCACGACGGCGCGGGAGATCTCCTGCACGCCCGCGCCTTCCAGCGCACCGCGCACGCCGTCCACGTCGGTACAGTCCGCGCGCCAGCCGGAATCGGTGCGCACCAAGGTGTTCGCCGAGCCGACCAGGACCGCGCGCTCGGTGCGCTCGTCGGCATAGCCGAGCGCGGCGACCTTGCCCGGCATGGTCACCGACAGCCCGACCCATTCCGGTCCGAGCCCGTCCACCAGGCCGGGCAGCTGCTCGGCGGTGCACTCGATGCGCTCGTAGCTCCAGTCCAGCCCCAGTGCCCGGTAGGCCGCCAGATGCAGTTGCGGCGACCGGGAATGCGAGATCGGGCTGCCGAGTACGGCGGCCTTCCGACTACCGCCCACTGTCGAGGATTCCACTCTGCCTGGCCTTTTCGATATTGCGCAGGTGCTCCGAATAGCTGTCGGTGAACAACGTGGTGCCCTGCTTGTCGACGGTCACGAAGTACAGCCACGGGCCGGGCGCCGGATTCTCCATGGCGCGCATGGCGTCCAGCGACGGCGCGGAGATCGGCGTGGCGGGCAGACCGGCCATGGCGTAGGTGTTCCACTGGGTCTTGTGCGCACGGTCGGCGTCGGTGGTGGCGACCTCGGTCTTGTCGAGGGTGTAGTTGACGGTGGAGTCGAACTGCAGCGGCTGCTGGGCGGCGAGCCGGTTCACGATGACCCGCGCCACCTTCGACATGTCCTGCGGCAGCGCCTCCCGCTCCACCAGCGACGCCGCGATCAGCGTGTCGTAGGGGCTCAGGCCGTTCGCCGCGCCGGACTGCGCCAGCCCGGTGGCGTCGTAGCTCGCCGCGCTCGCGGTCACCAGCTGCTTGAGGATGTCCAGCGCATTGGCGCTGGGGTCGAAATCCCAGGTGCCACCGGCGATCAGGCCCTCGAGCTGACGGGAACGGTCCGGCACCGACTTCACCCGGTCCAGCGCCCACACCGGCACGCCCAGCGCGGCCGGATCGGCGGTGGCCCCGGCCTGGTCGAGCTGCTCGTAGGTCACGCACTTGGCGGCGGTGCCGGTGCCGACACAGCTGGCCTCGGCGATCTTGCGGTAGATGCCGTCCTTGCGCGCGCCGGTGGTGACGTCGCTGGAGTCGTGCAGCTGGCGGCCCTCGGAGATGACCACATTGCCGACCCGGGCATCCTTGCTGAACAGCGCACTCACCGCTTCGGAGCCCTTGCTGTGGCCCGGAATGGCGTAGTAGCCGGGCTGGATGGAGTTCATGTTCGTATTACGCACGGCCGCTTCGTAGAACGCACCGCTGCTGGCCACCACGCCCTTGTCGGCCATGGTCTGCGCGATCTGTGTGGAGGTGTCACCGGGCTTGATCTGGATGACGACCAGCGGGCCCTGCGGGCCGGAGAAATCGGGGGGCGGGCTCAGCTTGCCGACGAACTTCCAGCCCGCGAATCCGACTGCGCCGACGAACAATACGGCGAACACGCCCGCGATGACGAACAGATTGCGGCGGCGCCGCTTGCGCTCGGCCGCTTTCCGCGACGCCATCCGGGATCGCTTGGGGCGCTGGCTGCCCCGCGACCCCGCGCGCGACTGCGATCGGGTGGCCCGGCGGCCCGGCTCGGCGCGCTGGCCCCGGTCGCCGCGGCGGCCGCGCTCGGTGCGCTGAGGTGCGCTGCGGCGCGGAGGTTCCGGCTCGACCGGGAGCTCCTCGTCGTATTCCTCACCCTCGTAGTGCTCGTCGTCGTAACGCTCATCCTCGTAGCGGGGAATGACTGTGGTGTCGTCTTCGTAATCGTCCGCCTCGGACCAATCCAGATCGTCGCGGCGGTAACGCCTTTCGGCGTTCTGGCGGTAGCGTTCCTCGGCCCGCGTCCAGCGGTCGGTCATGCGTCATCACCGCGCGGCTTCAAAAGGGCACTCCGTTCGTCCAACCATCCTTGCAGGATCGACACGGCGGCGGCCTGATCGATGACCTGCCGCTGCCCGCGTGCGCGAACTCCACTGTCTCGCAACGCACGTGCAGCAGACACCGTAGTCAAACGTTCGTCGGAAAGTCGCACCGGCACCGGCGCGATCAGGGTCCGCAAACGCCCCGCGAAGGTGGCCGCCAGCTTAGCCGACGCGCCGCTCTCCCCGCGCAATGTGCGGGGCAGGCCGACGATCACCTCGACGGCCTCGTACTCCCGCACAATGTCGGCAATTCTGGATAGATCGGAGGCGAGGGTGCCGGGCGCGACCTTCTTCGCGCGCGGCACCGTCTCGACCGGGGTGGCCAGCAACCCGTCCGGATCGCTGGAGGCGACACCGATGCGCACCGACCCCACGTCGATGCCGATGCGCCGGCCGCGGCCCGGGTCCCGTTCCGGGGAGGGCCGCTCCGACGCGAAGTCCCGCCCGCCGGCCGAGACCCCGGAGGCCTCGGTCGGCGTGCGAGCAAATCCGGAAGAACGTCCCGAAGGGTCTGCTTCGGGTACGGGCCCGGTCCCGGCTGCAGGACCCGGCGTGTCAGATGTGTCTGCGTCGTCCATTTATCCGGCGAGCTCGGCGACCCGCACACGCAGGGCGGCCAGACCCGCCTCGATGCCCGACGGATCCGAACCCGCGCCCTGGGCCATCTCGGGCTTGCCGCCACCCCGGCCGGAAATAGCCGGGCCGAAGGCGGACACCAGATCCCCGGCCTTGATGCCGAGATCCTGGGCGGCCTTGGTGACCGCGGCGACGAACGGCACCTTGCCGTCGGCATGGCCGAGCAGCACCACGATGGCGGGCTCTGAACCGAAACGGCCCTTGATGTCCTGCACCAGGGTGCGCAGATCGCCCGCGCCCACGCCCTCGGGCGCAGCGGCGGCGACCAGCAGCACCTTGCCGACCCGCTGGGCCTGCTCGACGAAGGTGCCCGCACTCGACAGCACGGCCGCCATCTTGGTGCGCTCGAGCTCCTTCTCGGCGGCCTTGAGCCGCTCGACCAGCTGCTCGACGCGCCCCGGCACATCCTCCGAGGGCACCTTCAGCGACGAGGCGACACCGGCCAGCAGCGCCCGCTCCTTGGCCAGGTACTTGTAGGAGTCCAGGCCGACGAAGGCTTCCACGCGGCGGATACCGGAACCGACCGACGACTCGCCGAGCACGGTGATCGGGCCGATCTGCGAGGAGTGCTGCACGTGGGTGCCACCGCAGAGCTCCATGGAGAACGGTCCGCCGATCTCCACCACACGCACCTCGTCGCCGTAGTTCTCACCGAACAGGGCCATGGCGCCCATCTTCTTGGCGGAGGTCAGATCGGTGACGAAGGTGTTGACCTGGAAGTCGTCGGCCACCGCGTCATTGGAGACGGCCTCGATATCGGCCTTCTGCTGATCGGAGAGCGCGCCCTGCCAGTTGAAGTCGAAGCGCAGGTAGCCCGGCTTGTTGAGCGAGCCGGCCTGAACCGCGTTGGGGCCCAGCACCTGTCGCAGCGCGGCGTGCACCATGTGGGTACCCGAGTGGCCCTGGGTGGCGCCACGCCGCCAGGCCGGATCGACCTGGGCCAGCACGGTGTCGCCCTCGGTGAGCTGACCGGCGTCGACGGTGGACTTGTGCACCCACACCTTCTTGGCGATCTTCTGCACGTCGTTGACCTTCACCTTGAGGCCGTGCGACGAGACGAGCGAACCGCGGTCGGCGATCTGGCCACCGGACTCGGCATAGAGCGGGCTGCGGTCCAGGATCACCTCGACATCCTGCCCGGCCTCGGCGACCGGCACCCGGACGCCGTCCTTGATCAGGGCCAGCACCGTTGCCTCGGTGGACAGTTCGTCGAAGCCGGTGAACTCGGTCGCGCCGCGGTCCACGAACTCCTTGTAGACGGTGAGGTCGGCGTGCGCGTGCTTGCGCGAGAGCGCGTCCTCCTTGGCCCGCTTGCGCTGCTCGGCCATGAGCGCGCGGAAGCCCTCCTCGTCGACCTGCAGGCCGGCCTCGGAAGCCATCTCGAGGGTCAGGTCGATCGGGAAACCGTAGGTGTCGTGCAGGGTGAACGCGTCGGTGCCGCTGATCTTCTTGCTGCCCTGGGCCTTCACCTCGTCGACGGTCTCGTCGAACAGCTTGGTGCCGGTGCTCAGGGTCTTGAGGAACGCGGCCTCCTCACCGACGGCGACGGTTTCGATGCGCTTGAAGTCGGTGGTGAGTTCCGGGTAGGACGGCGACATCAGGTCGGCGACGACCTTGATGAACTCGCCCATCACCGGCTTCTCGGCGCCCAGCAGGCGGGCCGAGCGCACGATGCGGCGCAGCAGGCGGCGCAGTACGTAGCCACGACCGTCGTTGCCGGGGTTCACGCCGTCGCCGATCAGCATGGCCGCGGTGCGGGCGTGGTCGGCGATGACGCGGAAGCGCACATCGTCGGCGTGCTCGACGCCGTAGGAGCGGCCGGTCAGCTCCTCGGCCTTGTTGATGATCGGGCGCAGCAGATCGGTCTCGTACACGTTGTCGACGCCCTGCAGCAGGAACGCGACACGCTCGACGCCCATACCGGTGTCGATGTTCTTCTTGGGCAGCGGGCCCAGGATCTCGAAGTCGTCCTTGCCGCGCCCGCCACCGCGCTCGTTCTGCATGAACACGAGGTTCCAGATTTCGAGGTAGCGGTCCTCGTCGGCCTCGGGGCCGCCCTCGACGCCGTACTCGGGGCCGCGGTCGAAGTAGATCTCCGAGCACGGGCCGCACGGGCCGGGGATGCCCATGGACCAGTAGTTGTCGGCCATGCCGCGGCGCTGGATGCGCTCGTCCGGCACGCCGAGCTCACGCCAGATCTGCTCGGCCTCGTCGTCGTCGAGATACACGGTGACCCAGAGCTTTTCCGGATCGAAGCCGTAGCCGCCGTCCTCGACGGGGTTGGTGAGCAGCGACCAGGCCAGCTCCATGGCCCCGCGCTTGAAGTAGTCGCCGAAGGAGAAGTTGCCCGCCATCTGGAAGAAGGTGTTGTGGCGGGTGGTGACGCCGACGTTCTCGATATCGCCGGTACGGACGCACTTCTGCACGCTGGTCGCGGTGTCGAAGGGCGGGGTCTGCTGACCGAGGAAATACGGCACGAACTGGACCATGCCTGCGTTGACGAACAGCAGGTTGGGGTCGGCCAGGATCAGCGAGGCACTCGGTACCTCGGTATGTCCGGCCTTTACGAAATGCTCCAGGAAGCGCCGTCGAATCTCGTGGGTCTGCACAACCATCCAGCCTACCGGTCCGGGTCCAGGGAGTTTCCACCCACCACCGGGCGATAGCTACCATCGCCGGGGTGACTGTGATCCCGGACCCATCCCAGCGCTTCCCACTCCCACACGCGCACCGCACCGTCTTCCTGAAACCGCACGTCACCTCGCCGAACATCGAGGTCGGCGACTACAGCTACTTCGACGATCCGGACGCGGCGACCGCCTTCGAGACCAACAATGTGCTCTACGCCTTCGGCCCCGAGAAGCTGATCATCGGCAAATACTGCGCCATCGCGAGCAAAACCCGCTTCATCATGGCCGGAGCCAACCACGCCACCTCGGGCGTGTCGACCTTCCCGTTCGCCATCTTCGGCGGCACCTGGGCCGAGGAGACGATGGACCTCGTCACCTCGATTCCCTCCAAGGGCGACACCGTGGTCGGCAACGACGTGTGGATCGGCTACAACTCGCTGATCATGCCGGGCGTGCGCATCGGCGACGGCGCGATCATCGCCACCGGCGCCGTCGTGACCTCCGACGTGCCCCCGTACACGATCGTCGGCGGCAACCCGGCGCAAGTGGTCAAGCAGCGCTTCCCCGATGCGGACGTGGCCCGTCTGCTGCGCGCCGCCTGGTGGAACTGGCCGCTCGAACTGGTCACCGAACACGTGCGCGTGATCATGGCCGGCACCCCCGCCGATATCGAACGCATCGCCATCCACGAGGGACTGCTGGCGGACTGACCAGCGCCGCAAGCGCATTCGCGGCGTACCGAGCGACTACTTTTGGCAGTCGCTGCAATTCGGCGCGTGACGAACCTGCGCACCCGGCGCTATCTACCCCGGACGATGCGGCGCAGTTTGGTGACGCGAGGACCGACTTCACGTTCGTAGCCGTGATCGGTCGGCTGGTAATAGTCGACGCCGACCAGTTCGTCCGGTGGATATTGCTGGGCGAGAACGCCGTCCGGATGATCGTGCGGGTACTTGTAGCCCTGGGCATTCCCGAGGGCCGCGGCGCCGGCGTAGTGACCATCACGCAGGTGGGCGGGCACCGCGCCCGCCTTGCCCGCGCGCACGTCTGCCATGGCGGCCGCGAGGCTCTTGACCACTCCACCCGACTTCGGGGCCGTGGCGATGTGAATCGTGGCCTGGGTCAACGCCAGTTGCGCCTCCGGCATGCCGACCAACTGGACGACCTGGGCGGCCGCGACCGCGGTCTGCAGGGCGGTGGGGTCGGCCATGCCGACCTCCTCGCTGGCCTGGATCATCAAGCGGCGGGCGATGAATCGCGGATCCTCGCCCGCGCTGATCATGCGAGCCAGGTAGTGCAGCGCGGCATCGACATCGGAGCCGCGCAGGGATTTGATGAAGGCGCTGATGACGTCGTAGTGCTGGTCACCGGCGCGGTCGTAGCGCACCGCCGCCTTGTCGACGCTGGCCTCGACCAACTCCACATCGACGGTGCCGTCCAGGGAGGATTCGGCCGACGCCTCCAGCGCGGTGAGCGAGCGCCGCGCGTCACCGCCCGCAATCCGCACTATGTGGTCGAGCGCCGCGTCCGTGACCGTGTACTCCCCCGCCAACCCGCGCGGGTCGGCAATGGCCCGGGTGAGCACCGCGCGAATGTCGGCCTCCGACAAGGACTGCAGCTGCAGCACCAGCGAACGGGACAGCAGCGGCGACACCACCGAGAACGACGGATTCTCCGTGGTCGCCGCGACCAGCAACACGATCCGGTTCTCCACTGCCGCCAGCAGCGCGTCCTGCTGCGTCTTCGAAAACCGGTGCACCTCATCGATGAACAGCACGGTCTGTTCGCCCACGGTGAGCCGGCGGCGGGCCAGATCGATGACCGCCCGCACCTCCTTGACGCCCGCCGACAATGCCGACAGCGCTTCGAACCGCCGCCCGGTGGCCTGCGACAGCAGCGAGGCGAGGGTGGTCTTGCCGGTCCCGGGCGGTCCGTACAACAGCACCGAAGCCGCCCCGGACCCTTCGATCAGCCGCCGCAGCGGCGACCCGGGCCCGAGCAGATGCTGCTGCCCGACCACCTCGTCGAGGGTGCGCGGTCGCATCCGCACGGCCAGCGGCGCGAATCGGTCGTCCCCGCTGGGAAGGCGCGCGACGCCCGCCTCGAAGTCGTCGACCACGACCTGCGTGCCCGGCGCATCGAACAACCCATCACTCACGCCCCCGACCCTACCGACCGGCTCCGACACACTCGCCGACCACGACGCCATACCCGGAGAGCGCGTCCACGCTGCCGATCGGCCGGGCACATCACCGCGGGCCGGGATCCACCCTCGGATCCCGGCCCGCAGTGGCGCGGAGGATCACTCCTCCCACTGCTCTTCCAGCGTGGCCGAGACGTGCTCGGCGAAATCGCCGAGGGTGTCGTCGCCGGTGCAGCGGGCGTCCTCGGCGAGGGCGGCCCAGCGGTTGATGAGGGCGGCCGAGCGCGGGATGGACAGGCCGTGCTCGCGGGCGGCGGCGATGCGGACGTGGTCGGCGGGCAGGAACCAGTAGGTGGACAGCCACACCCAGATGAGGCGGGCCTCGAGGATGCGCTCGGCGAGCACATCGTCATCGGCGAGGGCCGGCCATACCGCGACCACCTCGGAGCGCCAGGCCTCCACCATCTGGCGGGCGCGTTCGCGCGACAGCTCGAAATCGCACAGGCAGCCCGGGAAGGAGACCAGGGCGTAGGCGATGTCGAGGGTGGCGTCGCGGAAGCCGCCCCACTCGTAGTCCAGGAACCGCGCGCCCTCGTCATTGAGGATGACATTGTCGGGGCACAGGTCCGAGGGACTGAAGGCGCGGTAGCGCCCGGCGGAGAAGAGCCGGTTGCCGCGCACGATGCGCTCGGCGATCTCACCCGGCACCTCGATGCCCAGCTCGCGCTGCAACATGATCGGCACCTCGGCGACCGCGGATTCGGCCTGCTGCGCAATGCCGTCAACGCGGTGCACCACATCGACGCGGCGCAGCAGCGCCACGAAGTCCGCCTCGCGGCCCACGGTCGCGGCGTGCATGCGGCCCAGCGCCTGAGCGAATGCCATGAGCGCATTGCGCCCGGTGGGTTCCACGCCGGACTGCAGGACCGCAGTCAGGGAGGTGTTCTCACCGAGGTCGCTGAGAATGAGCAGGCGGTCCGGCAGGCTGTAGCCGAGCAGGTAGGCGCCGGGCCGGTGGTCACGGCCGAGGGCGGTGGTGAATTGGTAGGAGACCGCCTCGCGCAGGAACGCGGAGTCGATGCTGGCGACACCGGGAGCCATACCGCCGGTGCGCCGCTGCGACGCCGAGCCCGCTACCTGCTTCACGATCAGTGTGCGAGGTAGCGAAAAGGCGTTCTCTGCAACGCGGACGCGGAGTACCGTCGTCCTACCACTGCCGCTGAGTTCCAGCGGATCGCTCAGCTTTACCGGAGCACCCATTCGCTTTGTGAGCAACTGTTGTGCCGCGGACACGACTTCGGCGGCGCGTTCGGCCAATAGTGCGGTCATCGGAACCCAAGTTACTCCCGTCAGGTCACTTTCAGCGAGCGGTTGCGCAACCTTTCGCGCGTCGGACGGCGTGTCTTTGTGAAGGGTTTGCCCGCTCGGCGCTGGTTGCTTGACACAACCAGGACCGTCTAGTTGTCTCATGGTCACTTGCTGTGCGCCACACCGTAAACCGGGAAATGTGAAAGGCTTGCGACCATGACTGGCACGCCGCCCTCAGCACCGTACGAGCCCTCCGGCGACCCTCCCGTCGCGGGGGGCGGCGAGCAGTATCCGTCCCACCCTGGGCAGCACCAAAACCCCGAGCCCGCACCGGTTTCCGGCGCGCCCGAACCGGGCCCCGTGCCCGCCCGCCACCAGATGCCCGGCCTCGCCGGGTACCCGCAATTCGACGGCCCCGGTGCCGCGCAGTACGGCAGCGAGCCCGTGGAACCTCCGCCGGCCTTCACCCCGCAGCCGGGCGCGCCACAGCCGCCGGGCGGCTATGGCCCGGGCACGCCACCGCAGTTGCCGCCGACGGGCATGCCGCCCGGCGGGAATCCCCCTCCGCCGGGCGGATTCCCGCCGGGGGCGATGTCGCCGCCCGCCGGTCCCCCAGCCGCCGAGCCGGGACCGAAACAGGGCTATACACTCCCGCGCGAGACCCTCGATGTCGGCGCGGCCCTCGCCTACGGGTGGGATCGGTTCCGGCTCAATCCCATTCCCTGGGTGGGCATGGTGCTGATCGGCATGATCGCCTGGCTGGTGGTCACCTTGCTGGTGAATACGGTTGACGTGCAGTCGCTGTCGGCGGTCGTCCTGCTGTTCGCGGTGGCGTCGCTGGTGGTGTGGCTGCTGCAGGCCGCCATGATCCGCGGCGCACTGTACGAAACCGACGGGACGCCACCGGATTTCCCGGCCTTCTTCGGCTTCGTGAATGCCGGGAATGTGCTGATCACCGCGCTCATCGTGTTCGCGCTGTGCTTCGTGGCCTCGATCGCGTGCGTTTTCCCGGCGATCATCGTGGGTGTGCTGTGCATGTTCGCGCTGCACTTCGTGATCGACCGGGACCAGAATCCGATCGCCGCAATCCAATCCAGCGTGCGGCTGGTGATCGCCAATGCCCTGCAGGTGACCCTGCTGGCGCTGGGGGTGCTGATCATGACAGTGATCGGCGCGCTGCTGTGCGGATTGGGACTGCTGGTGGCCGGACCGGTCACCGCCATCGCCACCACCTACGCCTACCGCACACTCACCAACGGGCTCGTGGTCTGAGTCCGATCCACCCGCGCGCGACCCGCTGTCGACGACGGAGCCCGCCGGTATCGCTGATACCGGCGGGCTCTCGACTGTCCGGGCGCCGCCCTTACTTGGCGTCGTCCTTGATCGGGCTGCCGTTCGCGTCGAGCTTGGCGTTGAGGCCCGCCTCCTGCCGCTGCTGCAGGGTGATCGGGGTGGGCGCGTCGGTGAGCGGGTCGACGCCGCCGCCCGACTTCGGGAAGGCGATGACCTCGCGGATCGAGTCCACCCCGGCCAGCAGCGCGGTGATGCGGTCCCAGCCGAAGGCGATGCCGCCCATGGGCGGAGCGCCGAAGGAGAAGGCGTCGAGCAGGAAGCCGAACTTCTCCTGGGCCTCCTCCTCACCGATGCCCATCACCTGGAACACGCGCTCCTGCACGTCGCGACGGTGGATACGGATCGAGCCGCCGCCGATCTCGTTGCCGTTGCAGACGATGTCGTAGGCGTAGGCCAGCGCCGAGCTCGGGTCGGTGTCGAAGGTGTCCATGTGCTCGGGCTTGGGCGAGGTGAAGGCGTGGTGCACGGCGGTCCAGGCCGAATAGCCCAGGGCCACATCGCCGCTCGCGGTGGCGTCGGCGGTGGGCTCGAACATCGGGGCGTCCACGATCCACACGAAGGCCCAGGCGTTCTCGTCGATGAGGCCGCACTTGCGGGCGATCTCGCCGCGGGCCGCGCCCAGCAGCGCACGGCTGGACTTCATGTCGCCGGCCGCAAAGAACACGCAGTCGCCGGGCTCGGCGCCGACCTGCTTGGCCAGGCCCTCGCGCTCGGTGTCGGTGAGGTTCTTGGCGACCGGGCCGCCGAGGGTGCCGTCCTCGTTGAAGGTGATGTAGGCCAGACCCTTGGCGCCGCGCTGCTTGGCCCACTCCTGCCAGGCGTCGAACTGGCGGCGCGGCTGCGACGCGCCGCCCGGCATGACGACCGCACCGACGTAGGGAGCCTGGAACACGCGGAACTGCGTCTCCCTGAAGTACTCCATCATCTCGGTGATCTCGACCTCGAAGCGCAGGTCCGGCTTGTCGGAGCCGTAGCGGCGCATGGCCTCGGCGTAGGTCATGTGCGGGATCGGGGTCGGGATCTCGTAGCCGACCAGCTGCCACAGCGCGGCCAGGACGTCCTCGGCCAGCAGGATGACGTCCTCCTGCTCGACGAAGCTCATCTCGATGTCGAGCTGGGTGAACTCGGGCTGGCGGTCGGCGCGGAAGTCCTCGTCGCGGTAGCAGCGCGCGATCTGGTAGTAGCGCTCGATGCCGCCGACCATGAGCAGCTGCTTGAACAGCTGCGGCGACTGTGGCAGCGCGTAGAACTTGCCGGGCTGCAGGCGGGCGGGAACCAGGAAGTCCCGCGCGCCCTCGGGGGTGGAGCGGGTCATGGTCGGGGTCTCGACCTCGACGAACGCGTGCTTGGCCAGCACGGCGCGGGCGGCGGCATTCACCCTCGAGCGCAAGCGGATCGTGTGCGCCGGGCCTTCGCGGCGCAGGTCCAGGTAGCGGTACTTGAGGCGGGCTTCCTCGCCCGGCTCGTCGTCGAGCTGGAACGGCAGCGGCGCGGCCTCGTTGAGCACCTCGAGCTCGGTCACATTGACCTCGATGGCGCCTGTCGGCAGGTTCGGGTTCTCGCTGCCGGCCGGGCGGTTCTCGACCACGCCGGCGATCTTCACCACGAACTCGTTGCGCAGCTTGTGGGCGGCCGCCGCGGGTTCGCCTTCACGGAAGACGGCCTGGGCAACACCCGACGCATCGCGCAGATCGATGAAGATCACGCCACCGTGGTCTCGCCGCCGGGCCACCCAGCCGGTGAGGGTGACGGTCTGACCGGCGTGCTCGCTTCGCAGCGAACCAGCCAAGTGGGTGCGCAGCACGGGATTCCTTTCGACGGGCTCGAAGCACCGGTGAGATGTGACCAGGTGCAGACCCATCGTAGAGAGACACGTTCAGCGAGTGGAAACCGATATCGACTCGCCCGTGTCACAGTGACTGCCATGACCTTCAACGAGGGCCTGCAAATCGACCCGAACCGGGTGAGTGGCGGCAGTGGCGGACCGGGTATGGGCGGTGGATTGGCTCTCGGCGGCGGTGCGCTGGGCATCATCGCGGTGATCGCGGCGCTGATCTTCGGCGGCGACCCGGGCAGCATTCTCGGCCAGTTCACGGGCGCGGACAGCAATGCCAAGTCGGGCACCGCGACCCTGCCCACGCACTGCAAGACCGGCGCCGACGCCAACAAGTACGTCGACTGCCGCGTCATCCTCACCGCCCAGAGCCTCGACGGTGTGTGGGGCACCGAACTGCCCAAGCAGACCAACCGCAAATATGCGGTCCCGAAGGTCAACCTCTTCTCCGGCGCGGTCAACACCGGCTGCGGCCGTGCTTCCTCCGCGGTCGGCCCGTTCTACTGCCCCGCCGACCAGACCGCCTACTTCGACACCAGCTTCTTCCAGGAACTGGTCGACCGCTTCGGTTCCAGTGGCGGCCCGCTCGCCCAGGAGTACGTGGTCGCCCACGAGTTCGGCCACCACATCCAGAACCTGCTCGGCGACATCAACCGCGCCCAGCGCGACCCTCAGGGCCCCACCTCCGGCGCGGTCCGCACCGAACTCCAGGCCGACTGCTACGCCGGAGTCTGGGCCAACTACGCCGACAAGCTCCCCGCGCCCGGCTCGAACACCCCCTTCCTGAAGCCGTTGACCGACAACGACATCCGCGACGCGCTCTCCGCCGCGTCCGCCGTCGGCGACGACCGCATCCAGAAGGCCGCCACCGGCCGCGTCAACCCCGAAGCCTGGACCCACGGCTCGTCGGAGGAACGCCAGAAGTGGTTCCTGACCGGCTACAAGACCGGCCAGGTCAAGGCCTGCGACACGTATTCGGCCCAGGACCTGAACAACCCACCCTCCCTCCGCTGACCCGCCATCCCCCAGGTCCCCAGCTTCGAACAGGCTGGGGACCTTCCCATTTCCGGCCCACCACCCGTTTTCACTCAGCGCGCGGTCCGTATCCGGGTGGGGTCGGCGTGGCAGCGCGGTTGCGGCGCGGGGCTGGCGGCAGAATCGGCGGCGGCGGGTGGGTGCCCGCAAGGGAATTCGGAGGAATGGAATGCGGACAGCCAGGGCGGCAGGACTTTTCGGCGAGGCGGGGCCCGGCAGGGTGGCACGGCGGCGTGGGTGGCGGGCGGGGACGGTGACGACGCTGGCCGCGGTAATGCTCACGGGCACAGGGGTATTCGCGCTGGCGGACCCGGCGCCGGGTGCGCCCGCACCGAGCGTGGCGCTGTTCACGCTGACCGCCATGCCCGCGGGGTGGCAGACGCGGACGGATCTGCATCCGTCGCTGGAGATTCAGCCCGACGGGTGGGCGGTGAAGCGAGCCGACAACGGCGCGCAGCCGGTGACCGGGACCGTGCCCGCCGACGTCATCGGCGCCGCGGCTGCCGAGGTGAAGGCGCTGGCGGCCGTGGACATGGGGACGCCGGAGCAGGCCGACAAGGGGACCTCGATCATCGACTACATGCCGCAGTCGCCGGATCAGGACGTGCACCTGGTCGTCTACGCGCCCGAGCTCGGCGACGGGCTCAGCGATGACCAGAAGGCGTCCCGCAAGCGCTTCGACGACGTGTTCCAGCGCTTGCTGAACGCCTTCGTTCCGGCCTAGCGGCGAAAGATCACCCGACCGTCCAGGTTTCGCGGCCGGTGAGCAGCTCCTGCAGCGAGTTCTCGCTCACCGGTCTGCGTTCGACGGCGGTATTCCGCTGGGCGCGGACGCCGTCGTCGTAGGTGGGGCGGGAGACGCTGCGGAAGATGCCGGTCACCACATGGGTGAGGTCCTGGTCGGACAGGCGGGACAGGGCGTAGGCGTATTCGGGGCTGTCGGTATAGGCGTCGTGGACCACCATCTCGGCTTCGGCGACACTGTCGGCACGCGCCACCCGAAGGCCGAAACCGGAACGGACCACGGCGAATTCACCGTCCGCGCCGAAGCGAATGGGCTGACCGTGCCGTAGGCGGACCAGATGGGATTCGGCGTTCTCCCGGCGCAGCGCGTCGAAGGAGCCGTCATTGAAGATCGGGCAGTCCTGCAGGATCTCCACGAACGAGGTGCCGCGGTGTTCGGCGGCGGCGCGCAGCACCTCGGTGAGCCCGGCCCGATCCGAGTCCAGCGCACGGGCGGCGAAGGTGGCTTCGGCGCCCAGCGCCACCGACAGGGTGTTGAACGGATGGTCGACCGAGCCCATCGGGGTGGATTTGGTGACCTTGCCGGTCTCCGAGGTCGGTGAGTACTGGCCCTTGGTGAGGCCGTAGATCCGGTTGTTGAACAGCAGGATCGTCATGTTCACATTGCGGCGCAGCGCGTGGATGAGGTGATTGCCGCCGATGGACAGCGCGTCCCCGTCACCGGTCACCACCCAGACCGACAGGTCCGGCCGGGTCACCGCCAGGCCGGTGGCAATGGCCGGCGCGCGGCCGTGGATCGAGTGGATCCCGTACGCCTCCAGGTAGTAAGGGAACCGGCTCGAGCAGCCGATGCCGGACACGAACATGAGGTTCTCGCGCTCGAGACCCAGATCGGCGAGGAAGCCGCGCACGGTGGCCAGGATGACGTAGTCCCCGCAGCCGGGGCACCAGCGCACCTCCTGATCGGAGGTGAAGTCCTTCGCCTTCTGCGGCCGGTCGGCCCGCGGCACGCCGGACAGTCCGGTGAGGCCCAGATCGGTACCCACGAGCGCGTTTTCGAGAATGGTCATCAGTTGCCCCCTGGGGTGCGGTAGGTCGCCCGCGCGCGTGCGGTGAAGGCCTTGGCCTGTTCCATCTCCGCGATGGAACCGTCCAGGGCCGCGTCGATGACGCCGACCAGTTCCTGTGCTTGGAAGGCGGTGCCGGCGATCTTGGTCCACGGCTGCACGTCGACCAGGTAGCGGGCGCGCAGCAGCATGGCCAGCTGGCCGCCGTTCATCTCCGGGCAGACCACGGTGCGGTAGCGGCGCAGCACGTCACCGAGGTTGGGCGGGAAGGGGTTCAGGTGCCGCAGATGCGCCTGCGCCACCGGCACCCCGCGTCGCCGCGCCCGCCGGCACGCCTCGCCGATCGGCCCGTAGGAGCTGCCCCAGCCGATGAGCAGCAGTTCGGCGCGGTCCCCCGGATCGTCCACCTCGAGCTCGGGCACCGCGATGCCGTCGATCTTGGCCTGCCGGATCCGCACCATCAGCTCGTGATTGGCCGGGTCGTAGGAGATATTGCCGCTGCCGTCGGCCTTTTCGAGCCCGCCGATGCGGTGGGCGCGGCCCACGGTGCCGGGCACGGCCAGCGGCCGGGCCAGGGTCTCCGGATCGCGCGCGTAGGGCTGAAACGAATCGCCCTCCGCGCCATCGGGTTCGAAGCCCGGATCGATCGGAGCCAGCTCGGTGACCTGCGGAATCGCCCACGGCTCGGAACCATTGGCGATGGCGCCGTCGGACAGCAGCAGCACCGGCGTGCGATAGGTCAGCGCGATGCGGGCCGCCTCGACCGCGGCGTCGAAGCAGTCCGCCGGTGAGCGCGGCGCGACGATGGCCACCGGCGACTCGCCGTTGCGCCCGTACAGCGCCTGCAGCAGGTCGGCCTGTTCGGTCTTGGTGGGCAGGCCGGTGGAGGGCCCGCCGCGCTGCACGTCGATGATCACCAGCGGCAGCTCGGTCATGACGGCCAGGCCGATGGTCTCGCTCTTGAGCGCCAGCCCCGGCCCGGACGTGCTGGTCACCCCGAGGGCGCCGCCGAGGGCGGCACCCAGCGCCGCGCCGATGCCGGCGATCTCGTCCTCGGCCTGGAAGGTGGTGACGCCGAAGTTCTTGTGCTTGCTCAGTTCGTGCAGGATGTCCGAAGCCGGGGTGATCGGGTAGGTGCCCAGGAAGACCGGCAGCCCGGACAGCTGCCCGGCGGTGACGATGCCGTAGGCGAGCGCGGTGTTGCCGGTGATCTGCCGGTAGGTGCCGGCCGGCAGCGTCGCGGGGGCTATCTCGTAGGTGGTAGCGAAGGCCTCGGTTGTTTCGCCGTAATTCCAGCCTGCCCGGAATGCGAGGACATTCGCTTCCGCGACATCCGGTGTGGCCGCGAATTTCTCCCGCATGAACTGTTCGGTGCCGCCGATAGGCCGCCCGTACATCCATGACAGCAAGCCGAGCGCGAACATATTCTTCGCGCGCTGCCCATCCTTTTTGCCCACACCGGTCGGTTCGGTTGCTCCGAGCGTCAGGGATGTCATGGGCACCCGGTGCACCACGAAATCGTTCAGCGTGTCGTCGGTGAGCGGATCACCGGCATAGCCGACCTTGGTCAGATTGCGTTTGGTGAATTCGTCAGTATTCACGATCACCGTCGCCCCGCGGGCCAAATCCTCCAGATTCGCCTTCAGCGCAGCAGGATTCATAGCGACCAGTACGTCGGGCTGGTCCCCGGCGGTGAGGATGTCGTAGTCCGCGATCTGGATCTGGAACGACGACACGCCCGGCAGCGTGCCCTGGGGCGCGCGGATCTCGGCGGGGAAGTTCGGTTGGGTGGCAAGGTCATTGCCGAAGGCGGCGGCCTCGTGGGTGAACCGGTCACCGGTGAGCTGCATGCCGTCACCGGAGTCGCCCGCAAAGCGGATGACGACTCTTTCCAATTTCTCGACCGCCAATTTCGCTGTGGCGCGGCCGTTTCCGGCCGCCGCCCCGCCGTCGGGCGGAGCTTTCACAGTGCTGTTGTGCAGCGGAGCCACAGTATCTTTGTGCAGCGGAGCCACAGTATCTTTGTGCGGCAGCGCCGCAGGGTCGTCATGCTGCGAAACCATGCGCGTGCATCACTTCCTCGTCAGGTGTGAGGTACCAACGCCAAACTACTCCGCAATATTCGCGACACACCCGTGAAGCGCAATGGTTTCGATCAAAGAACCGCCGTCAGGCGAACAACGCCAGCTGCGGATCGGGCGTGTGCGATTCGGCGACGCGGACCTCGGGTTCGGCCGGCCGATCGCGGTTCAAACGGTGTTTCTCCAGCAACGGCTCGATTCGGCCGCGTAGCCACGCAGAATACTCCGGTGTCACCGAAGCACCCCGACCATACAGTTGCCGGTAGCGCCGCAGCAGCGCCGGGTGGGCTTCGGCCAGCCAGTTGAGGAACCAGCCGCGCGTGGAGCCGCGCAGATGCATGGGGAACGCCGTGACACCGGCGGCCCCGGCCTCGGCGATGGCGGCGAAGAGCGCGTCGAGATGCGCCTGGGAGTCGGTGAGGTACGGAATGACCGGCGCCACCATGACATTCACCGCGAATCCGGCGTCGGCCAGGGCGCGCACCAGTTCCAGCCGCGCCCGCGGCGAGGGCGTGCCGGGCTCGAGGCCGCGGTGCAGCTCCGGATCCAGAATGGCGATGGAGACGGCGAGATGCACCGGCACCTGCCCGGCGGCCTGGACGAGCAGCGGCAGATCCCGCCGCAGCAGCGTGCCCTTGGTGAGAATGGAGAACCCGGTGCCGGAGTCGGCGAGTGCGGAGATGATGCCGGGCATGAGCCGGTAGCGGCCCTCGGCGCGCTGATAGGGATCGGTATTCGTGCCCAGCGCAACCGATTCCCGCCGCCACGACCGCTTGTGGAGTTCGCGCCGCAGCACCGGGACCACATTGGTCTTGACCACGATCTGGGAGTCGAAATCGGCCCCCGCGTCCAGGTCGAGGTACTCGTGCGTGCCGCGGGCGAAGCAGTAGCGGCACGCGTGCGAGCAGCCCCGCATGGGGTTGATGGTCCAGCTGAAGGGCAGATTACTGTCGGGCACCCGGTTCAGGGCACTCTTACAGAGCACCTCGTGAAACGTGATGCCCTCGAACTCGGGCGTCTGTACGCTGCGTACGAAACCCGCACGTTCGAGCCCGGGCAGCGCGCCATCATCGGCGCCGAGGGTTTGCCTTTGCCAACGCACCAACCCAGTCGAACATGCGTTCTAACGACTGTCAAGCAATCTTCTGCGTGTCGACCTCGATCGGCTGCCCGTTGTAGAAGGCGACCAGATCCCGAATGGTCCGCTCGGCGGGCCGCGGCCGGTAGCCGAGTTCCTCGGTGGCCTTGGTGTGCTCGACGATCGGCGCCGACAGCAGCGCACCCATGGCCGCCTTGGAGATGCGGTCGCTGCCCAGCGCCCGGGCGACAGGCTCCATGACCGGCATGCACGCGTTGATGACCTTGGCCGGAATCGCGAAGGCGGGCTTCATCTTCCCATTGACCTCGGCGGCGGTGCGGGTGGCCTGGAACATGTCGGTGAAGTGCCCGCCGAGCAGGTAGTTCTCACCGGTGCGGCCGCGCTCGCTCGCAAGTAGCAGACCCTGGGCCACGTCGCGCACGTCGACCAGGTCGAAGCCGCCACTGATCATGACCGGCACCCGGCCGCGCGCGGCGTCCCAGAGCGTGGTGTTGATGCGCGAGGCGGTGTTGTCGATCGGGCCGTACACACCGGTCGGGTTGCACACCACCGCGTCCAGGCCCTTGTCGATGATCTTGCGCAGCTCGATCTCACCCTGCCACTTGGAGCGGTCGTACACCGGCAGCTCGGGATCGATGGACCGTGGCGAGCGCTCGTTGATCCGGCCGCCGCAGCTGTACTGGTTGAACGCGTGAATGGAGCTGGTGTGCACCATCCGCCGCACGCCGACCTCGCGCGCGGCGTCCGCGACGATGCGCACGCCCTCGGTGTTGACCCGCCAGGCCACATCGTTCTTGTGGGCCAGGGTGATGAGCGCGACCAGGTGGTAGACCACCTCGGCCCCGTCCAGCGCCGCGCGCATGGACGCCGGGTCCAGCACGTCACCGTTGACCCAGGTGACACCGGGCTGGCTCGCGCCCGCGACCCGGTCGATGGCAGTCACTTCGTGACCGCGATCGGTAAGCAGGCGAAGCAAATTGGTGCCAAGGAACCCGGCGGCGCCGGTGACTGCGACCTTCATGGTGACGAGAATATAGAACTTGTTCTAATTTGCAACAACGGTGTGGTTGCGGTGTGGCCGCACACGCCACGCCGGTCTGGACGATCGACGGGATATATTCGCCATCCGCATGTCCATGACGATCAGGGGGTGCTGTCATGGCCGATCTCTCGGTCGACACCGGCGCGGTGCGCGTCTTCGCCGCCGCGCAGGACGGCGTCGCCGCCGACATCGCCGCCCAGGGCGCCCTGGACACGGTTTCCCATGTCGCGGCCATGACACCGGTCTTCGGACTCATCGGCGCGGACTTCCTGGCAGGCTTCGCGGTCGCCGAACTCCTGCACGATCGCGACATCGACGCCCTCTCGGCCCGCTTCGGCGCCCTCGGCCGGGCCGCCTTCCGCGCGGCCGCCACCTACGACGCCACCGACGCCGAATTCGCCGGGGGCCTCGGCATGGCCGCCGAGCAGATCGGCGAACAGGCATGAGGCCGATCGACTCCGGCGTCATCGATGCCCTCCGCCCGGCCGCTCCGGACACCAGCGCAAGGGGAGCCGACAGCGTGAACGTCATCGGGCCGATCCCGGATCTGCCGCTGGGCGCCCTGCCCGCCGACATGCCACCGTTCGAACCGCCGCAATTCGCGCTCGCGCGTAAGGAATTCGAGCACGGTGGCTCGCCGCTCGCCGGAGGAGTCCCGGGCGGTACCGCCGCGGACGCCAGGACCGGCACGCTCGGCGACGCGGTCGCACCCATGCTGGACTGTGCCCACGGTGCGCTCTCAGGCGCGCAGTACGCGCTCGGCAAGGCCGAGGCCGTGCTCGGTTCCGCGCACGACGTGCTCGACGCGGTGCCTGCCGCACTGAACGCGGCCCGGGCCGCGTTGGCCCGGGCCGCCGATCCCGCGGCTGCGCTGCCGCCGTTGCCCGCCGATCCGGTCGGCGATCTCATGAAGGGCCTGGCCCTCCCCGCGATTCCCGGACTGGACGCGCTCTTCAAGCCGTTCCTGGAGCTGCTGCAGAGCTTCGGCACCGGCATCCTCGGCCGGCTGAATCCGGCGACCCTGCTCAGCACCGGGGCGAAGGTCATCGAGTCCGCGGTCCAGATCGGCGGGGGCGCGCTCGAAACCGTCGAATCCCTGTGGCACGGCCAGGCTTCCCTGCGTGCGCAGGAGTCGGGCCGGCAGGCCGGGAACCACGGTCGGGAGACCACTCAGCGCGGCTTCGACCTGTCGTCGATCACCACTCGGGCCGCAGCCGTGGTGCAGCGGGGCAATGTCCAGCTGACCGTCATCGCGCAGGCGTTCGCCGCCGATGCCACGGCGCTGGCCCCGCTGATCCTCACCCCGATCGGCCAGACCGCGCTGATCGCCTCGGCCACCCGCCATCTCGGCGAGGCGATTTCGGTCGTGAACGCCACCCACGGCGAACTCTCGATCTACACCGCGCAGGTCCAGGGCATCATCGGCCGGCTGCTCGGCCAGGGCGGCCCGAGCCCGGCCGAGGTCGTGCGGTCGCTGGCGCAGAATGTCGGCCGGCCGATCCTGGAGCAGGCCGAGGGCCTGCTCGAAAGCGGCCTCCAGGCAGCAACTCCCACGCCCGGCACACCGGAGCAGGCGGGCCTCCCGGACACTTCTGCCGCAGGGGTCGGCAGGCGCGGGGGCGGGATCGAAGCCGGTGGTGGCGGTCGCGGCGGCGGTCTGCCGTCGACCCCCGGCGGCCCCGGGTCCTCGATCCCCGGTGGCAAGGTCACCAATCCCGCCGATCCGTTCGGCGCGGGCGCGCCTGGCATCCCCGGTCTCGGCAGCCCGGCCGGTTCGGGCTTCATATGCTCCCCCGCCGCGGCGGGCGCGGGCAAGGGCGGTGCGGCCGATGGCCGGCACGGCCGCACCGTGCAGCCGCACCAGAGCCCCACCGCCGAAAGCGAACTCACCGGCCACCTGGGCCCCTTCGCGCCCGGTGTCATCGGCCGACCCGACGAGAGCACCGGCTCGGCCGAGCGCGACCCTGCCTGATCCGATTGCGGCACAGCCGCTTCCGCGGCCTTCGAGTCATCTCCGGACAGCAGAATGCCGCGGCGATCGGGTCGGGTACCCCGGTCACCGCGGCATCGGTGGAGGCCGAAATGCGGCTGTACACCCCGCGGGCTCGGCCACCGTTCAGGGCGCGCGGTCGGCGCGCCGCGGTGGATTACACCGCGGTCGGCCGCGTCTGCGCGTCGATTCCGCCGTCGATGACGAACTGGGCGCCGTGGATGAAGCCGGCCTGCGGGCCGACCAGATAGGCGATGAGGGAGGCGATCTCCTCGGGCTTGCCATTGCGGCCGATGGGAGCCACGAAGTTGCGGATGGCGTCACCGTAGCGCGGATCGTCCAGACCGGCCTGCAGCAGCGGGGTTTCGACGCTGCCGGGGGCGACGGTGTTCAGGCGCACACCGGCAGCGCCCCACTCGACGGCGCGTTCGCGCACGGCCACGGTGACGGCGTTCTTGGAGGACGCGTAGGCGTAGTGGCCCGCGAAATCCCCGGCCTGGGCGAAGGCCTCGGCCTCGGTGCCCGTGCGGATCGGGTTGTCCTCCCACTTGATCTGGGTGGAGGCCACCGACGAAACCACCACGGCCGCAGGGTTTTCGCCCTTGCGCAGCGCGGGCAGCAGGGCGTCGAGCAGGGCCACGGTGGCCCGGTAGTTGATCTCCACCACCAGGTTCGGGTCCGGCACCTGGGGGCCGACGCCGGCGCACAGCACCACACCGTCCAGCACTCCCCCGGATCGCTCCACGATCTCCTCGACCGCGGCTGCGCGCGCCGCGGCGTCGGTGAGGTCGACGGTGATGTCGGCGTTGCGCAGGTCGATCCCGATGATGTCGTGCCCGGCGGCGCGCAGGGCGGCAGCGGTGGCCGCGCCGATGCCCGAGCCGGAGCCGGTGATGGCGATCGTCATGACGCGATTAGAACAAGATCCAGGAATCCCGACAACCCCACCGGGACGGGCATCTCAGCCACCGGGACGGCTACGACCGGGCGGTCTGCCGCTGCGATACGACAGGTGAGCACCCCCAGCATGATCGGGTGTGGAGGGTGCGGATCGCTCGTTCGACTGCCTTTCCCGCGAGCCTCCCGCTAGCATCACTCACAGAACTAGAATCGGTTCTAGTTTTTGTACTGGCTCACTGTCGAGAGGACGATCGATGCGCTTCACCTACGCGGAGGCGATGACCAACCCGGACTACTACATCCCCCTCGCGCAGGCCGCCGAGGCCGCCGGGTTCCACAGCATCACCGTGGCCGACAGCATCGCCTACCCGGCCGAGTCGGATTCCAAGTACCCGTACACCGCCGACGGCAACCGCGAGTTCCTGGACGGCAAGCCGTTCATCGAGACCTTCGTGCTGTCGGCCGCCCTCGCCGCGGCCACCACCACGCTGCGCATGACCCCGTTCGTGCTCAAGCTGCCCATCCGCCCGCCGGTGCTGGTCGCCAAGCAGGCGAGCTCCCTGGCCCGCCTGAGCAACAATCGCTTCGCCCTGGGCGTGGGCATCAGCCCGTGGCCGGAGGACTTCCAGATAATGGGCGTCCCGTTCGAGAAGCGCGGCAAGCGCCTGGACGAGTGCATCGAGATCGTGCGCGGCCTGTCCACCGGCGAGTACTTCGAGTACCACGGCGAGTTCTACGACATCCCGAAGATCAAGCTCACCCCCGCCCCGACCCAGCCGCTGCCGATTCTGGTCGGCGGGCACAGCGATGCCGCGCTGCGCCGCGCGGTGCGGCTGTGCGACGGCTGGATGCACGCCGGCGGCAAGGGCGACGACCTGGACAAGTACCTGGCGCGGATCAACGAATTGCGCAGTGAGCGTGACAATCCGGGCGAGTTCGAGATCCACGCCGTCTCCCGCGACGGCTACACCACCGACGGGGTGAAGCGTCTCGAGGAGAAGGGCATCACCGATCTGATCGTCGGGTTCCGCAACTCGTATGCGATGGAGCACGACACGGAGTCGCTGGAGGAGAAGATCGTCAAGATCAAGTGGTACGGCGAGAACGTGATCGGCAAGCTCAGCTGATCACATCCGCTCGCCGGGGCTGATCAGGACCGTTTGGCATACCCCAGCTCGATCACGGCGTCGCGCTCGCTCACGAGTTCCGCGACGCTGTGCTCGATCCGGGTGCGGGCGAACTCGCCGACCTCCAGGTCCGGCACGATGGCGTACTCGCCATCGGCGCAGGTCACCGGGAACGAGCTGATCAGTCCCGCGGGCACGCCGTAGGAGCCGTCCGAGGGCACCGCCATCGAGGTCCAGTCGCCCGGCGCGGTACCCAGCACCCAGTCGTGGATGTGGTCGATGGCGGCGCTGGCCGCGCTGGCGGCCGAGGACGCGCCGCGCGCCTTGATGATGGCGGTGCCGCGCTGCTGCACGGTCGGGATGAAATCGCCGCTCACCCAGGCATCGTCGGCGATCAACTCGAGCGCGCCGCGCCCGCCGACCGTCGCGTGGGCGAGGTCCGGGTACTGCGTCGCGGAGTGATTGCCCCACACGGTGATCCGCGCGATGTCGGCGGCGGCCGCCCCGGTCTTCTTCGCCACCTGCGCGATCGCCCGATTGTGATCGAGCCGGGTGAGCGCGGTGAACCGCCCGGCGGGCACGTCGGGCGCATTGCTCATGGCGATGAAGGCATTGGTATTGGCCGGATTCCCGACCACCAGCACCCGGATGTCCTCTGCCGCATTGGCATTGATGGCCGCGCCCTGATCGGTGAAGATCGGCCCGTTGGCCGCCAGCAGATCCGACCGTTCCATCCCCGCGGTCCGCGGCCGCGCCCCCACCAGAATCGCGATATTGGCCCCGTCGAATCCGACCCACGGATCGTCGGCGATATCGATGCCCGCCAGCAGCGGAAACGCCCCGTCCTCGAGTTCCATCGCCACGCCCTCGAGCGATCCGACGGCGGCCGGAATCTCCAACAGCCGCAACCGCACCGGCGTCTCGGGCCCGAGCAGTGCTCCCGACGCGATGCGGAAGAGCAATCCGTAGGCGATCTGCCCGGCGGCTCCGGTCACGGTGACGGTCACTGGCGCGGTGGTGCTCACGACGATCTCCTCGCGATGGCGGGTAGGTCCGTCTTCACCCTAGCCAGGCTCACACCCTCGCGTCCCGCCCCGTGAGCAGCACGTGAGCAAACAGACACCGGCGCCGACCGGTGAATCCAGCTCGGGGATCGGCGAATTGACCGCTCAGCGGGAGAGGTCGGCGATGTCGGAGTCGGTGAGGACGACCGGGGCGACCTGGTCGCGATCGCGGACCATGCGGACGGCCCGGTAGAGGGGCCGCTGCTCGGCGACGGCGTCACGGGCCTCGGCGCGCAGCTGCTGGACGAGCAGTCCGGAGATGGCGAGGGCGGCCGCGAGGGGGCAACCGGCCAGGGCGTCGGCGAGTTTGCGCAGGCCCAGGATGTGGAGTTCGCGGCCGCTGCCGGAGTCGCTGTAGATGGCCAGCGGCACGACCTGGGTGTCCGGGCCCGCGGTGACGCGCAGCACAATGCGACTGATCTTGCCCGGGTAGACCAGGATTTCGGCGGCGGTGGCGCCGGCGAGGTCGAGGCGGCGTTCGCCGCGCCAGGTGCGGGCACGGATGACGGTGCCGGACACCGTGATTCGCCGCCGCTGCACGGCCACGGCGTAGAGCGCGGTGGGCGCGCCGAGCACGAGACCGGTGGCGAGGGCAATCGGCCAGTGCACGAACAGCCCCATCAGCAGTCCGACCCCGATGCCGATGCCGAGCGCTGCCAGAGTGAGCCTGCGCAGGGCGGGGGCCAGCAATTCGGGAGCGATCAGATCGAGGCCGATTTCGCCGTCGGACCTCGGTTTCGATTCATCAGTCACAGCAGCGCATTCGTCCAAGTCTCGATGGGTCGGGCCTACCGGCGGCACGCACCGCCCCCGCGGGACGCCCCGCACGGTACCAGCAGGTCCCTACCCCATACCCCGATTTGTCCCACCCCAAGCCCGCATCGGCGTGGCGAGCGCCGGCCGGGCCGGACAGCGGCGCTGTCCGGCTCGGCCGAGCAGTCAGTTCTGTTCGCCCGCGAGTGCGGCCGCGACCTGGGCGACGGCCTCGTCCAGGGGGATCTGGCGCTGTTCACCGGTGCTCAGGTCCTTGAGCCCGATCTGGCCCTCGGCGACCTCGCGGTCACCGAGCACCAGGGCCAGCCGTGCGCCGGACTTGTCGGCCGCCTTCATCGCGCCCTTCATGCCCCGGCCGCCGTAGGCGAGGTCGATGCGGATGCCGGCCCGGCGCAGCTCTGCCGCGAGCACCACCAGGCGCTGTTTGGCCATTTCACCGAGCGGGACGCCGAACACCTGGACGCGGGGACCGTCGACGGCGGACTTGCCCTCGGCCTCGAGGGCCAGCACCGTCCGGTCGACGCCGATGCCGAAGCCGATGCCCGACAGCGGCTGCCCGCCGAGCTCGGCCATCAGCCCGTCGTAGCGGCCGCCGCCGCCAATGCCGGACTGCGCGCCCAGCCCGTCGTGCACGAATTCGAAGGTGGTCTTCGTGTAGTAGTCGAGCCCGCGCACCATGCGCGGGTTGACCACGTACGGCACGCCCAGCGCGTCGAGGAGGCCGAGCACCTGCTCGAAGTGCGCCTTGGCCGACTCCGACAGGTGGTCGATCATGAGTGGCGCGTCGGCGGTCATCTCCTTGACCTCGGGACGCTTGTCGTCGAGCACCCGCAGCGGGTTGATCAGCGCCCGGCGCTTGGTCTCCTCGTCGAGCGGCAGCTTGAACAGGAAGTCCTGCAACAGTTCCCGATACTGCGGCCGGCAGGTCTCGTCGCCGAGCGAGGTGATCTCGAGCCGGAAACCCTCCAATCCGAGCCCACGGAATCCGGCGTCGGCGATGGCGATCACCTCGGCGTCCAGCGCCGGGTCGTCGACGCCGATGGCCTCCACGCCGACCTGCTGCAACTGCCGGTAGCGGCCCTTCTGCGGACGCTCGTACCGGAAGAACGGCCCGGCGTAGCAGAGTTTGACGGGCAGCGCCCCGCGGTCGAGGCCGTTCTCGATGACCGCCCGCATGACACCGGCGGTGCCTTCGGGGCGCAGGGTGAAGCTCTCGCCATTGCGGTCGGCGAAGGTCCACATCTCCTTGGTGACGACGTCGGTGGATTCGCCCACACCCCGCGCGAACAGGGCGGTCTCTTCGAAGATCGGCAGCTCGACATGCCCGTATCCGGCCAGTCGCGCCGCCTCCACGAGGGCGTCGCGGACGGCGACGAACTCGGCGGACGTGGGCGGCAGGTAGTCGGGGACCCCCCTCGGGGCACGGAAGCTGCTGGTCTTGGTCACGATGCCCAGTTTTCACCACGGTCGTCCGCCAAGTCCAACCGGTTCTCGGCAGACGACCACGAGGGCCTGCCATATGTAGGTTTTTCTCAGCGAATGCAGGTAATGTCTGCCGCGGCCGCTGGGCTGACGGCCGCAGTCTGTACAGACATCAGATACCGACCGTTCACGGAGGGACAGTTAGTGCCGAGCAATGAACAGCGACGCGCTGCGGCGAAGCGGAAGCTGGAGCGTCAACTGGAGAATCGGGCCCAGCGGGCGCGTAAGCGCAAGCAACTCACCATCGCGGCCTCGGCCCTGGGTGTTGTGGTCGCGGTCGCGGCCGGTGTCGGCATCTACTTCCTGACCAAGGGCGATGACAACAGCACCAGCGCCAAGGCCTCGGAGACCCCGGACGCCTCGCTGACCGCCGCTCCCCCGCCGGCCGCCAAGGCCAAGCCGGCCTCGGTCAGCTGTGAGTACCGTCCGTCGCAGAAGCCGGCCGACAAGCCGGTGAATCCGCCGAGCACGGCCAATATCTCCACCGCCGGTGATGTCAAGGCCACCATGGACACCAACCAGGGTCCGATATCCATGACCCTGAGCCCGAGTGAATCCCCCTGCACGGTCAACAGTTTCGAGAGCCTGGCCAAGCAGAAGTTCTTCGACAACACCAGCTGCCATCGCATCACCACCGGCAAGGGCCTGGAGGTGCTGCAGTGCGGCGACCCGACCGGCAGCGGAATGGGCGGTCCCGGTTACGAGTTCAACAACGAGTACCCGACCGACCAGTACGACCCGAATGATCAAGCCGCCCAATACCCGGTCGCCTACAAGCGCGGCGTGCTCGCCATGGCCAATGCCGGGCCGGGCACCAATGGCAGCCAATTCTTCCTGGTCTACGGCGACTCCCAGCTGCCGCCGCAGTACACCATCTTCGGCACGGTCGACGACGCCGGTCTCGCCACCCTCGACAAGATCGCCAAGGCGGGTGTCCAGGGCGGCGGCCAGGACGGTAAGCCGGCCTCCGATGTGAACATCCAATCAGTCCAAATAGACTGACCAGCATGGTTTTTCGGGCCCGGCGCTTCCCGCGCCGGGCCCGATTCTTTTCCGGCGAAGGTCTCGGGAAGGTCCCGTTGAACCTCTTGCGTAAGGCTTCCCTAACCAAAGAAAATCCTGAGTTTTCCACGACGTGCCGGAATTGTGCGATATATGCTGGATCGCGACGCGCGCACACGGTGGTTTCGGAGTTTTCGCTGGTAATCTCGTAGAACGGAGTACCAAGGCGTAGTAAAGCCCACCGGGCAATCCCCACCGGGCCGCTGCGACGCCTCATGGTCTTCGGGTGTCCACGTTTGCAGGCGGGACATGGCTACGCGCAACCACCGTTCGTGTGGCGATGTCCGTGACGAAGCACCACAATCATCCATAGTGATCTAACTGCAGCATCGGGGAGCAGGCAATGGCCGAGGAACTCGACGACATCGGCCGCGAAACAGCGGCGATGATGAGGCAAATGTTGCAGCTCGCGACACTTGTCGCGCTGCGCACCCGGGAACGTGGCCAAAAGGAAGCGGAAGCACGCGTCAGGGTCACCGAGGCCCGGCAGAAGGAAGGCCGCGAGCGCCGCTTGCGCGAGGCCGCGGATGCCAAGGCACGTGATCCGCGCAACCGCGAACTTTCGCGAATCTTGGAGCGCCCGACGCGCGAACGGGGCGTATCTCTCGAAAAGGATCGATTCTCCGCGCAGGCGGAGGCATCTCGAATGGCCGCGCAGCAAGCCAACCGCGGCTCAGTGCGATACGACTCGGTGGAACGGCGAACCGCTCTGGCCCAACACCTTTCGCGCATGGGCATCTCGCCCGAACTGCAATCGGTACGGCTGCTGATGGAGGTCGGACAGGCCCAGTCGGCACAGGACGCCGTGCGCCTCCGGGAGCAGGAGGCGGCGCAGCGGCGGGTGCGGGAGCAGGAAGCGCACGAGCGGGAGCGCGAACGCGCTCGCTCGCGTGAACGAGTCTGAGCAGCAATAATTTCGAACCGTGGCGGATCGCAACCCGATCCGCCACTTTCCGTTTCGGCGCCGGAGCAATACCGGCGCCGACGTTTTCTCTCTAGAGCGGGAACTCACCGATCGTGGGATTACTGAACAAGCCCTGCTGGGGGGACTTCAACGGCAGCGGCGTGAGCATGTCCTTGTGGCCGTTGCGCACACTGCAGTACTTGAACGGGCCCTTGGGATCGAACAGTTTCGCCATGTGCGGGTCGGCGTGGTCGAGAAACCAGACGCTCAGCCCGGTCTTGCCGTCGTGGCGGAAGTGCTCCCACGCCCGCCACATGGCATCCAGTCGCGCGACCGCCTCGGCGTGCTTCCACCATTCGGGACACCACACGGTGTCGCTGATGTCCGTCACCTGCCGGCGGTACACGAGGCTGAGGTAGTTCTCCACGAACTCGACCACGCTCGCGTAGACCATGGGTGTTGACTCTTCGCTCACAGCGGTCGAACCTCCTCGGGAGCCGAAACATCCGGCAGTGTCTCTTTGATCAGCGCGGGACTGATCAGATCGGAAATCTCGGTCTTGCGTGTCGGTGACGGGTCGTGGGCTTCGATCGACCGCTCGACGGCGGCGGCGTCGGGGCCCTCCCACCACGGGACCGTGCGCAGCAGCACGGCCGGTGTGCCCGAGGCGAACAGAATGGCGCGGCCGCGCGGCAGAGTCGCCAGGGCATGGGCGTTGAAGGTCCGCGACGAGCTCAGTGAGCGCGAATAGCTCTTGCCGCCCTTCGATTCCGACACCGACTGCGAGATGCTGTCGTAGTCGCCGATTGCCTCGGAGCGTTGTTGCAGGAAGGCCATGTCGTCGATGCCGCTGCCGATGACCTTGATGTTCGCGGCGCCCCAGAGCGCCTCCATGCCATCGGGTCCCCAGCAGCGCGCGCCCTGCGCCCAGGACTGCAGCACCGTCATCACCACGATGCCGCGAGAACCGAAGTGGCTGTACTGCTTCGGCAGATCCTTCCAGCGCACGACATTGGCGGCCTCGTCGAGGGCGGCCAGCATCGGCACCGGCAGCCGCCCGCCCGGCGACCGCGACGCCTCGCGGGAGGCCACGTCGATGACCGCCGCGGTCAGGGCGCTCACCAGCGGCGCCGCCGAACCCCGGCCCTCCAGCGACAGGCAGTAGAGGGTGCCGTTGCGCTCGAGGAATTCCAGTTCGTTGAAGGCCGATCGACCGCCGTTGGGGATGATCCACGGCTGGATGTGCGGGAACTTCAGGCACCTGATCATCGCCTTCGCGCCACCGAAGATGCCGTCGCGCGTGCGGATGTCGAGGTTGTACTGACCGGCGAGACCCTCGGCCATGTAGTGCTTGGAGTGCGCACGCAGGACCTCGATGGGGGTGGTGTCCATCGGGTTGTTCACCCATTCCCAGGCGCGCAGAATGTTGCTGCCCTCGAAACCCGCGGCCAGGAACAGCGCCGCGAGCAGATCCTCGGCCTCGGGGTCGAAGTACGAGTCCGCACCCTGGCCGGCCGAGGGACTGCCCTCCGCATCGGAGAAATGACCCGCCAGGCTGACCGCCCGCACCTCGCAGCCGGGCCGGTGCACGTCGACCCACGCCAGCGGATCCCAGTACCAGCCGGGTTCCTGCTGCGCCTGCAGGTCGTGCGAATCCGGGGCCACGCCTTGCGGATCGAAGACGAAGATCTGACTGCCCTTGCCCGCGCGCACATCCCGGGTGGCATCGACGACGTCACGCTTGTTGGAGGTGACGACCACCGGGCCGATGGCGGCGAGCACGGCCGGGATCACCCGGGACGTGGTCTTGCCCTGCCGCGGGCCCCAGATATCGACCTGCAGATCCTCGTAGGAGCCGTACATCATTTCGCCGTCGGCGACCGACATGCCGATCGGAATGCCCGGAACCAGCATGTCGCCGGGCCGCATCAGCGAACCGGGAATGAGCATGTCCCCGGTGAGATGCTGGTGCAGCGGCACACCGATCTGGCCGGCCTTCTCGCGGACACCGGACAGCGTGAGCGCCTTGATGGCCCCGCCGGTGCCCATGTGATCGGCCTTGTCGTCGATCGCGAGTCGGCCCTTCTTGGCTTTCAGCTCACGGCGGCGCCGGTACAGTACCCAGCCCAGCGTCCCCCCGAAGACGAGCAGGATGATCACGGTGGCCGCGGCCGGCCAGCGCAGCTCGCCCTTGATCAGGTTGACCACGATGGCGATCGGGTTGATCGGCACGTGCTGGCGTGGCGAGCTCAGCAGGTTGCCCAATTGCACGGCCAGCCACAGGGTTCCGAAGAAGTAGAAACCCGCGTAGACGAGGTGCAGTACACGATCGGGACCCGGGTCGGCCGGGTCCGCAACCGGTTTCTTCGCCATCTCTAACCTCCTGGGATGACCTGTGAGTCGTTACCGCTCAACGGAATTCGTCCAGCAACCAGCCACCGGCAGGTCCATGCACGATGGTGGCGACGACCGTGGCCGGGGGTAGCGATTCCCGCCTGCCGTCCGGATAGACGACCGTCTGCTCGATGCCGATCTTGTACTGCTGCCGGTTCGGGTCGGCGCCGGCGGGGGCCTTCTCACCGGAGGCGAACGCGAACGCCTCGACGTGAGCGCCCGCCTTGGCCCAGTCGGCCCAGCGCAATGACGGTCTCGGGGTTTCCACGCCGGTGGATGGGTTGTCCAGTGTACGGATCAGGCTGGGTCCCAGCCATTTCCGTGCGCGGCGCAGCGCGTCGCCCTCGGACTCGGTGGCCGGATACCAGGTGTAGATCTGCTCCAGCGCGGTCACCGCGACGCCGTCGGGCGTGGTCGGGTCGGGGGCGGGGGCATTCTCCAGCAACCGGGTGGTGGACGTGGGCGGTTGCCCGGCAGACGGATTCGAGCCGCCGCCGGTCGAGCTGCCACTGCCGCATGCGGTGGCCAGCACTGCGACGCTCACTACCAGCATCACCACCCCAATCGCGGGACGCATGCCTGCGCTCGCACCGTTCACACCCGTGCTCGCGCTCACCGGCCCGCGCCGGCGGCGCAGCACCGGACCACCCCTCCAGGCTAGTCGCTGAACGGTATATGCGGGCCATACCAGCGGGTTTCCCGAATCGGTGTGTTCGTTCTCGCGGCAGCGGCTCATGTGCCGCGCTTGGCTTCGTGGAGGGTTTCCACCAGCGTGCGGTTCATTTCGGCGGCGGCCGCGAGCTGCTGCTGCAGCAGAGCCACCTTGCGGCGCAACGCGATCGCGTCCATGCGTTCCAGGCCGGGGCTCTCGGCGGCGCGCACCCAGTTCCGCACCGAATTGGTGTGCACGCCGATCTGTTCGGCGACCACCCGGCAGGCCTCGGATTCCGAGCGCAGTTTGCCGGTGAGGGCGATGACCTGTTCGACGGCGGCCTGCCGGACCTCCGGCGACACTCTTCGATACGACCGGTGCGGCATCATGCGGCGCTCCCCTCGTCCGAGCCGCGGCTCGCGGTGGTCTCGGTGAATTCGCTGAAACGCTGGTTGGTGTCGTGGATTCCGCTCTCCCGCTCCGAGAGCGTGAACTCCATGTGGAACGGGATGCCGGGCCGGCGGTCCTCACCGATCTTGAGCAGGAACTTACCGGTGCCGGGCGCGGGCGGGCGCTGCTGGCCCGGTTTGAGCGCCTCACCGGTGAGCGCCTGCGGCGCGGACCAGCTGGTCACCATCTCCTCCTCGGCGGCGGTGAACGGCACGGTGGAATCCAGGCGCGCGATCTCCTCTGCCGGGAGCGCGCCGAAGATCTTGGCGCGGGCGCGTTCCAGGAACCCGAGGGCCTTGGCGATGGCCGCCTCGGAGCCCAGGGCCTGCAGGTCCTTGATGGTGTGGCTGATCATGATGAGCGATGTGGCGATGCCGCGCTGCAGACGGGTGAGCTCATCGACACGGTCGACCATGAAGTCACCCAGGCCCAGCACCTGCCACAGCTCGTCCATCACCACCTGGAAGTAGCGCTGCGGGCCCAGATCCGCGTCGGCCAGCACGTGCGCGGCTTCGACGGAGGCGAAACCGTCGGCCCAGCAGGCCAGCATGACGGCGGCCTTGAGTTTCTTGTCGCCGTTGGGGATGTGGGAGACGTCGATGCAGACGGCGGTGGAGTTGGTGTCGATGGGAGTCGTGGTGTGGCCGTTGAAGATCGCGCCGAACGGACCCTGGGTGAGGGCGCGCAGTGAGCGGCGCAGGCCCTTGATGGCCTCCTGGTATTCGTCCGGATTGTCCGCGCCCGCATCGAGTTGCAGTTCGTCGCCGCCCGCCACGACCACCTCCAGGAGGTCCTCCAGGATGGGCGGCTGGTCGGGGGTGAAGGCGCCGCCCTCGCGGTAGAGGATGCGCAGACCGGTGGAGATGAGGGTCTCCTCGAAGTCGCGCACCCGGGCGCCGCGGACCAGTTCCACCAGACCGGCCACCAATGTGACCTGGCGGGCCCGCATCTCCTGCATGACCTGGGTCCGCAGCTCCGGGAAGTCGTGCAGGAGCGGGACGATCGAGCCCAGCACACCGGCGGCGAGCGGGTTGAGCTTGCCGTGGCCGTAGCCCAGGTCGATGACCTGGCCGCCGACCAGCTCCACCAGCTTGCGGTAGTCGGGCTTGACATCGGCCAGCACCAGCGGGGTGATGCCCTGCGCGACACCGCCCAGCACGATCCGGCGCACCAGCGAGGACTTGCCGAAACCATTGAGGCCCAGCACGAACAGGCTGGGCGCGGTGATGAAGCTGCCGCGCATGAACCAGTTCATCGGGTCGAAGCAGACCGGTGCGCCAGTGTGCAGGTGCGAGCCCAGCGGGGTGCCGATGAGCGGCGCACCGGCCCCGACCGACCATGGCCACAGGCCCGCGACCTGTGCGGTGGTGGCGCGATACTCGACCGGGCGGCCGACCACGTTCATTCGCCCGCCGCCCGCGCCGATGTAGCCGCGATCGGTGAGTTGTGCTGTGGTGCGGTCGAATTCGTCGAAGCTGCCGTACTCCATGCGCTCGGCGCGCGCCGCGAAGTTGCGCCGGCGCAGATCGTCGGTGTGCAGGCGGAAGGTGGCCCAGGCCGCCCGGATGCCATTGCCCTCGCGCGCGGTGACCTCGAGCTTGGCCCGCATGGTGTCGTCGAGCAGCTTGGGACCGGACTGCTTCTTCTTGGCCGCGGCCTTGCGCGCCGCGGCGCGCTTGGCGGCCGCGTCGCGCTCGGCCTGGTCGGCGACCTTGTCCCGCTTGTCCTTACGGGCGCCGCGGCCACGCTCCTCGGTTTCGGCCCGCTCGGGCCGCCCGTCGCGCGCGGGCCGGCTGCGCACCGGCCGCTCCCCCGCCTCGCCGTCCGGCCGCGCCGGGCGGGGCCGACCGGGCGCGCCGGCCCGTCCGCCCAGATGCACCCGATCCGCGTCCGTGGACCGCCCGCGGCCCTCGGAGCCGTTGCCGCGCCGGGCATCTCGCTCCGGCGCGCCACGGCGCTCACGCCCGCCTTCGGCAGCGCGTCGCTCACGTCCGGGTTCACCGTCGCCACGCCGCTCACGTCCGGGTTCGCCCTCGGCGCGCGGTCGTTCGCGCCGCCGTTCACCGGGTTCCCCGCGGCGCGCCGCGTCCGCCTCGGGCGTGGTCTCGCGACTCCGCTTGCGCTCCATGCGATCCCCCTCGGTCCGTTCCGGCCCGCGCGCCCGTGACCGCGCCTCGCCCTCGCGCACACCGCCGGACCGCGCCACCGCGCCACTCCGACCGGATCCCTTGTCCAGCATGTGTTCCGAACGCTCGGCGCCGGCCTGGCGCCCGGCCGACCCGGGCGAAGTCTGCCCCCGCGCACCGGCCGCGGCCCGCTGAGCGGCGTCCGAATCCCGCTGCTGCCGCACGGCAAGCTCACGCCCGGCCGGCGCGCCTGCCGTGTCGGGCCCAACGGTTGAGCCCGCCTCAACTGCCGCAGCGGTCACTGGTGCACTGAATTCCCCTGCGCCGCTGGCTGGTTCGAGCGCGGGCAGGGCCGGGAGCCGCCGCCTCGCGGACGGAGCGGCAGGCTCCGAGCCCGTCTCCCCGCCGCGATCGCGACCGGTCGGTTCGGCGAGGCCGGCGGCCTCCCACCCGGATGCTCCCGCGTCGACGGACTCGGACGCGCCGGAATCGGCGGACGGCGAACTCACACGGCCCCGCTCGATGCCCGCTGCGCCGCTCTCATTCAGGGTTCGGCGGCCATCCCGGCCCGTCGCGATCGCACCCCCCACATCGCGACCGTGGCCGTCGCCCTCTGCGGCGGACGGCTCCTGGCGATCAGATCCGCCGGGTTCGGCGGGGCGCTGGGCGACGGCGGATTCCGGCACGCCGTCGCGCCCCGCCTCCGCGCCAGCGCGCACCGCCGATGGCGAATCGTCCTGGCGCGCACCGCGAGCGGTGGATCCCGCGGACGGGTCCCGGCCAGCGCTGCTGCCCAACCGGTCCGGTGCGCCGGCCTCGCCGCGCTGGGCCCGCCGTGCGGACTCGGTCTCGGCGATCGCGTTCCGGCTACCGGTGATCAGCTCCGCCGAGAGTTCGCGCTCGGTGTTCGACCCCGAATCGTCCTGTCGCACTCCCGAATCGCCCCGATCCGCGGTGACCGCGGCGGTGCGTTCCCGGATCGCGTCGCCGGACTCGTCCTCGCGCGCCGCCGGGGCCGGGTCCGCCTGGTCGGCGGGCGGCTCGATGGGGTCACGGCGGAGCATGCGGCGGTCCGGGAGGGTGCCGCGCCGGGGCCGGTGCTCATCGCGCATGACGCGGGAGGACGGGGGCGGGGACGGGTTCGGCTCGTTGTCGGGGTCGACGGGAGCCGGGTCGCGGCGGGAGCCGCGCCGGGTGGGCGGCGCGGCGTCGCGTTCGCGGACCGAGGGGTCGAAGTCACGTGGCATGGATTACCCCGCAAGCGCTTTCGGAATGGTGGCATGTTCGGGGAGGATCACCCCGCAGCCGAGCGAGGCCGCGAACGCCGCCGCCTGATAGCGGTAGCAGCGGCGAATCTTGAGGCGGGCCTGGGTCGACAGGTCGCGGGTGATGGCCTCGATGCGCGGCAGGTCGCCGCGCAGGGGTTCGGTGATGGTGACCAGCGCGCCGAAGCGGGTGACACCGTGCCCCCGGGCCTGCTCCTCGCGGGCCTGCTGGGTGGCGCCGACGCGCAGGGTGGCGGCGGCGGACACGACACCACGCTCGGATTGCTGTGCCACCAGGGCGTTCTTGTAGTCGTCGTCCACGATCTGGGCGGCGTCGCCGGCCGAGTGCGGGCGGTAGACGATGGTGATGCGCTTGCGCGGCACCTCCGGATTCGGCGCGAGCAGCCGCTGCAGCACCCGCTCGTCGACCGCGCCCTCGGGGGCGGTGTCCATCTCCCAGGTGACCGAGCGGCCGCCGTCGTGAATGAAGTGGTCCCAGCGCTCCTCGTGCGAGACCGGGCCCGCGTCGGCCCAATCCAGGCCGTGCCCACCGGGTTCGCCCGCGGCCACCTCGAGATCGGCCTGGGCGGCCGGGTCGTAGCTGCGGCGGATGAACGAGATGATCTCCTCGGCGGCCATGGGCTGGGCGCGGACGCCGGCCTCCGCCAGGGCCGCACAGATGCCGGGCAGGCGGCGGCCGATCTCGACCGCCTCCTCCGCCGGATTCTTGCGGCGCTCCGCGGTGGTCGCCTTGAAGGTGATGGCGACCCGCGGCAGCAGCTGCACCCGCTCCTGCGGCAGTTCGGTCGCCAGCTCGTACATGACCTGCTGCGCGAGATCGGGGGCCTCGGGCCGGGTGATGGTGGAAACCTCGGTGAGCAAACGGTTTCCGGTCTCCGGCACAGTGTCGATCACCGGCACCACGGCCACGATGTCGGAGGTCTGCCCCAGCGAGGCCAGGAACGTCCCCCATGCGCCCACCCAGCGGTCGATGACCGGCTGGTCGACGGCCTCGTGGCCCTGCGGCCAAGCACGCAGAACCACTGTGTACTGGGCGAATTGCGGTAGGTGGATCATGCCGAAGCTGTAGCCGCCGGCGTCGATGCCCTCGTAGAGCCGTGACGGGGCCATCAGCCCGGGCAGGCGGGTGACGCCGCCCGGGATCCGGGAGAACCGCCCGCCCCGGTACACGTGCTCGCCCTTGGAACGGCCGCGCAACCAATGGAACATCATCAATCCGTTCTCGTAGCCGGAGCGGCCCCCCGTCCGCCACACCAGTGGAACCATCACGACCGTGCCGATGCCAGCCACCACGGCGGCCGGTTTCGGCCCGGCCGCCAGCGCCGTCAGCAGCGCGGTGATCACGACGGCGAAACCGACCACGGTCTCACCCCAGCGCAGGCCGAAAAGGCCGGCGCTGCGGGGCTTCTGCCACAGTCCGTACGAGCGGCGCTCGTAGGTCTCGGTCATCGTCATCGCGGGATGGTGCTCCTGCCGAGGTCGGGTGAACGGTTGGCCCAGCGGTCACCGGCCAGGTCGCCCGCGGTGGACTCGGCCTTGCTCAGCGAGGCGGTCGCCGCGCGCACCTGTGCGACCCGGTTGGCGACGCGGGACGCGCCTGACGGTACTGCGCCGCCACCGCCTTGGGCGGCAGGACTCGCGGCGGGCGCACCGCCGCCACCACCCGCCGGGCGTGGCGGGGGTGTCGGGCGTGGCGCGCCGCCACCGCCCGGACCGCCGCCCCCGGGACCGGGACGGGGACGCCCGCCGCGACCGGGTCCGATGAATCCAGCGGCACCGGGTCCGGCGGCACCGCGCGGGGCCACCGCACGCGAACCGACCGCACCGAGCGCGGCGATGCCGACCAGGGTGCCGGTGGTAGCGGCCAGACCCGAACCGCCGGAACCGACAATGGCGACCGCCGGGGTCACCAGGCGCATCAGCGCCGGCAGCACGAACGCGACCGTGCACAGCAGCACGATGGCGACCAGCATGCGCTGGGCCTCGTCGGCGTCGGGCAGGTTCACGGTGCCGGTCAGGTCGTCGGTATTGCCCGCGGTGGTGAACGCGATCATGTACACGATCGCCGCCACCGGCTTGTAGAGCATGAACGCGATGATCCAGCCCAGCAGCTTCGAGTACGAGGTGCGCCCGATCTGGGTGCCCGACGCGGCCGCGGCCAGCGGCAGTACGCCCGCGGCCACCACCAGCAGGCCCTGGCGGACGATGGCGAGCACGATCTGGGCCAGCGCCCCGAGCAGGCCGACGATCGCGATGATCAGCACCAGACCCGGCGAGAACGCCTGCAGCTTGGAGGTTTTCACCATCAACTCGGCGATGTTCTTGGCATTGCCGTTGGTGGAGTCGTTGATGATCCACTCGGAGAACTTGTCCGAGGCCTGGGTGGCGGCCACGATCACCGCACCCAGCATCCAGGAACTGAACACCACCCGCGCGAACATCCAGAACGATTCCGTGGCCTCACTGACCGCGGCTCCTCGTCTGGCCTGCGCCAGTTTCAGCCCCGACAGGATCACCGACGCCATCAAGAACAGAATCTGGACTTGATAGGTGTAGTCGTTGATCTTCGTGAAGAGCGCCCCCGCGTCACTGACGCGTTCGTTCGGGATCTTCATCCAGAACGTCAGCGCCAGCATCAACGCCTCGCCCAGGCCGTTCATCAGCGAGTCCACCACCTTGCCGAAGGTGGAGTCCCACGCCTTGTCGCGCACGGTGGCGGCGGCGTCGGTCGGGTGGGTCGCGACATTGCCCGCCTTGCACGCGGCCGAGGCCGCGTCGCCGAGCGAGATGCCGGGCACGCCCAGCCCGTCGAGGGAGTCGTGTAATTCGTTGCAGGCCTGATCGAAACCGTACGTCTGGCCGTAGGCCACCGTCGGGGTTGCGATCATGACGGTGAAGACGACCGCAAGGATCGTGACTAGCCGCCTCAGCATGTGGTCCACCTCTCGATGGGTCGCGATGCCATTTCTGTTGTTGTCACCATCTGGTCCACCCCGCAAGCGAATCCACGTATTCGGTTTGAGCGGTCTTGGAAGTCGAAGGTTTGAGCCGCCAGTCGCCGGCGTCCCAGACCATGATCAGGCGCACCGCCGCCCACAGCTGCCGGTTGTCGACCACCGGCCCGCGCGCGGCCAGCCGCACGATGGCCATGTCGTCGGCGTAGTTCTCGATCTGGAAGCCGTCGGGGGCCACCAGATAGCGAGTCACCTTCTCGGGCTGCTGTTTCGGCAGCCGTTGATCGGCCAGCGCCTGGTCGTAGGCGGTGAGCTGTTCGGCGGGCACGCGCACCTGCCGGACGTAGAGCTCCCGGTCGGCCGGGCGGGCGTTGAGCCGGTAGGTGATCTGGGCGGCGGCCAGCGCCGCGCCCTGCGGGGTGTGCGAATAGCCGACGGCCAGGCCGTTTTCCAGGCGTGCCGGACCGTCGGAGGTGGAGAAGGGCACGGATGCGCCGTAGACCCGCTGCCAGCCGTGGGGATCGGTGGTCCCCAGCGGGGCGGCGGTGAGCCAGTCGGCGTCGGTGGCCTTGCGCTGCTTGGAAGGATCCTGCGGCAGCGGCTGGCCGGCCGTGTTGTTGGGGATGTCGACGCGGCGGCCGAACAGATCCACCTCGGGCGAGGCGAATCCGGTGGCGCCGGAGTCGGAGGCCGCCGGAACGGTCCCGTCGGGCTTGGCGCTCGGCTTGCTGTCGCCGTGCCCGAAGTAGACCACCAGGCCGGCGATCAGGATGACCGCGACCAGAGCGGCCGAGGCGATGACGCCGAACGAGACGCGGTCGCGCTCGGGCGACTCCTTCTCGCTCATCGCATGGCCTCCGAAGTGTGTGTACCAGTGAACAATTCAGCTGCCCGTGCCCTCAGGTCGGCAGCAGGGCCAGCGCGATCCCGCTGGCCGAGGTCGCCATGATCGCGCCCAGCAGGCTCATCACCACCCCGTGTGTCGCGTCGTTGGCGGCCAGGTCGTCGCGGAAGGCGTACCAGAGCCGGCCCGCGGCCAGGATCATCCAGGCCAGGCAGAACAGCAGCACGCACCACAGCAGCCAGTCGATGAGCTGCATGATCGGCCGGATCACATCCGGCGGCATCTGCTTGTAGGCCAGTACGGCATCCATCGCTGGCGCAACCAGCGCGGCGGACATTAGGTGATCACTGCATTCATGATCGTGCCCGCGCTCGTCGCGACGATTCCCCCGATCATGGCCCCTGCCACCATCTTCGGCGACTCCAAACCGCCTCCTGTCCATTTCTCCCAGGCGAACCGGCCACCGGCGTAGGTGATGCCCAGGATTCCCGACAACAGAACGAACCAGGTGAAATACCGAACCAGTTTCAGCAATTTGTCCGACGCGGGCGGTGCCTCGGGGGTCGGATTCCCGACCTGGGCGAGGATCTGACCGTACGCGTCGTGTACGGCGAGGAGCATGCTCATTGTCTGTCCTTATCCAAAAGCGAACTGCTAGTAACAATCTCGCCGATGCACGGCCCGGCCGTCCAACCGGCGACGTCAACTCCTTCTACTGACTGCCCTGCCACCTTCCCTGAGGACCGGGCAGGTCCCCGCAACCGGGAACTCATTCCCGCACAACACAATCCATCGGGGTCCATGATCACTCCTCCGGGTCCCGGAACTCGGGGCGGGGGGCGTCGAGCGCGTCCTGCACGGCGGCCACGATGCCGGCGCCGAGCTCCCGCACATCGGGCGTAATCTCTTCCAGCGGATCGGATTTGCGCTTCCGCTGCTGCGGCACCGGGTCGCCGGGTGACCACACCGGCAGCTCATCGGCCTCGACCAGGGTCCATTCCTCGTGCCACGGCAACTGCCACACCTGACCCGCCAGCGAACCGACCACATCGCGGTAGCGGCGGATCTCGGCGGGCAGCCGGCCCGGCCGCGCGGCCACGGTGATCAGGCCCAGCACCTCACACGGACCGGCCAGCCCGGCGTGATGCTGGCGCAGCAGATCGTGGGCACGGGTGAGCCCGGCGATGGTCTCGCGCGCCACCAGCACCACGAACGGGGACTCCCGGTCGAATACGCCCGGCCAGCGTCGATACGAATCCGCCGCCGGCGCAAGCACATGCGAGAGCGTGGTCGCGCCCGCGCCCCCGTGCACGCCGAGCAGCCACACCAGGGGCGCTCGGCCACCGCCGGGTACGGGTCGGTCCCAGATCGGTGCGCGGCGGGTTTCCGGCGGCGGCACCACACCGGCCGCCATGGCGGCCTCGGAGGCGGATCGGCGTTCCTTCATGGCTGCGGTCATGATGCCACTCCAGCAAGCAGGCGGCGATACGCGCGGCGTGTCTCTGCGGCCAGGTTGCTGTGCCGCACCAACTCTCCGCGTGCGAGGTGTGCGTCATAGGGTATCTCGACGATCTCACGGACCCAGCCGTCCAGATGCTCCCGCAAATGCTCAGCGACCCGAGAATCACTGCCCGGCAACTGGTGTGACACGACAATGGTGGTGTCGCCGACAATGCCGTCGCCCTGACCCTCGCCCTGCCCGCCGAACTGATCGTCGAGCCACTCCAGCGTCACGCGCAACCGGTTGGCCGCGTCCACCCGCGCCGGAATCGACAGCACCAGCGCGATATCGGCGTCCTCGAGCAGCGGGCGCAGATGCCGGCTCGCGATCGGATTGCCGCCGTCGTAAACCGGGGTGTACCCGGTCTCGCCGAGCGCGCGGGCGACGGTCAGGTAGGTGGCGCGCCGGCGCAGCGGGGCGGGATCGCGCCACAGCAGACCGATGCCGGAAGTGGCGCGGGAGAGACATTCCTTGAGCGGCGCGGCCTCGTCGTCACCGCGGCCGTAGAGCCAGGCCTGCAGACTGATCGGGCTCAGGTGCTCGTCAGCGCCCCGCAACGCGAGATCACCGCCCGCGAAAGTGCCGTCCACGGCGACGATTTGGGCGTCGGCGACGCTCATCTCCCCCGCGATGCCGAGCGTTGTCGTGGTGGTGCCCGCGCCGCCGCAACCACCCACCACCAGAATCGGGCGCGGCGCGGGACCGGCCTCGCCGGAGTCACCGCGGCGCTTACGCAGGCGCATCACCGGAGCCTTGGAACGCGCGGCACGGTCCGGCGATTCGCCCGCTTCGGGCCTCTCGTCGAGCCAGCGGCTCCAGTCCTGATCCATTGTCTCCGCTCTCCTCTTATCCGGCCGGAATGCCCGTCGCGGGTCCATGGTCGCCGATGATCGCGGGGGCCGTCATTTCGTTGTACGCCGCTGCGACGGCGATCGGGCCGGAACGGGGTCCCGCCTCGGGTGTGCCGATGGATTGCGCAGTGCCGCCGTGGGAATTCAGCACATATAGAGCAACTCCACCGGCAATGGCTAGCAAAACAATGGCAACGATCAGGAATGCGACGGCGAAAAACCGCCGCCCCGTGATGCGCTCGGCCGGCGCGGCCGCACGGTCGGCGACCGCGTCCAGCAGCTGCGAGGCTCGGTCGAGCGTTCTCGGGGCGCGATCGCCGGTCGATACCGTGCCGGCTTCGCTACTCTCCGTGGGGAATTCGACGACCGTGCTGCCGCGGTAGCGCAGCGACGGTGCGTAGGAGGCACTCTCGCCGGACCCGGTCATCCAGTCCGACCAGGCCCCGTCGAAGTGGTTGCGCCGCAGCACCGAATCGGGCACCGGCGGAATCTCGAGCTCCGGTTCGTCGTGGATGTAGTGCGGGTAGCGGGCCGCGCCCTGGTCGTCGGCGAATGCCGAGTCGCCGTCGGGCTGTTCGGGGGCCGGGGCCTGCGCGTCGGGGTCCAGAGCGGGGTACCAGCGCGACACTTTTTTGTACGACTTCAACATTCCCGCTGCGGGCACGTCGCTCGG
The DNA here is from genome assembly GCF_040645495.1 of Nocardia sp. NPDC046763. Classification (NCBI taxonomy): domain Bacteria; kingdom Bacillati; phylum Actinomycetota; class Actinomycetes; order Mycobacteriales; family Nocardiaceae; genus Nocardia; species Nocardia sp. NPDC046763. The sequence goes on along the minus strand of NZ_JBEYYI010000028.1, from coordinate 84,584 downwards.
CATCGTCTGACCCTCTCGGCGGTCGGTCGTGGCTGACGGTGTGTTGTCGTCGGTGATCGTCGGTACTGTGCAGCCCGCCGTCGTCGCGTCGCCACGGGCGGCGCGCACGAAACGGTCCCGATCGGAAATTCTCTCGCATGAACAGGATTCCAACGACTCGACGCGCCGGACGACACACCGTTCAATCCGCGCGCGCGTGCGAGTAGCAGGGTTTGCGACATCGGGTGAACGCCACGCCGACGGGGCGGTCTTCCCTGTGGACGAAGCAGAATCTACATTAACAAGACCAAGAATTTTGGAGGTTTTGTGAAGACAGCAGACATTGCCGCGGTCGTGACCGGTGGCGCGTCGGGACTCGGACTGGCCACCGTGCGGGAACTGCACGCGGCCGGCGCGAAGGTCGTTATCCTCGATCTTCCCTCGTCCGACGGCAAGGCCATCGCCGAGGAACTCGGTGAGCGCGTGGTGTTCTCGCCCGGTGACGTGACCAGCGAAGCGGATGTGACCGCCGCGCTGGATGCCGCCCAGGAGCTCGGCACGCTGCGAATCGCGGTGAACTGCGCGGGAATCGGCAATGCCATCAAGACGGTCGGCAAGCAGGGCGCGTTCCCGCTGGAGTCCTTCTCCAAGATCATCAACGTTAACCTGATCGGAACGTTCAACGTCATCCGCCTGGCCGCCGAGCGCATCTCGGCGGTCGAGGAGGCCGACGGCGAGCGTGGCGTCATCGTCAACACCGCGTCGGTCGCCGCCTACGACGGCCAGATCGGCCAGGCCGCGTACTCCGCCTCCAAGGGCGGCATCGTGGGCCTGACGCTGCCGGTCGCCCGCGACCTGGCCTCGTACAAGATCCGCGTGATGACCATCGCGCCGGGCCTGTTCCACACCCCGCTTTTCGCGACCCTGCCGCAGCAGGCCATCGACGCCCTCGGCGCGCAGGTGCCGCACCCGTCGCGCCTGGGCGACCCGGCCGAGTACGCCGCGCTGGTCCGCCACATCGTGGAGAACCCGATGCTCAACGGTGAGGTCATCCGCCTCGACGGCGCGATCCGCATGGCCCCGCGGTAATCAGCAGGGCCACACGGTGATCACCGCACGGCGATCACCTGGTGACGGCACCGGCGCGGGCACTTGCCCGCCCGGTGCCGTCACCGTTTCCGCGCAGCGCGAGCAGCTGCCGGGTGTGGCCCGGGACTTCGGCATCGATCAGCCCCCCGTCGGGGGCGGCAGCGGCGGGCCCGAATCGGTCACGGCGGCAGCGGCTTCCAGCAGGGTGTCATAGACCCCCGCGCAGCGCGGTGGCGTCGAACATCAGGCGTGGGCCTGCGACATTTCCCAGGGCGCCTGCGGCAGTACGGCGCCGGTCTCCAGCAGCGACTTGAGGTTGGCCAGCACGGCGGGCCAGCCGCTCGAAATGCCCTGCAGCATTTCCTGATTCGGCAGGTTCTCGTGGGTGACGGTGAGCCGGACGATGTCCTGGTGGGACTCGATGAGGAAGGTCACCACCGACGGGGAGCGCTCCGCTCCGATCGAATCCTCGAAGGTGAGGACGAGGCGGCGGGGCTCGTCGACCTCGAGGACCTTGCCGACGACATCGACCTTGTCCGAGCCGTCGACGCGGCGGTGCTCCCATTCCGAACCCGCCTGCCAGTCGGACACATTCGCGTGCCCCCAGTACTGCGCGGTCAGGTCGGCGTCGGTGAGGGCCTTCCACACCTGTTCGGCGCTGGCGTGGATGTAGGTGACGTAGACGTAGTTCGGCACGGTGGCGGTCATGGCGTACTCCTCTGCCTGGTTTTTGACGGCGCGCAGGACATCCAGCCGGGGGCGATCGAAGACGGAGATCCAGCGCTGTTCGATGTCGTGAATCGGGGTCGGATTGATGTAGTGCACCCGTTCGCGACCGCGGCGCAGCACGGTGACGAGGCCGGCCCGCTCCAGGATGTCGAGGTGCTGGGTCACCGACTGGCGGGCCATCTCGACCCGTTCGCACAGTTCGCGCAGGGTCTGGCCATTGTTCTCCCGCAGCCGGTCCAGCAGCAGGCGGCGGGTGGAGTCGGCCAGGGCCTTGAAGACCGCGTCCATCTCGGGTTCGGGTTGCACGGGAAAATTATGCAGGCATTTACCTGCATAAGTCAACGCCCGGTCGCGGCACCCAGCCGGATCCGCCGCCCGGCACCCCCTCTTACGTGGGAATTTCGTTCTCGGACATGACAATCCGCGAATTCACCGTCAAGATGTTGAACGGCCCTTGGCCAGAACTGACATCGTTGTCTCAGCAGCGCCCGGTGTTTCGCGGCGCGGACAGGAGCGCCCGTGGCGACGCCGCAGACCTCGGACCCCGTCTCATCGGTGATCGTGGAGACGATCCGGCCGGCGCGCATCGGGACCAGGCTCGCCCATCCGGTGCTGCGCACCACCCTGCAGCAGTTCCTGCGCGCCGGAGCCTGGGTCGCCGATCTGGGCCCGCGCCCCGCGCACCTGGTGTTCCGGATGACGCGGCTGTCCGAACAGCCCGCCCGGGTGCTCGGCACCCCGCGCGGCACCCGCCGCGAGCCGGTGCGGTTCGAGCACTGCGACGCCGAATGGCTGTGGAGCACACCGGTTCCCGATCCGCGGGTGGACCGCGGCGCCGCGATCCTGTACCTGCACGGCGGCGCGTTCATCGCGGGCGGGCTGCACAGCTACCGTCGCCACACCGCCCGCCTGGCCGCGCTGAGCGAGCTGCCGGTGCTGACCGTCGACTATCGGCAGCTGCCCGACGCCCATCCCAACGAGAGCCTCGACGACGCGCTCACCGCCTACCGGCACCTGCTGGCCGAGGGGTTCCCGCCCGAGAAGATCGTCGTCGCGGGCGATTCCGCGGGCGGCGGACTCGCGCTGCGGCTGGCGCTGACACTGCGCGAGCTGGGTCTGCCGCTGCCCGTGGCACTGTCGGTGACCTCGCCGTGGGCGGATTTCGACTCCGCCGCCCGCCTCGCGCATCCCAATGCCCGCTACGACGCGGTGCTGCCCGCGGTCGGCCCGGACATGGTGGTGCGCCGCGGTATCGCCGTGGACGGCGAGCTGGATCCGAGCTGGTCGGTGGTGAACCACGATTTCACCGGCCTGCCACCGATTCTGCTGCAGGTCGGCTCCCGCGAGATGCTGCTCGCCGACGCGCTGGCGGTGGCGAAACGGGCCGAGGCGGCGGGCGTCCCGCTGCGCCTGCAAGTGCGGCCGAGCGCCGCGCACACCCTCATCCACCTGGGTGCGGGCCTGCTCGCGGACGGCCGGGACGCCGCCCGTGACGCGGCCGATTTCCACCGTGCGATGATCGATCCCGGTCGCCTCGGCCGCAGCGCCGCCTGATCCGCACCGGCGGTCCCGACCCTCCGATCCGAGAGGCTCCGATGTCGCAGCCCGCCAACGCTTCCCGGCCCGCGATCCTCGTCACCGGGGCGGCCGCCGGTATCGGCCGCGCCATCGCCGCGCGGTTCGCCCGGGAGGGCTGGACCGTCGGCCTGTACGACATCGACGCCGACGCGGTCGCCCGCACCGCCGCCGAGATCGGCGGGCGGACCGTGACGGGGGCCTTCGATGTCACCGACCCGGTGGGCTGGGACCGGGCCCTGAAGGACTTCGACGACGCGACCGGGCGGCTGGACCTGCTGGTCAACAATGCGGGCGTGCTCGTCTCCGGCCCCTTCGGCGAGATCCCGGTGGAACGCCAGCACCGTCTCGTGGACGTGAACATCAAGGGCGTCCTCAATGGCTGCCACGCCGCCCTCCCCTATCTGCGCCGCACCTCCGGCAGCCGGGTCATCAACCTGGCGTCGGCCTCGGCGCTCTACGGCCAACCCGGCCTGGCGACCTACGGCGCGACCAAGGCCGCGGTGCGCAGCCTGACCGAGGCCCTCGACCTCGAATGGCGGCACTACGGCATCACGGTCAGCGACCTGCTGCCCCTGTTCGTCGCGACCGACATGATGACCGAGGTGAGCCGCGGCTCGAAGTCCGCGACCGTCCTCGGCGTCCACCTCACCCCGGACGATGTGGCGGAAGCGGTGTGGCACACCGCAACCGGACGCCGACCGCTGTCCGGACCGCACGTCCTGGTCGGCCTGCAGACCAAACTCACCAGCCTCGCCACCCGCCTGTCCCCACCCTTCCTGACCCGGGCGGTGGTGGGCTGGATCAGCAAGGCCGATTCGCTGCGGTAGCGCCTCGCCGCGGTCGTGTCTCAGAGCGCGGTCAGGTCACCCACGATGAAGATGACCAGGCCCACCGTCATGGTCACCGCACCGGCCAGGCCGAGCGGCGCGGTGCGCGCCTTGTCGGCGAACTCGTCGCCGACGCCGGTGAGCCAGTTGATGGTGTCCTTGGCGGCGATGAAGACGCCGCTGGCGACGACCAGCCAGGCGGCGGTGATGTTCCAGCCGCTGGACAGATCGGACAGGCGAGCGGCCCACACCAGACCGAACAGGATGACGCCCTGGATGACCGCGCCGACATGGGTGACGGTCAGATAGCGGGGCGTGGGCGGGTTCCCCTCGCGCATGCGCAGCGCGATCATCGGATATCCCAGCAGGGCCGCATAGGTGAGGGTCAGCAGTCCGCCGATGATGAGGATCTTGTCGGTTGCCGTCATGGCGACCCCTTCCGGATCCATCCACGATAGGAGCCGAATCAGCTGGTCGCGGGCGTTCAGGGGAATCGATGCCCGACCTTCACTTCGCCGGGCTGGGACGGCGTGCGCGTCAGGTGACCGGCAGTGCGTGTGCGATGTCCGCCTCCGGCGCGCCCGGCTGCGCGGCGATCCGCGCGGGTGGCGCGGCGCGCATCGGCCGGGCCGCCACCGCTCTCGCCAGGATCGACGCCAGGCCCAGGTAGCCGCGGAGCGCGGGGATCGAAAGTGCCAGGGAGACTACGGTTTGCGTGGTTCCGGCCGGGAGCGGGCGACCGGCGAATCGATCGGCGAGCCAGTTCTCGCACAGGGGCGCCGCCAGCAGACCCAGGCTCGCGTGACCGCCCAGCACATCGCGCAGATAGCGGACCGACGTGCCCTCGGCCCGGTAGCGATCGACCAGCCGATCCACATTGCCGCACGGAATGATCAGATCGTGCACGCCCTGCACCGCGAGCACCGGGAACCGCGGCGGTCGCACACCCGGTTCGACATCGGCGAGGACGGCCCGCACCCGCGGCAGGGTCCGCAGTGTGGCCAGGTCCGAACCCTCGCGATCCTGGAGCCGGGACCGGCCGCTGCGCAGCAGGAGCGGAATGGTGGCGCTGGTTTCGGCACGCTCGAGCAGGTCGAGGGACGCGGCGTCGAGGTGCTCGCGCAGGGTGCGGTCCAGGGCCGGATAGGTGCGGCGCAGTCCGGCCAGGCACAGGGTGGCCAGCCCGCCGAAGGCCGAGCCGTTGAGCCGGAAGAAGGTCGATTCGAGGTTTCCTACCGGCGAACCCAGCACCGCGGCAAGGATATTCAGCTCCGGGGCATAGCTCGCCGCGAGCTCGGCGGCCCACACCGTGGCCAGTCCGCCGCCCGAGTACCCCCACAGCGCCACCGGCGAATCACCGGGTCGCGCCAGGAAATTCAGGGTGGCGCGCAGGCCGTCCAGGGTGCGGTGGCCGGGCTCGCGCGGAGCCCCGAACCGGCCCGCGGTCCCGGTATGGTCGGGCACCGACGCCGCCCAGCCGCGGGTCAGGGCGTGCTCGATGAGCAGCAGCTCGAACTGCGGAACCGAGCCCAGCGCCCGCGCGCCGCGGCGGAACGCGTACGACGGCAGGCATTTCGAGGCGACGGCGTCGATGGCGCACTGAAAGGAGACGATCGGCCGGTCGGCCGCCGGGTCCGCACCGGAGGGCAGCAGCACCGTGGTGACCGCCGCCTCGGCACGGCCGTGCAGGTCGGTGCTGCGGTACAGCAGCTGGGTGGCCGTGACGCGCTGCGGAATGCGGCCCAGCAGTGCGAGTTCCACCGGGCGCGAACGCAGGACGGCCCCGGGCACGACCCGGTCGAGTCCGCGCGGACGCCGGTAGAACGGGTCGTGCTCGGGCAGCGGCGGATGGTCGTCCCGCGGCGGGTGCGGCGCCCCGGTTGGATACGCGATCATGCCAATCCCCTTTCGGCCGACGGTTATCCGGCAGCGGTCCGCGCGCTCGTCTCGGTCCGGGACGCCAGCGCGAACCGCAGTTCGGTGCGGCGGGCGACCGCGAGTTTGCGGTACACCCGGGTCAGGTGCTGCTCCACCGTGCTGATGGTGATGTTCAGGGCGTCGGCGATATCGCGATTGCGCTGACCGAGCGCGGCCAGTTCGGCCACCCGCCGTTCGGCCGGGCTCAAGGCGTCGAAACCGTTGTCGCCCAGGGTCTCTCTCGCGGCCGGTACCGGGTCCACCTGCAGGCGGGCCAGGAGCGGTTCGGCCCCGCAGGTCTCGGCCAGCCGCGCCGCCTCCCGCAGCGGAGGCCGGGCCCGGTCCGCCTCCCCCAGTGCCCGGTAGGCGTTCCCGAGATCGGCCAGCACCGTCGCCAATTCGAGTTCGTCGCCACCCGAGCGGGCCAGCGCCGCTGACCGGCGCAGCAGCGTCACCCGCCGGAGCGGATCGCTGGTCGCGGCGAGCAGGCGCAGCGACACCCCGCCGGTGTGGTGCTGCTCGGCCCCGCCGATCAGGTCGAGGTGCCGGCTGACCAGATTCCGTACCTGCCGCTGCTGCCCGGACACCAGGCCGGCCGCGGCCAGGTCATTGCGCCACGGCGCCAGCCAGGCGAAGTCCATGCCCCACTCGTCCATCAGCCGCCCGCACCGGCGGAAATGCCGCAGCGCCTCCTCGGGCCGGCCGGTGGCCAGGCAGTGCTCACCGCAGGCGCGCAGATAGCCCAGCGCGAAACGGGATTCGAACATGGCGCGCGGCATCGGCCGCTCCAGCTGTGCGGCGGCCTCGGCGTGCCTGCCCTGTGCGGTGAGCGCGCGCACCAGCACCGCGACCGCCCGGCCCAGCCACACCCCGAGCTGTTCGGCGGGCAGCAGATTGAGTGCTGCCAGTGCGTGCCCGCCCGCCTCGACCGGATTTCCCTTGCGCAGCAGCGTCTCCGCGCGCGCCGAGGCGAACAGCGCCTGCCAGGTCGGGGCGCGGCGCGCGGTGGCCTCGGCCAGCAGGGCGGTACACCAGGCGTCGGCGGCGTCGAGGCGATCGGTATGCAGCAGACAGTCGACCGCCGCCACCAGCACCTCGACGGTGGCGGGGGTCAGCCGGTGATGTGCCAGGATGCGCTGGGCCGCGGCGGCGGTCTCGGCGGGCGAGCGCTGCGCCCACAGTCCCGCCAGCAGCGCGGCCGCCTGCCGGTGGGGTGAATCACGGTCCGGGGAAGGCGATTCCGGACCGGGGCGGGCGCGAGCCAGCCACGGATGCCGTTGCGCCTGCACCGGATGCGTGTAGCGCAGCCACGCCCCGACGAATTCGACCCGATCGGCCGCCGCCGGGTCGCCGCTGCGACGCAGCTGGGCCAGCGCGTGATCGGCGTGCAGGACATGACCGTGCCACAGCATCTGCAGCACGGTCATGGGTAGCTCCGGATACGGCACCCGCCCGGTGCGCAGGGCGGCCTTGAGCCGGCCGAAATTGCGGGTGCGGCACGACGGGTTGATCCGCCAATCCACCGCCACCAGCCGGGTCGCGATGGCGGCCCGCTCGTCGGCGCGTCTGCTGGCCCGATAGGCCAGCTCCAGATAGGTTCCGGCGCTGCCCAATTCATCGGCGTCGAAGGCGCGGTCGGCGACCTCCAGGAGCACCTGCGCCGCCCACGAGCCGCGCGCGTCGCCCGCCTCGACCAGGTGCCGCGCCACCGTGGCCGCGGGCAGGCCCTCCCGGAACAGCAGTTCGGCCGCCCCGGTGTGCAGGGCGCGCCGATCCTCGTCGGGCAAATCCCGCAGCACCGGGGCCGCAAGCTCCGGGTGCGGGCGGCACTCCCCCACGATCAGCCCGGCCGCCGCCAATTCCGTGACCACCGCACGGGTCTCGTCGAGTTCCGTGTTCAGCAGCGCCGCCACCCGGCCCACCCCGGCAGCGGCCCCCAGCACCGCCACCGCGCGCGCGACCCGCAGCCGCTCCGCGTCCGCCGCGCTCGCCCGGCCGGCGACCGCACAGCTCGTCCTGCCGCCGGCCCCCACCGGCGTCTCCCCTCGGTCCCGTGCGACCGACCGTGCCATCTGACGTCCCTTTCACCGATCGGGATGCGCCCGACTGACAGGCGTGGCACGGCGAGCTTCGGTGTGCTGGAGCGGCATCGTTGCAGCGAGGGCGCGTGGGCGCCCAGGATCAGCCGGGGCACAACGGTTTCGAAATGTACTGTCAAACAGTGTATTTCACATTCGCCTGGGAGGTGGTGACGAGCGCCTGCGGGCGATAGACCAGAGCCGCCGCCGACGTGTCGTCCGTCGCCAGGAACACCACTGCGCGCACCTCGTCGAGCATGCCCTGGGTGGCCGCGTTCAGATACGCGTGCACCGGGCCCGCGGAATACGGGTTGCCGACGAACGGGTCTATCCCGGCGACCGCGGCCGAGGGCACCCCGACCCGGTAGGCCACCCGCTCCCGGAAGCCGGGGACGGGGGCCGGGGCCAGCAGCACCGCGCCGCCGGTGGCGAAGTCGCTGGGCTCCAGTCCTTCACCGGCGAGGCATTCGCGCACCGCGGTCTCGGCCAGCGCGAGCGGGTCCCCGGTCTCGGTGCGCACGGTCAGCGCGGTGCGGCCGCCGGTACCCGCCGCCTCCAGGTCGGCCCACGCGGTCGGGGCGAGCGCGCCCGGGGTCTCGGTGGTGTAGATGCGGCCGAAACCGCCCGCGCTGTCGGAGGAATGCAGCAGGATGGCCGCACCGCTGGCGGCGTAAGGGAAGTCCTCGCGGTCGCGCTCGGTGGACGGGTGGGTATCGCCGGCCACGATGAGCGCGTACTCGACATCGCCGAGACCGGTGAAGCACTGGGCGGCCATGAGCGCGTGCACCACGCCGGTGCCGCCGTTCAGCAGGTCGAAGGAGAATGCGGGCACCCGCCCGGTCGCGTACTCCAGGCCCACCTCGAGGCGCTTCTGGATCAGCGCGGCCACCGCGGGCTCGGCGATATTGCTGTCCCGGAACACCCCGGCGTTGACCACCAGGCCGACCCGGTCGGCCGAGACCTCCGCCGCCGCCAGCGCCTGCGCGCCCGCGCGGGCGGCCAGCTCGAAGTAGCTGCCGGTGTCGGCATCGGTGCAGACGGCCGCGGAAACGATTGCGGTGCTCATGGATTCAGGCCTCCAGCCGGGAGATGGTCGCGGCGAGTTGCCCGGAGACCACGCCGGACGCCTCGGGGATCAGCAGCACCTTGGAGCCGCGCGGAATCCGGCCCTGCGCCAGGTGTTCGCGCAGCACCAGGAAGTGCGAGGTGGACGCGGTATTGCCGTATTCGGCGTAGACATTGAGCGTCTGCGGCATCGGGGTGTCGAAGTGCCGCTCGGTGAGCGAGCTGATGTAGTCGATGGCGGGCCCGCTGAACTGGTGGTGGATCCAGTAGTCGTACTTCTCGCTCTCCCAGGCCCGGCCGGTCTCCAGCAGGAAGTCGGCCATGCGCGAAATGCCCTGCAGGAAGCGGGATTCGCTGGCCAGGGCGCGGTTGTCGGTGTACATGGCGATGCCGGTGGTCTTGTCGCTGGGCATGCCGATGCAGTGCTCGGCGCCGGCCGAGGTGGTCATGAGCTCGATGTAGTGGATCTCGTCCGCGTCGTCGCCCTGGTCGTCGACCACCACGGCCACGGCCGCGTCGCCCACGGTGAGGGCGGCGAACTGCGGGTCGTAGGGCTGGGAGATCTCGCGGGTGGCGGTCTCGGCGATGGGGGTGATCTGTTCGCCGCTGACCACCAGGCCGCGGCGCACCACACCGGACTTGATCATGCGGTCCAGCACCAGCACGCCGGTGATCATGCCCGCGCAGGCATTGGACAGATCGAAGTGCAGTGCCCGGCCCGCGCCGATGGCCGCACCCAGCTGGGCGGCGAAAGACGGTGCGAAGCAGTACTGCCCGGGCGCGGTGAAGCGAGTGATCGACACCGAGATGATGACGTCCAGGTCCGCGGCGTCGTAGCCGGAGCGCGCGAGGCAGTCCTCGATGGCGTTGCGCGCCAGCGCGAACGACGATTCGTAATTCTCCGGATCGCTATTGTGCACGCGCCGGTTCTTGATTCCGGTAATTCGTTCCAGGTCCAATGCCCTGGGTACCGAAAGACTGTTGATCACGTCCTCGGTGGAACGGATGGTAGTGGGTGTGTACGCACCGATCGATTCGAAGCGTGTACGCATGTGGCCCCCTGCTCTCTGGACTGAGTGCGTCCGGTCGAATGTGGCTGCGGCGGCCGCAATTCGGTGTCCCCCGAGCCGGCCCCGCTGATATCCCGTAGCCCCGATGCCAAGTGAAACGCTACCGTACCCACCGGTAGACGGGCGCCGCACGAGCCTCACCAATCACAGTGCGCTCGACCATTTCTCGTGACGTAATCGCTGGAAGGAAGTGGTGCGCACGCCGATCGGCGAATGGTCGCGCCGTCACCCCGTAGGGGTGGAATAGGGGGTTTCGAGGAACCGGTGTCGGTACCCGGAGACACACTAAACCCGTTGTATATCAAACGAATACGGAGCGCCACGGCTAGCGGTCCGACATCACCCCGTGTAGCCTCACCGATACATTCCTCGCATTCCTCGACAATTCACTGGGGGAAGTGTGTCGCATTCCTTGCCCACCATTTATTGGCGCGCTCTCGATCGTTTCGGCGACATCGTCGCCGCCCATCCCGAACGGGAGGCGGTGATATATGCCGACGGTAGGAATCGGGACGGCCTGCCCGATTACCGCCATCTCACCTACGCCGAACTCGATGCGTGGTCGGACACGATTGCCGAGCGGTTCGCCGAGGCCGGCGTCACCCGCGGCGCGCGCACCATCGTGCTGGTGCGGCCGGGACCCGAGCTGTACGCCGTCCTCTACGGGCTGTTCAAGATCGGCGCGGTGCCGGTGGTGATCGACCCGGGCATGGGCGTGTTCAAGATGCTGCGCTGCCTGCAGGCCGCCGACGCCGAGGCCTTCGTCGGCGTCACCGAGGCGCAGGCGCTGCGCATCGTGTTCCGCGCCTATTTCCGCAAGGTACGGATGGCGGTCACGGTCGGGCGCTCGTGGTGGCAGGGGCCCACCCTCGAAAGCTGGGGCCGCACACCGGCTTCCACGCTGCCCGAACGCGAGCCCGCGCCCGATGACGAACCACTGCTGATCGCCTACACCACCGGCAGCACCGGGCCCGCCAAGGCGGTGGTGCTCACCCACGGCAATCTCAGCGCCATGATCGACCAGGTGGACGCCGCGCGCGAACACGTCGCGCCGGGCACCTCGCTCATCACCGCGCCGGTGGCGGGCATCCTGGAGCTGCTGCTCGGATCCCGGTGCGTGCTACCGCCTCTGATTCCCTCCAAGGTCGGGGCGACCGATCCGGCGCACGTGGTCGACGCGGTGCAGCGGTACGAGGTGAAGACCATGTTCGCCTCCCCCGCCGTGCTGATCCCGCTCCTGCGGCACATCGAGCAGACCGGGGTGTCCCTGCCGAGCATCCGGAGCATCTACTCCGGCGGAGCGCCCGTCCCGGACTGGTGCATCGCGGCGCTGCGGCAGGTGCTGCCCGAGCCGGCCAAGGTGTACTCCGGCTACGGCGCGACCGAGGCGCTGCCCATGGCGACCATCGAATCCCGTGAGCTGCTCGGCGATCTGGTGGAGCAGGCGCACACCGGGCACGGGGTGTGCGTGGGCGCGCCCGCGCTCCACGTGCAGGCGCGCATCATCGCCATTACCGATGATCCACTGCCGGACTGGTCGGACGCGGAGGCACGGGCAGCCGACCTGGCGGCGTCGCGGGGGATCGGCGAGCTGGTGGTGTCCGGGCCGAATGTCAGCCCCCGCTACTTCTGGCCGCAGGCGGCCAACCGGACCGGCAAGATCGCCGAGGGCGAGGTGATCTGGCATCGCACCGGAGACCTGGCCTGGATCGACGACGCCGGGCGAATCCGCTTCTGCGGGCGCAAGAGTCAGCGGCTGGAGACGGCGAGCGGGCCCATGTTCACGGTGCAGGTCGAGCAGGTGTTCAACACCGTCGAGGGCGTCGCCCGCACCGCGCTGGTGGGCGTGGGCGCGCGCGGGGACCAGCAGCCGGTGCTGTGCGTGGAGCTGGCGCCCGGAGCCGACCGGGCCGCGGTCGAGGACCGATTGCGCGGGCGGCGCGACGAATTCGACATCACCAAGCCGGTGGCGGAGTTCCTGTTCCATCCGCGGTTCCCGGTCGACATCCGCCACAATGCCAAGATCGGCCGCGAGAAGCTGGCGGTCTGGGCGGCCAAGCAGCTCGACGGGTAGGGCCGCAGCATGAGAAGCCCGGCGCCGCAGATGGTTCCGCTGACCGCGCGGTTGTATTTCCTGGCCTGGATCGCCGCCCGGCTGTATCTGCTGGCCGGGCTGATCGCCGCGGTGGCCGGACGCGCCCCGTCGAATCCGGCGCTGCGGCTGCTGTGGTGGGCCGACGCGGCACTGTGCGCCGCGGACCCGGCCACCCGCATACCCGTCAGCATGGCCGCCGACGAGCTGGCCAGCCGGATCGACTGGGACACCGTGGCGCTGACACCGCTCCTCGGCCGCGCTCGGCGACGCGACCGCACACTTCTGGAGGCATCGTGAAAGCAGCAGCATCGTGAAGGCATTGGTGACGGGGGCCTCCGGCTTCCTGGGCGGCGCGCTCACGCGCCGGCTGGTGCGCGACGGGGACAACGAGGTGGCGATTCTGGTGCGGCGCACCAGCAATCTGCGGGATCTGGCCCCGGTGCTCGACCGGGTGGAGCGGGTGGTGGGCGATCTCGGCGATCCCGACTCGCTGGACCGCGCCGTCGCCGGAGTCGATGTCGTGTTCCACAGCGCCGCCCGCGTGGACGAGCGCGGCACCCGCGCCCGCTTCTGGGCCGAGAACACCGCCGCCACCTCGCGATTGCTGGCCGCTGCCCGGGCGGCCGGCGCGCAGCGGTTCGTGTTCATCTCGAGTCCGAGCGCGCTCATGGACCGTGACGGCGGCGACCAGATCGATATCGACGAGTCGGTTCCGTATCCCCGCCGCTACCTCAACCACTACTGCGAGACCAAGGCCGCCGCCGAACGCCTGGTGCTGAAGGCGAATGCGCCCGGATTCAGCACCTGCGCGCTGCGGCCGCGGGCCATCTGGGGTGCGGGCGACCGGTCCGGGCCCATTGTGCGGCTGCTCGAACGGGCGGCGGCCGGGACCCTGCCGGATCTGTCGGCCGGGCGTGAGGTGTACGCCTCGCTGTGCCATGTGGACAATATCGCCGAGGCCGCGGTCAGGGCCGCTGCCAGCGAGAATGTCGGCGGCAAGCCGTATTTCATCGCCGATGCGGAGCGGACCGACGTGTGGGGGTTCCTCGGTGACGTCGCCGCGGACCTCGGCTATCCGCGGCCGGGCCGCAGGCTCGATCCGCGCGTGGTGGCGCTGGTGGTGTCGGTGATCGAAAACCTCAGGCGGGTACCGTATCTCGCCGAACACTGGACGCCTCCGCTCTCGCGGTACTCGGTGGCGGTGATGACCCGCTCGGGCACCTACGACACCTCCGCGGCCACCCGCGATTTCGGATACCGGCCCGTAATGGATCGCGACACCGGTATGACCGAACTGAAATCCTGGATCCGCAGCGGGGAGGTGATCGCCGGATCCACCCGCTGACCAGCGCTCGGACGCTTCCCTCAAAAACTTGTGTTACGCGCGGTACCAGCTAGTATGGCTGGTACCGCGCGAGGGTGAGTCGGTGCTGACGGCCCTCGAGGCCGCAGACGCAGTGCAGCACCGCTACTCAATGAGGAGAGCGCCCGATGCCGGAGTTCGACTATCACGGCGTATCCGTCGCCTACGAAAGCGCCGGATCCGGGGATCCGATCCTGTTTCTGCACAATATCGGCGGTGACCGGCGCATCTGGGCGAACCAGACGCGGGCGCTGGCGGCCACCAACACCGTGTACGCGCTGGATCTGTTCGGCTACGGCGACTCCGACTCGCCCGCGGACGGGTACACCGTCGACAACTACGTGCGCATGGTGTCGGAGTTCATCGACGCCCACGGGCTCACCAATGTCACGATGGTCGGCAACTGTTTCGGCAGCGCGCTGTCGCTGCTGTACACGCGCCGCAATCCGCAGAATGTGCGCGCCTTGGTGCTGTGCAGCCCCCTGACCGCCGCCACCCTGCGGCCCACGCCCACCGGGTGGACCGCGCGCGCGGCCGCGCAGCTCCCGCTCGACTCCGTCTCGGGCGCGATCCGGCTGCCCGGTTTCGCCGCGAATCTCGTCGTCCGCGAACAGCTCGGCCCACGCGGCCGCGGTATGGGCTCCTCCGCCTTCATCGGTCTGCGCCACCGCTGGAGCGAACCCCGGCGCCTGCTCCCACCCGCCGCCATCGCACGTGACCTGCCGAAACTGGCCGTCCTCGACGACTTCCGGCCAGGCCCAGGATTCCCGCCCATCACCACCGTCTGGGGCGCCAAGAACCGCATCCTGTCCGCCGCCGCGGGCGCCCGCCTCAACACCACCCTGTGCCCCTCCGAGGCCATCGAACTCCCCGACTGCGGTCACCTCGTGATGCTGGAGCAGCCCGAAGCCGTCACGGCCGCCATCCGTTCCGCCACCCGCACAGCCCTGGCGGGCTGAACTCACCCAGCACACAACCCCTCTCGACGAGATCCCCGAATCCCGGTCCGGGATACAGCGATACCGCACCGACCCGGCGCGTACGCGCAGATCAGCCCGCCGCCCGGTGCAACCGGGTAGCCAGCTCACGGAGGCGCGCCGCCAATTCCGGGGGCTCGAGGACCCGGAACTCGAAACCGAAACCCGCCACGTGGACGGCGATGGCGTCGAGCGAATCCGCGCCGGTGTGCAGGATGCAGGTGTCGGGGTCGACGGCCTCGAGCATGCCGACGGTCGGCGCGATCACCTCGGCGGCCCGCTCGGCGGAGGTCAGCAGCGTGATACGAGCCCGATAGCGATAGGGCGCGGTGGTCACTCCCCGGGAGACCTGATCGGCGGCGTCGGGCGCGGCGCGGGGCGTGAAGCGCGGGCCGGTCGGGATGCGCGGGGTGAGGCGGTCCACCCGGTAGGTGCGCCAATCCTCGCGGTCCACATCCCAGCCGGTCAGATACCAGCGGCGGCCGATGTGCACCAGACGATGCGGTTCGGTTGTCCGGCAGGATGTTTCACCCGTGTGGGCGCGGTAGTCGAACCGCAGGCGATGCTGATCGCGAATGGCGGCGGCGATCGCGTTCAGAGTGTCGGGGTCGACGCGCGGGCCGCCCGCGGGCACGGCCACGGTCGCGGCCTGCAGCGCAGTCACCCGATGCCGCAAACGCGACGGCAGCACCTGCTCGAGTTTGGCCAGCGCCCGCAGCGAGCTCTCCTCGATGCCCGCGATGGTCCCGCCCGCCGCGGTGCGCAATCCCATGGCCACGGCGACGGCCTCCTCGTCGTCGAGCAGCAGCGGCGGCAGCTGCGCGCCCGCACCCAGCCGATACCCGGCGGCGCCAGCGGTGGCGTCGACGGGATAGCCGAGCGCGCGCAGCTTGTCGATATCCCGGCGCACGGTGCGCACATCGACCGCGAGCTGTGCGGCCAGTTCCGCGCCACTCCACTCGCGCGGGGTCTGCAGCAGCGACAGCAGGCGCAGCAGCCGGGCGGAGGTTTCCAACATGAAATCGATTCTGCCGCACAGCTAGGGCAGAAACTGTCCTAACTGCCTCCTACCGTGGTTCTCATGACCGAACAGATCACGCCCTTCCGCATCGACATCCCCGCCGAGCAGCTCGACGACCTGCGCCGGCGTCTCGACGCCGCGCGCCTGCCCGCCCCGCTGCCCGGCGACGACTGGGACACCGGCGTCCCGGTGCACTGGCTGCGCGCGCTGCTCGACCACTGGCGCACCGGATACGACTGGCGCGCCGCCGAAGCCGAGCTCAATCGGTACCCGCAGTTCCACACCGAGGTCGAGGGACAGCGCATCCACTTCCTGCACATCCGCTCCGCCGAACCGGACGCAGTGCCGCTGCTGCTCACCCACGGCTGGCCCGGTTCGATCGCCGACTTCCTCGACGTCATCGGCCCGCTGACCGATCCGCGCGCCCACGACGGCGACCCGGGCGATGCCTTCCACCTGGTCATTCCCTCGCTGCCCGGGTTCGGGTTCTCGGGTCCGGTCAGTGACACCGGCTGGACGCGGGGCCGCATCGGCCGGGTGTGGGCGGAACTCATGAACCGGCTCGGCTATCAGCGCTACGGCGTGCAGGGCGGCGATATCGGCGGCGCGGTCAGCCCCGAGGTGGCGCGCACGGCACCGGATCGGGTGATCGGCGTCCACGTCAACGGCGGCCCCAACCTGCCCCCGCCCTCGGCCGCGAATGATCTCGACGAGCTCACCGACCTGGAGCGGGACCGGGTGCGGCGCATCCAGGCATTCATCCGAGAGGAGTTCGGCTACATCGCGATTCAGTCCACGCGACCCCAGGCGCTGGCGTACGGGCTGGCGGATTCGCCGGTCGGCCAGCTGGCCTGGATCATGGACAAGTTCCGGGAGTGGACGCACCCACGCGGCGTCGATCCCGACAAGATCATCGACCGCGACCGCCTGCTCACCACCGTCATGCTCTACTGGCTCACCGGCACCGCCGGGTCGGCCGCGTACGTCGGGTACGCGAACACCGGGGAATGGGGTGCGCCCGCCGTGAACTCCGGTGTGCCGACCGGTGTCATCGCGTTCGCGCACGATGTCTGCATCCGCCGCTACTGCGAGCAGTCCAACACCATCACCCGCTGGGTCGACGTGGATCGCGGCGGGCATTTCGCGGCCATGGAGGAACCCGAGCTGTTGGTCGGCGACATCCGGGAATTCTTCCGCGACCTGCGCTAGACCGTGCGGAAAGCCTTCGGCCGCATCAGGAAACGAGGGGCCTGACCTGCTCGGCGGCGAAACGGACGAAGCCGACCGGGTCCGGTTCGTCGGCGGTGGGCTGCAGGACCACGCTGGTGGCGCCTGCCTCCACCCAACGGAGCACGGTATCGGCGATGGCCCGAGCGTCACCCGCGACACCGATATCGGGGATACCGTCGCGGTCCTGCCCGCGCAGGTCCGCGGCCACCCGCTCCGCGGCATCGGGACCGGTCGCCGCCAGCAGGTATACGACGATCGGATACGGCTGTGCCGCAAGCGCTTCGGGTCGCGCGGCCCGCACGATCCCGGCGGCCGTCCGAATCCCGTCGGCGGGTGTGGAGCTGGTGAGGATCACCCCGTCGGCCGCCTCCCCCACCAAACTCAGCGTCCGGGGCCCGGTCGCGGCGGCCAGGATCGGCGGTGCGGCGGCCGGCGGCCAGTCCAGCGCGACGTCGTCGAGCCGGACATACCTGCCCTTCACCGTGATTCGCTGCCCGGCCAGCAGCGCCCGCAGCGCATCGAGGTATTCGCGCAGCAGGGTGATCGGCGAGGCGACCCGCTCCCCCACCTGCCCCATCCAGTCCTGAACCCCGTGTCCCACACCCCAGATCCCCCGCCCGGGGAACATCCGCGCCAGCGTCGCCAGCTCCATCGCGGTGACCGCGACATTGCGCAGCGGCACCGGCAGCACCCCCACCCCGACCCGCACCCGCTCACTCCACGCGAGCGCCGCCGCGGCCGTGGCGATCCCGCCCTCCAGGAAGCAGTCCTCCCACAGCCACAGCTCGTCGAGTCCCGACTCGTCCGCCGCCCGCACCACGTCCCGCAGCCGCTCGGGCGGTTGCTGCGGCCGGAACACCACTCCCAGGGTCGTCATACCCCATGCGTACCACGCCGGAGCCGGAAATGGCTGTGGCCCGGTCGCATTCGCGCGACCGGGCCACAGGGGTTCGGAGCTCAGCCGAAGTGGCAGACGTAGTGGACCGGCTCGACGACCTCGATCTGGAAGCTGGAGTTGCCCGGCACGGAGAACGACTCGCCGCCCTTGTAGGTGACGGCCTCGGACTCGCCGGCAAGGGTGACGTTGCACTGGCCCTCGAGCAGCTCCATGATCTCCGGCGCGCCCGTGTTGAAGGTCAGGGTGGCGGGGAGGATGACACCGATCGACTTGCTGGTGCCGTCGGCCAGTTCGATGTTGTGGCTCACACACTTGCCATCGAAGTAGACGTTGGCGCGCTTGGTGACGGTGACATTCTCGAACTTCATGCTGGTACGGGGCCCTTCCTACGGGTGACGACCGGCCGCGCGGGCCGGTCCGGTTCGCGCCGATCGTACCCGCGACCGCCGGGCAATCGTTCAGTCGGGCAGGGCGTCGAGGGCTCGGTCGGGCAGGGCGTCGAGCGCCTGGGCCGCCAGCAACCGCCCCCGCTCGATGATCGGGGTGGCGCGATGGAAATCCATGGTGCCGCAGATGTTCTGCGGCACCTCGATCACCAGGTCCGGCGGGTGCGCGGCCAGATGCTGGCGGGTGAGGGCGGCCAGCATGAGATCGATGGCCCGCTGTGCGACATCGGTGCGCTCCCGGAGCTCGGCGATCACGCCGATGTGCGCGTATCCGCGTGCGCCGCCACTACCCAGCGCGAGTTTGACGCGCTTGCCCGTCGACATATCAGGATCAGGCGGCCGAGGTCACGCGGTAGACGTCGTAGACGCCCTCCACATTGCGAACCACGTTGAGCAGGTGGCCGAGGTGCTTGGGGTCGCCCATCTCGAAGGTGAACTTGGAGATGGCGACCCGGTCACCGGAGGTGGTGACCGCGGCCGAGAGGATGTTGACCTTCTCGTCGGCCAGCACCTTGGTCACATCCGACAGCAGGCGAGTGCGGTCCAGGGCCTCGATCTGGATGGCCACCAGGAACACCGACGAGGGCGACGGCGCCCATTTGACCTCGATGATCCGTTCCGGTTCCGAGCGCAGCGAATCGGCGTTGGTGCAGTCGGTGCGGTGCACGCTGACCGCACCGCCACGGGTCACGAAGCCCATGATCTCGTCGCCGGGCACCGGGGTGCAGCACTTGGCCAGCTTGGAGACCGTGCCGGGCGCGCCCGGAATCTCCACGCCCGCATCGCCTGTCGTGCGCTGGCGCGCCGGCACGGTGGACGGCGTGGACCGCTCGGCCAGTTCGTTCTCGACATCGCTGACGCCGCCGAGCTGGGCCATGAGCCGCTGCACCACGTGGTGCGCGGACACCTGGTTCTCGCCGACGGCCGCGTACAGCGCCGAGATGTCGGTGTAGTGCAGCTCGTGGGCGAGCGCGCTCATGGCGTCGACGCTCATCAGGCGCTGCAGCGGCAGGCCCGAGCGCCGGACCTCCTTGCTGATCGCGTCCTTACCCGCCTCGAGGGCCTCCTCGCGGCGTTCCTTGGCGAACCACTGCCGGATCTTGGCCTTGGCACGCGGGGACACCACGAAGTTCTGCCAGTCCCGCGAGGGTCCGGCGTTCTGGGCCTTGGAGGTGAAGATCTCGACGACCTCACCGTTCTCCAGCTGCCGTTCCAGCGCGACCAGCCGCCCGTTGACGCGCGCGCCGATGCAGCGGTGGCCGACCTCGGTGTGCACGGCATAGGCGAAGTCCACCGGGGTGGACTTCTGCGGCAGGGTGATCACGTCACCCTTGGGTGTGAACACGAAGATCTCGGGCGATTTGAGGTCGAAGCGCAGCGACTCCAGGAACTCGGCCGGGTCGGCCGCCTCCCGCTGCCAGTCGAGCAGTTGACGCATCCACGCCATGTCGTCGACTTCGGTGGAGTCGTTGGAGTGCTTGCCCTTGGTCTCCTTGTACCGCCAGTGCGCGGCGATGCCGAACTCGGCGGTCCGGTGCATGTCCTGGGTGCGGATCTGCACCTCCAGGGGCTTGCCGTCCGGGCCGACCACGGTGGTGTGCAGCGACTGGTAGACGCCGTAGCGCGGCTGGGCGATGTAGTCCTTGAACCGCCCGGCCATGGGCTGCCACAGCGAGTGCACGACACCGACCGCGGCGTAGCAGTCGCGCACCTCGTCGCAGAGGATGCGGATGCCGACCAGGTCGTGGATGTCGTCGAAGTCCTTACCCTTGACGATCATCTTCTGATAAATCGACCAGTAGTGCTTCGGACGGCCCTCGACCACGGCATTGATCCGGCTCGACGCCAGGGTGTTCACGATCTCGGCGCGCACCTTGGCCAGATAGGTGTCGCGCGAGGGCGCGCGGTCGGCGACCAGCCGCACGATCTCGTCGTACTTCTTGGGGTGCAGGATCGCGAAGGCGAGGTCCTCCAGCTCCCACTTGACGGTGGCCATACCCAGCCGGTGGGCCAGCGGCGCTATCACCTCGAGGGTTTCGCGGGCCTTCTTGGCCTGCTTCTCCGGCGGCAGGAAGCGCATGGTGCGCATGTTGTGCAGCCGGTCGGCGACCTTGATCACCAGCACGCGGGGGTCGCGGGCCATGGCGATGATCATCTTGCGGATGGTCTCCGCCTCGGCGGCCGCGCCCAGGTTGACCTTGTCCAGCTTGGTGACGCCGTCGACCAGATGGGCGACCTCGGTGCCGAATTCGGCGGTCAGCTCGTCGAGCGAGTACCCGGTGTCCTCGACGGTGTCGTGCAACAGCGCGGCCACCAGCGTGGTGGTGTCCATGCCCAGCTCGGCCAGGATGTTGGCCACGGCCAGCGGGTGCGTGATGTACGGGTCGCCGGACTTACGGAACTGGTGGGCGTGCTTCTCGTCGGCGACGTCGAAGGCCCGTTGCAGCAGAGCGAGATTCGCCTTCGGGTACAGCTCCCGGTGCACGGAGGCGAGGGGCTCGAGCACCGGCTTGACGGCGGCGATGCCGCGCTGCCCGGTCATGCGACGGGCCAGGCGCGCGCGGACGCGACGTGATGCGGAGGTGGGAACGGCGGTGGTGTTGCGAGCGGCGGACTGCCCGTTGGCCGATGGGGTGGCGGACTCACCCTCGGGCGATTGCCCCGAGTTCGCCTTCTCCAGATGCTGTGTCATGCCACCTCCGCTCGCGGCCTCGATCGGAAAACCATATCGGACCGTTCAACCACCCAGATCATCCACTTTAGTCCTGGAATCGGATCCCGACCGGGACAGCGATCACCGCCGGTCCGAACAGCTCCGGAGCGATGAACGATACCCGGTCGGGGCCCGGTTTCGCGGCCGCATGGGACCCGGATTGTTCCGGTGTCGGCCGGACCTCCCTGCTCATTGTTCGCCCGCGCTCTCGACCAGGCCGTCCGGGGTCAGTTCCAGCCGCCGCGTCACCCCGATCTCGGTGAGGAACCGCGGGTCGTGACTGACCACGAGCAGCGCGCCCTGGAAGCTCGCCAGCGCCTCGGTGAGGTGGGCGAGGCTGGGCAGGTCCAGGTTGTTGGTCGGCTCGTCGAGCAGCAGCAGTTTGGGCGCGGGTTCGGCCAGCAGCAGCATGGCCAGGGCCGCGCGCAACCGCTCACCGCCCGAGAGCGCGCCGGCCGCGACATCGGCGTCGGTGCCGCGGAACAGGAACCGGGCCAGCTGGGCCCGGATCCGTTCGGCCGAGGCGTGCGGCGCGGTGGCCGCCACGTTCTCGAACACCGACTTCGATTCGTCGAAGACGTCCAGGCGCTGCGGCAGCATGCGCCAGGGCACCCTGGGCGACTCCTCGCGGATGCGGTGCAGCAGCGTGGTTTTGCCGATGCCGTTGCGTCCGGTGAGCGCGATGCGTTCGGGGCCACTGATTTTCAGTGTCACCGTCGGCCCGCACGGGAGCCGCACCTCGGTCAGTTCGAGCACGTCCTGGCCCGGATAGAGCCGCGTATCCGGCAGGTCGACGCGGATCTCGCGGTCGTCACGCAGCCGGTCCTGCATATCGGTCAGATGGTCTTTGGCCTCCTCGACCTTGCCGATGTGGTTGTTGCGCAGCTTGCCCGCCGACACCTGGGCCTGGCGTTTGCGCTCCCCCATGACGATCTTGGGTTCGCGCTTCTGGTCCCACATCTTCTGTCCGTAGCGTTGCCGCCGGTCGAGTTTGATGCGGGCCTCGACGAGTTCGCGCGCCTGTTTGCGGACATCGCTGCGGGCTTCTCGGATCGCCGCGCGGGCGGCGTCCTGCTCGAGCTCGATGAGCCGCTCGTACTCGCTGAAATTGCCGCCGAAGAGCCGGATCTCGCCCTGCCGCAGCTCGGCGACGGCGTCCACGCGGTCGAGCAGTTCGCGGTCGTGGCTGACGGTGAGCACGGTGCCGGGGAACTGTCCGACGACCTCGTAGAGGCGTTGTCGCGCCATCTGATCGAGGTTGTTGGTCGGTTCGTCCAGCAGCAGGACATCGGGTTCACGCAGCAGCTCGGCGACCAGGCCAAGCAGCACGGTCTCGCCGCCGGAGAGGGTGTCGAGCCGCCGGTCCAGCTGCGCGACATCCCCTGCGACGTAATGCAATCCGAGCCGCCCGAGCAGTGCCACGGCGCGTTCCTCGATATCCCAGGCGGTGCCCACGGTTTCGAAGTCGGCGTCGGTGCCGGATCCGGATTCGATGCGGTGCAGGGCTTTCCGGATCCCGGCCAGCCCGAGCACCGCGTCGACCCGCTGCCCGGCGGCCAGCCCGAGGTCCTGACGCAGGTACCCGAAACGCCCCGGAATACTCACCGAACCGCGCGCGGGGCGCAGTTCACCGGTGAGCAGGCGGAAGAGGGTGGATTTCCCCGCGCCGTTGCTGCCGACCAGGCCCAGATGACCGGGTCCGAGCTGGGCGTCGAGACCGTCGAAGACTCCGGCGCCGTCCGGCCACGCGAAGGTGAGATCGGAAATGGAAATAACAGGCATTGACATGCGGCCTCCGAGAGTGAGCGAATGCGGCGCGCGATTGCGGGCCACTCGGCGATCACCTCAGAAGAGCAACGGCATGTCTCCGATCGGACGGGGAAAGAACTCGACCACGGTAACCGAGATCAACGAGCCCGGGCAAGAACGTATTTCGTGAGCCGGGTCTCACCGCCGGTCAGCGCGCGGCTCGCGCGGTGCACCGCAGGTAGCCGAGCGCGATCACGGCGAGCAGTGCGGCCAGGCCGTACATGACCGTCGCGCCGTGCCCCAGGGTGATGCCGCCGAGCGCGGTCCCCGCGCCGATGCCGACGTAGATGCAGGAGGCGTTCAACGCCACCACCAGTCCGGACTCCTGCGGCGCGGCCGCGATGAGCCGGTGCTGCTGGGCCGGCGTCTGGCACCAGCTGGCCGCGCCCCACCCCAGGGCCAGCAGCCCGACCAGGACCGGAACACGGGTGTCCGTCGCCGCCAGCACACCCATGATCGCCAGGGTCGCTGCCATCACCGCGTATCCGGCGGTCAGCACCCGCGTGGCGCCGAAACGGTCGGTGGCGTAACCGGACGACAGGTTGCCCGCCACCGCGCCCACGCCGTACAGCATCAGCATCCACGCGGTCGTGGCGGCCCCGATTCCCAAGGCCCCCAACGCCGGAACAGCATACGCGTACACGACATACGCCGCCCCCATGCCCAGCACGGTCAGCGGCAGCACGGCCGCGACCGACCGATTGCGCAGCACCGCCAGCCGTTTCGCCAGCGGGACCGCGGGATTGCCGGGCAGCGCGGGCACCCACGCCGCGACACCGGCCGCCGCCAGGAGGCACACGATCGCGACCCCGGTCAGCGCCGACCGCCAGCCCAGCCAGTGCCCCAGTAGATCACCCAGCGGCACACCCAGCGCGGTCGCGATGGTCAGGCCGCCGACGACCACCGCCAGCGCCCGCCCGCGCGCCTGCGGCGACACCAGCGCCGCGGCCACCGCGCCCGCATTGGGCGTGAACGCCGCCGCTCCCAGCGCGGCCACGATCCGGGTGGCCAGCAGGATCGAGAACGTCGGTGCGAGTGCCGATCCCAGATTCGCCAGCGCGAGCAGCAGCAGCGCCGACACCAGCAGCGCCCGGCGCGGCAGCCGCGCGGTCAGCGTGGCCAGCACCGGTGACCCCAACGCATAGGCCGCCGCGAACACCGTCACCGCCGCGCCCGCGGTCGCCGTGGACACCCGCAGCGATCCGGCCAGGTCCGGCAGGAACCCGGCCAGGATGAACGAGTCGGTGCCGACGGCGAAGGTGCCCAACGCCAGGATCAGGGTGCGCCGCAACCCGTTCGGCGCTGCGGTGGCCTCAGCCGTCGACGGCCGGGCATAAACCGGGATATTAGCCATCCCGAATCTCCTTCCGAAAAAACCCGGCACGGGCCGGGTCGATTTCTCGCGGACGACGCGACCGCTCAGGCGGTCACGCGTTCATAGAAGTTGCGTGCGTGGGCCGAGGCATTGGCCGGGGCGTCGGCCATCAGGTCGGCCACGGTCTGCGCGGTCAGCTCGCGCCGCCAGGCCAGCTCGGCGCGCCCCATTGCCCGGGCAATGCCGCACGGTTTGGCGAATTCCGCACTCGCCCGTGTCGCTCCGGCCCCACGGCGGCGAATCTCGGTGCAGCGGAAGGCTTCCGTGCGTCCCTCGACCGCGGCCACCACGTCCATGAGCGTGATGCGTTCGGGTGTGCGCGCCAACCGGTAGCCCCCGCGTGCGCCGGGCGTGGAGTCGAGGATTCCCTCGCGCACCAACGGTTGCAGCCGCTTCTTCAGGTATTCGGGCGGCAGTTCGAAGATCTCGGCCAGGCGGGCGGTGGCGATCGGCGCGTGATCGTCGAGCCAGGCCAGCACCGTGCAGCAGTGCAGTCCCCATTCGACGCCTTCACCCATCATCATGAATAGGGATAGTACATGTCCCGAATATCCGGGACAACCTCGATTCAGCGGCTGATGCGGCGGGCCTTCGTACCGTTCGAGAGCGGCACCTCGGTCACCTTGCCGCCGGACTCGGCGTGCAGCATGCGGCCACTGCCGGTGTAGACGCCGACGTCCGAGGGCCCGCGCGGGCCGAAGGATCCGAACACCAGATCACCGGGTTTCGCACTGAGCAGCTGGACCTCCACGCCCTGTTCCCACTGCTGTTCGGCCGTGCGCGGCAGGCTGATGGCGCCGCCACTGGCCGCGAACACCGCGGCCGCGGTGAAGCCCGCCTGGTCGAACCCGCCGTCGCTGGGCCCGCCTGGGCCGCCGCCGCCGAAAACGTAAGGGGTGCCGACCCATTGCTGTCCCGCCGCCACGATCTGCGCTCCCAGATCGGCGTTCGGGTCGGCCTGGAACCGGCCCTCGCTGCCCAGGCTGCGAAATCCGGGCTCG
This sequence comes from Nocardia sp. NPDC046763, assembly GCF_040645495.1. NCBI lineage: Bacteria > Bacillati > Actinomycetota > Actinomycetes > Mycobacteriales > Nocardiaceae > Nocardia > Nocardia sp. NPDC046763. The sequence continues at coordinate 59,324 of NZ_JBEYYI010000028.1, read as the reverse complement.
GCGGCCAGGATCCGCGCGACGTACGGCCGGGTCTCGGTGTAGTGCCGGGAGATCTGGTTGGGCATGCCGCCGGAGGCGAGTACCGCGCCCTCACCCGCGTTGTAGGCGGCGATGGTGAGCGCGGTCAGGTCGCCGGAGACCTTGCCCTCCGACATCCAGCCCTCGATGGTCTTGGCGATGGCGCACATGTAGCGGCCCTGCCCGATGATGGCATCGGCCGGATCCAGCACGCTGGCATAGCCTTTGCCGTCGGCGTCGATGACGTAGGGCTGTCCGTCGGGCGCGAGGGCCTTGGCGGTACCGGGCATGAACTGGGCGATGCCCTGCGCGCCGTCCGGGGACACCGCGTCGGTGCGGAACCCGGATTCGGCCTGCCCCTGGGCGGCCAGCAGCGAGGCGCCGATCTCCGGGCACAGTGAGCCCGCGCGGCGGTACCAGATCTCGAGTTCGGGTGGCACCTTCCCGGGGGCGAGATTGCCGCCCGGCGTGCCGAATCCGTTCTCGCAGTATGGCGTCGAAGGAGCAGGGACGCTGCCGCCCGCCAGCCATGGCATGGGGTCGACCTGGTGCCCACCGGTCAGTCGTCCGCCCGGCACCAGTTCGAAATGCAGATGCGGGCCGGAGGATTCGCCGTTGTTGCCGACGTCGGCGATGTGCTGGCCCATCTGCACGACATCGCCGGTGTGCACGAAGATCCCGTTGTCGTACATGTGCCCGTACACGGTCGAGTACCGGTGCCCGCTCTCGTCGAGGGAGTCGATGACAACCCAGTCGCCGAATCCGGAGGCCGCGCCCGCGGCCACCACCAGTCCGTCCGCGGCCGCATAGATCGGCGTCCCCGCCGGTGCCGCCAAATCGACACCCATATGAGTGCCGCCGCGCGCCCCGAAGCCATCGGTGATCGTGAATTGCGATGGGGAGATGGGATATTGGTGACGCCCGGCCCCCGTCAGGCTGCCGGCCTCGTTCACCGTGCCAGGCATTGCGGCCATGGAGGCATTCGCCGGCGCCGGCGCCGCGGACGTCGGCGCAGCGGCGGCCGCAACGGTCACCTGCACCCGGTCCAGGTGATTGCGGGCCGCGTCGCCGCGATCGCCGAGCGGGGTCCACTCGATGCCGGCGGCCGCGCCCGGGGTCCAGCTGCGCTGCTTCCAGATCAGGTAGTCGACCCGGAAGGCGGCGGCGTTCTGCTGCAGGAACGAGACGATGGCGTCGCCCTTGCCGGAGTCCGCGCCGACGATGAATTCCACCGAGCGCCCGGCCTTCAGGTCCGGGACGGAGTCGTCGTTCACGATGCCGCGCATGTCCATCATGCCGAAATGGGCCACCGTGCAACGCAGCACGCGCAGCGCGCCCTCCTGCAGACCGGCCTCGACGGGCGAGCCGGTGGTGGGGCAGTTGGGTTCGGTGCGGGCCGAGGTAATGGCCGGCACCATGGGTGTGCCCGGGCCGCAACTGGTCTCGCTGGCGGGCAAAATGATGACGAGGACGAGCGTCATCAGACCCAGCACCAGGGCGACCGCCCCACCTACGAGGACTTTGGGCTTCACGCCCGAACGCTCCCGGCCGCCTCGGTGATCACCCGGACATCATGCCATGGCGGACACGCGGTTTCACGGATCTGTGTGTCTGTTTCAAGAGGCATACAGCGGGCATCCCTCTCATATGCCGTATGTCGCCCGCAATGAAGTCCACGCCGCTCGCATCATCAGCGGCGTCGGCGCGTTGTTCGCCCTCGTCGAGGGCGTCTACATCCTGATGCTGATCCTCAACGCGGATCAGGCCAACAAGTTCTTCGTCTTCATCAAGGGGATCGCCGAACCTCTCGCACTGTTCTTCCCGGGGCTGTTCCACACCGGCACCCCGAACGTGGACATCATCCTGAATTACGGGCTGGCCGCGGTCTTCTGGCTCGTGGTCACCGGTTTCGTCGCCCGGGTCATTGCCCGCTAGAGGCCGGCGGCCGAGAGATCGAACGCGGTGAGAGCCGCGGCGAACAGGGGTGCGTGCTCGGAGCGGCCGGGATCGTATCCGGTGAGGGCGGCGATGCGGTTCAGGCGGTAGTTCAGGGTGTTCCGGTGCACGACCAGCGACTCGGCGGCCGCGACGCGATTGTGGTCGCAGGCCAGATACGCGCGCAACGCCGCCATCAGGTGCTGATGCTGGGCCAGCGGCGCGAGCAGGTCGAGCAGCCAGGCACGGGCGGGGCCGGGGCGGGCGAACTGGTACTGCAGGGCGAGGTCGGCCATGCGGTACACACCGGTCGGCCGTCCCAGTCCGAGGGCGAGCCGGGCGATCTCCCCGGCCTCCTCGGCGCGCGCGGGAATCTCGGAAACCGTTGCCGCGGTGGCCGTCCCGGCTATCACCCGGACACCCGCGGCGGCGGCGATCCGAGCGACCGCGGCGTCGACCCGGGCGGCCGGTTCGCTCACCGGCACCAGCACCCAGCCCCCGGCCCGATCCAGCACGGTCAGCGCCAGGGGTGACAGCGTGTCGACCTCCCCGTGGATCACCCGGATGGCGGGCCGCGCCCCGTCTCCCCCGGCGAGCCGCGCCTCGCGCACCGCGGCGGGCCGCGCCTCGCGCACCGCGGCGGGCCGCGCCTCGCCAACCGCGGTCGCCGCGCCGGCGGTACGCAGCGCCAGCACGTGGTAGCCGCCGAGCGCGATCCCGAATCGGCCGGCCAGCAGTTCGGCCGGTTTGCCCTGCAACAATGCCTGCGCCAGAGCGCGTTTCGCCTCCCATTGCTCCCGGTGCAGGTCCTGCCGCTCACGCAGATAGGACCCGGCGACGCCGGGAATGACGACGCCCAGATACCGCAGCAGCTGCGGCACGGCCCGCAGCAGTTCCTCCTGCTCATGTTCGGTCCGCGCCTGCGCGGCGAAGAAGTTCCAGGCCGCCAGCGCGCCTTGGTGATACACCGCCAGCACCGCGTCCAGGGGGACGCCTTCGCGCGCCCGCCGCACCGCGACCGCGATCAAGTCGTCCAGATCGCCCGCCTGGGGTTCGCGCCCCTCCCCCAGCAGTCGCGCGAACAGCCGTAGATTTTCCTCGGCACGATGGATCACGTCCCGCTCCAGCAGATCCTGTGGCAACTGTTCGTAATCCGGGACGCTGCGCACCACCGCCGCCAGGATCTCCCGCGCGGCCTCGGGCAGGTGGGTCGCCAGGAACTCCGCGAACGCGGCCTGGTCCTCGGGTGGGTTACTCACCGGTACATTGTTGCCGCGACCGAATCCCTTCGCGGGGCAAATGAATCCAGCAGGTCGAATAGCCGCCACCGCCGGACCGGCCTGTTATTCCACCAAATCCGCGCTTCAGTGGCAGCGCGATCGTCTCGACGGCGTTCCGGCCCCCGAGGGCTGCACCATCACGATCCGGTGTTCGTGATGGCCGAACCCAGGATCTGGCAGACCCCCGGGGAGATCGTCCCAGCCGCCGTGCAGGCCCTGATCGGTCAGGTCATCGGGGCGGGGAGGTGACCGGTCAGAGCTTGACGATGGAGGTCAGGGGGTAGTCACCCTGGCGCTCACGGCCTTTGAGGAAGCCGAGCTCCAGCACCACCGCCGCCGCGATCACCTCGGCCCCGGCGACGGCGAACAGCTCGGCCGCCGCCGCGAGGGTGCCGCCGGTGGCGAGCACGTCGTCGAGCAGCAGGACCTTGCGGCCCTTCAGATCGATGCCGTCGGCCGGGATCTCCAGTGCGGCCGAACCGTATTCGAGGGTGTACTCACGCGAGATGACCGGCGGCGGCAGCTTGCCCGCCTTGCGGACCGCGATCACGCCGGTGCCCAGCGTGGCGGCCACGCCCGCGCCCAGCAGGAAGCCGCGCGCGTCCACGCCCGCCACCAGGTCGGCGTCGGGGGCGCAGGCCGCGAAGCAGTCCAGCACCGCGCGGAAGCCCTCGGAGTCGGCGAACACCGGGGTCAGATCCGCGAAACGTACTCCCGGCGTCGGGAAGTCGTCATGCCAGCGGGTCAACCGCTGCACCGCGGCCTCGGCGCGGGCGGCCCGCTCCCCCGCCACCTCGGCCGTCTCCAGCATCTCGTGCTTGCTCATCCGCACCCACTCCTCATTCACCACGCCACCACGGCTCTCACCGTTTCAGCACCCAGCGATCCATGTTCCAGCCCGCTCCCGCCTCGGTGGGACTGGCGATGCCGTTCTCCATACCGTCACCGAACCCGATGGTGCGGGGGGCGGCGAACAGCGGAATCGACGGCATCTCGCTCCAGAGCAGGTTCTCCTGCTCGGTCAGCAGGTTCAGCACGGTGCCCGAGTTGTCCTCGGCCGCAAGCTGATCCGCGATGGCATCGTAGCGGCCGTTGCCGAACCGGCCGAAATTCAGGCCCGCGCCGGTGCGCAGCGACGCGATGGCGTCGGTGCCGGTCAGCGAACCCGACGGGCCCGGCATGCCGGCGGTGCCACCCAGGATGGCGTCGACCTTGCCGTCGGTGAGCTGCGAAGCGGTGAAATCCGGTGCGCCCGCGTCGACCACGGTGATGCCCGCGGCCTTGCAGGCGTCGGCGATGGCGGTCACCGTGGCCGCGCGCCGCTCGTCCGGCTTGACGTAACCGATGCGCACGGTCTGGTTCTGGACACCCGAGGACGCCGCCGCCTGGGTGGCGGTGGCGTCACCGCCCTTGTACTTGTCACCCGTACCCGAGATCGCCGGGTAGTACACCGAATCCTGTTGCACCGTCCGGGAATTCAACAGGCCCGCACCCATCCCCAGTTTGACGTCGTAGCCCGGGTGCCCGAACTTGTCGAACAGCGCCTGCCGCGGCACGCACAGCGCGAACGCCCGGCGCGCATCCGCCGACCCGAACACCCCGCCGGTGCTCAGCACCAGCTGCTCGACCCCGCGGCCCGGCAGATTCTCCTTATGGAACCCGCCCAGATTCACGTCGCCCAGCGACCCCGCGCCCACATCGAGCACGCCGATCGACTTGTCCGACATCTTCGACTTCAGGTCGGAGTGCCGGTCCCACACCACGATCCGCGGCGTCCGGGGCTGATTGCCCCACCACTTCTCGTTCTTGACCAGCACCAGACCGTCCTTGTCACCGAACGAGTCGATCCGGTACGGCCCCGAGGACGGCAGCAACGTCAGGTCCACCTTGCCCGGGGTGAGCTTCCAGCCGTTGTTCCAGAAGTCGGCGATCCGCTCGAGGGTGGGCTGATCTCCGGTCTGCACCGGCGTCACCACACTCGGGATCTTCACCTGCGCGGCGATCACGTGCGCGGGCATCACCTCGGCGGCATTGAACAGGGTCTTCCACGCCGAATAGCGCTTACCCGGCCGGAACACCACGGTGGCGTCCTTGGATCCGGGCTGGCAGTCCACCCGCTCGATATCGCGGTAGCCGTCGGTGCTCGCGGCGTCGAACAGCGGCGCCGGCCCGCCCTTGGTGAATCGTCCGCTGCGCGCTGCCCAGGTCAGCACCAGATCATCGCAGGAGGTCGCCACGCCATCGGAGTAGACGCCCTCCGGGGCGAGGCGGTACTGGATGGTCTGTGCGTCGCCCGGCACCTCCTTGGCGGTGCCGGTGTCGGTGTCGGCCACCGGCTGCCCGTCCGGGCCGGTATAGAAGAACCCGGTCAGCACCCGCGAGAACACCGCGGCGGCGCCGCTGTTCGCGCCCAGAGTGCTGCCGCCGTTGTAGCTGGCGACGACCGCGTCCACGCCGTACCCGATCGAGGGCACCTGATTCTTGCTGGAGCACCCGGCCAGCGCGCCGGCGGCGAGGGCACCCGCCACCAGCACGACGGCGGTCCGGCGCACAACCCTGTGGTCTTGCTTCACCGTCGCACCCCCTGCGCTCAGTGCCGTCGCTGCTGTCGTTTCCCACTCGGCCGGGCCCCGGGCCGCGGCGCCCCGGCACTCTGACTGCGCGGTGCGTGGTCGCGTCCGAAACCATTGGCGTCGGCCTCGCGGCCCGCGGCGCCGGCCGCCGCGCCCACCCGCGCCTTCGCGCCACCGGAGCGGCGGTTGAGCACCTTCTTGGTGTGCGCGGCCACCGGACCCCAGGTCTCCTTGAGCGTCACCAGCACCGGCACCGCGAAGAAGATGGACGAGTAACCACCCACGACCATGCCGACCAGCTGCACCAGCGCCAGGTCCTTGAGGGTGCCGACACCGAGCAGCCACACCGCGACCACCAGCATGCCGACGATCGGCAGGATGCCGATGACGGTGGTGTTGATCGAGCGCATCAGCGTCTGGTTGGCCGCCAGGTTCGCCTTCTCCGCGTAGGTGTGCTTGGTCAGGTGCAGGACACCGCGGGTGTTCTCCTCGACCTTGTCGAAGACGACCACATTGTCGTAGAGCACATAGCCCAGGATGGTGAGCAGACCGATGACCGCCGCCGGCGTCACCTCGAAACCGACCAGCGAGTAGATGCCCGCTGTGACGATCAGGTTGAAGAACAGCGAGCCGACCGCCGCGAACGCCATATCGCGTTCGAAGCGAATCGCGATGTACAGCGTGGTCAATCCGACGAACACCACCAGCGCCAGCAGCGCCTTCTTGGTGACCTGGCCACCCCAGGTCCCACTGATCTCGGCGACGCTGATGGCATTGCGGCTGGCCTGGCCGTTGGAGTCCTTCGGATGGAAGGTGTCGAACAGCGCGGTCTGCAGCTTGTCGGCCTGCTCGACACTCAGTGTGTCGGAACGGATCTGGATGGTCGCCGAGGACCCCGAGCCCGCCTTCTGTACGGTGACCGGGTCGTGGCCGAGCGTGGACCGGTAGACGTCCTCCACCTTCGAGGTGGTGACGCTGTCGGAGGCGGGCAGCTGGATCCGGGAGCCGCCCGCGAAGTCGATGCCCAGGGTGAAGCCCTTGAACACCATGCTGGCCACCGCGATCGCGATCAGCGCCGCCGCGATGCCGTAGTACACCTTGCGCTTGCCGACGATCTCGAAACCACCGGTACCGGTGTAGAGCCGCTCGAACAGGCTGCGCCGCTTGCCTGCCGATACGGCCTCGTAGTCGAGCTCGGAGTCGGAATCCACGACGACGGGAGAGGACTTGGCCATGATCACGCCTCCTTCACCAGGACGCCGGCGGTGGCCTTGCGTTCCTGTGCAAGCTCTGCAATTGCGCCCAGGCCGTTCACCGACGGCTTCGCCCAGAACGGCGAGCGCGAGACCAGCATCATCAGCGGCGAGGTCACCAGGTACAGGACGATGACGTCGAGCACGGTGGTGACGCCGAGGGTGAAGGCGAAGCCCTTCACCTGGCCCGCGGCCAGCACGTACAGCACGGCGGAGGCGATGAGCGAGACCGTCTTGCCCGACAGGTTGGTGCGCTGCGCGCGCTGCCAGCCGCGCGGGACCGCGGATCGGAAGCTGCGGCCCTCCCGCATCTGGTCCTTGATGCGTTCGAAGAAGACGACGAACGAGTCGGCCGTCATACCGATACCGATGATCAGACCCGCGATACCGGCCAGATCGAGGGTGAAGCCGATCCAGCGGCCCAGCAACACGATCAGCGCGTACACCGCCACACCGGCCGCGAGCAGCGAGAAACCGGCCAGGAAGCCGAGCATGCGGTAGTAGAGCAGGCAGTACAGCAGCACCGCCACCAGGCCGATGGCACCGGCGATCAGACCGGCGTGCAGCGAGGACATGCCCAGGGTCGCCGAGACCGTCTCGGCCTCGGAGGTGCCGAACGAGAGCGGCAGCGAACCGTATTTCAGGGTGTTCGCGAGCTCCTTGGAGGTCTTGGCGTTGATGCCCGGACCGGAGATCGCGGTGCTACCGCTGAACTGGCCGCCCTCCTTGATCACCGGCGCGGAGACCACGCGGGAGTCCAGGGTGAAGGCGATCTGCTTGCCCACGTACTTGTTGGTGAGGTTGCCCCACTGGTCGGTGCCGCTGGACTTGAACTGCAGGCTGACCACCCACTGGGCCTGCTGCAGCACGCCGGAGGCGTCCTTGATCTCCGTACCGTCCATCACGGACTTGTCGAGCAGGTAGACGGTGGTGCCGTCGGTGCTACAGGTCACCAGGGGCAGGTTCGGATCGTCGTTACCCTGCAGAGGATCCGATTTGGAGCAGTCCAGCGTGGCCATGGCCTGGAGCTGGGCGTTCTGATCGGTGCTCTGGCGGGCCGCCTTGGCGGCCGCGATCTCCTGCGCGGTCTGCTGCTGTCCGCCCGGCTGCGCCGGCGTCGACGGCGGGGTGGTCGGGGCCTGCGCCGGGAACACCCGGTTCTGCGGGGCCTCCCCGGTCGTCGTGGGGGCCGGAGCCTCGGCCGTGGCCGGGGTGGTCTCGGCCGGCGTCGGCGTCGCGCTCGGCGGTTGCTGCGGCTGGGTCTGCTGCGGCTGCTGGGCCTGCTTGCCGCCCTGCGCGGGGGCGCTCTGCAGCACCGGACGGAAGTACATCTTGGCGGTGGTCGCCAGTGTTTTCGCCTGTGCGCCATCGGAACCCGGCACGGTGATCACCAGATTGTCGCCCTCGATGACGACCTCGGAGCCCGCCACGCCCAGACCGTTCACGCGCTGCTCGATAATGTTCTGCGCCTGCTTGAGGCTGTCCTGGCTCGGCTTGCCGCCATCCGGGGTGCGGGGCGTCAGGGTGACGCGGGTACCGCCCTGGAGATCAATGCCGAGCTTCGGGGTGTGGTGCTTGTCCCCGGTGAAGAAGATCAGGCCGAACATCAGAGCCACCAGCGCGGCGTAGATGCCGAGCAGGCGCAACGGGTGCGCCGTTCCCTGAGAAGGTGGCACAGTACTTATCTCCTAGGCGGATTCGAAGGTGGAACGAGCGGGGCACACACCGAAGCGCCACCGGCCGCCGGGAATCCGGTGCGGCCGATGGCGCGGAGTATGTCAGTCCTTGGTCAGCCGCGGCGCGTCGTCAGCGGCTTCGGGGGCGGCGACGTGATCGTCGGCGACGCCGTTCGAAGACGCGGCTTCGGTGGTCTCGGCGGTGGTGTCCTCGGTGGCGTCGTCGTCGTTGCGCACCTCGCGGATCGACTGCCGCAGCCAGGTGGTGACGATTTCCTCGGCGATCTCCAGATCGACGGTGGTGTCATCGAGCTCGACCACGGTGCCGAAGAGCCCCGACGTGGTGACGACCCGGTCGCCGACCTTCAGGCTGTCCTGCATCTCGGTGACCTTCGACATCTCCCGCTTCTGACGGCGGACACCGAGGAACATCGGGATGAGCAGGGCAACCAGCAGCAGCGGCAGCAGAAGGTCCATCGTCGAAGTCAGCCCCTAGTAAGTGGTCGGTTGGGTGCGTTTCCAACACAGTCTGCCAGTAATCCCTGAGAGAATGCGCGGCGACCTGTTCTAGAGTCCACGCCCGTTCGCGCAGGGCTGATTCATCCTGTTCCCCCAGCTGCGCGGTCGACCGCCGACTCTGCCGACCGCGCAGTCCCACTCAGGCCGGCTGCTGCCCGTAGGTGTAGTCGTCGAGCGGGAAGGCGGTTGCCTCCCGGTGGGCGTTCAGGGTGCTCGTCGGGCGCAGCAGCGCGGCCTCACCGTGCTGGTTGAAGTAGTAGCTGCGGGCCGTGGCGCACTGGCCGCCGTAGAAGACCGATGACCCCAGTTTCTCGGTGACGCGATCCAGGAATTCGGCATTGGCGCGCTCGGTGACCTCGAAGACCCGCTCGCCGCGGCGGAACATCTCACCGAACAGGCGCGCCATGTGCTTCATCTGCGCCTCGATGGTGGTGAAGTAGGACAGGCCGCTGTAGGAGTAGGGGCTGTTGAGGCTGACGAAGTTGGGGAACTTCGGCACCGTGATGCCCTCGTAGGCCTGGAAGCGGTTGTCGCGCCAGAACTTTCCGAGATTGCGGCCGTCGCGGCCGATGATCTCGATGGCCGGGAAGTTGACGTCCCACAGGTTGAAGCCGGTGGCCAGGATGAGGGTGTCGATCTCGGTCTTGTGGCCGTCGGCGGTGACGATGCCGTCGGGCTCGATGTGGTCGATGGAGTTGGTCTCGAGGCGCACGTGCGGCTCGTTGAAGGTCTTGAAGTAGAGGTTGGAGAAGGTGGGGCGCTTGCAGCCGAAGTCGTACTCCGGCGTCAGCTTCTTGCGAGTCTCCTTGTCGCGCACCTGGGTTCGCAGATGCGCCTTGGCCAGGACGGTCGCGGCCTTGTTGAGCGGCTTGGCTTCCTTGAAGTGCAGCACGCCGACCACCATGAGCGCCTCCAGCATGGAGGTGTTGATCAGGCGAGCGGCCTTCTGCGTCAACGGAACTCGCGCGAACAGCTGCTGCACCGCGGGCGGGATCGGGGCGTCGATCTTGGGGACGACCCAGATCGGGGTGCGCTGGAAGACGGTCAGCGACTGCGCCTTCTCCGCAACCTCCGGGATCAGCTGGACAGCGGTCGCGCCGGTGCCGATGATGGCGGACTTGGTTCCGGTGAGATCGACCTCGTCGTCCCACGCGGTGGTGTGGATGATCTTGCCGGCGAAGGTGTCGATGCCCGGGAACGGCGGAGTGTAGGGCTGCGACAGGAATCCGGTGGCGGCCATCAGGTAGCGCGCGGTGAGCGATTCACCGTTCTCGATGGAGACCACCCAGTGCTGCTGCTCCTCGTCCCAGCGTGCACCCCCGACCACCGTGTCGAACCGCATGCGCCGGCGCAGGTCGTACTTGTCGGCGACGTGCTCGGCGTACTTCTTCAGCTCCGAACCCGGGGCGAACAGCCGCGACCAGTACGGGTTGGGCTCGAAGGAGTACGAGTAGGTGACCGAGGCGATGTCCACGGCCAGGCCCGGGTAGTGGTTGACATGCCAGGTGCCGCCCAGGTCGTCCTCCCGCTCGAGGATGACGAAATTGCTCAGGCCGAGCCGATCCAGCTCGATGCCCGCACCCATACCGCCGAATCCCGCGCCGACCACGATGGCGTCGTACTGAGGTGCCACGCCGAACCTCCTACAAGAACTGTGTTCGAACAACTGAAATGATGCACATGTCACGGAATGACATCTCATTCCGTTTGTGAGAACCGTATCATCGGGCTCGTGACGAAGCCATCCTCGAGAATCGAACGGCGCAAGGCCGAACTCCGGCAGGAGATCATCGACACCGCGTTCGCGTGTTTCGCCGAGCGGGGCTACCACGCCACCGGCATCGCCGATATCGCCGCCCAGCTGGGTATCGGGCACGGGACGTTCTACCGGTACTTCGAGAACAAGCGCGACATCATCGACCACGTCATCGACGACCTGTCCGCGCGGATCATCGAGTCGCTGGGGACCGACAATGCCCCCGACGCCGCCGACAGTCTCGAGGAGTATCGCGCGCAGGTGGATCGAATCGGCGACGCGCTGAACCACATCTTCCTCGAGGACCGGCGGGTGGCGCAGCTGCTGCTGTTCCAGGCCACGGGCATCGACACCGAATTGACCGCGCGGCTCTACGGATTGCTCGACACCGCCGACACGCTGACCGCCGGCTACCTCGAGCACGGGGTCGAACGCGGTTATCTGCGTGCGGATCTCGACACCGTGAACACCGCGCGAGCGGTGACCGGCATGCTGCTGGCCGCCATCCTGCACGGCATCCGGACGCCCGATGCGCAGGCGGTCGACGATCTCAGCCACGCCATCCGGCATCTGCTCATCGACGGCGTCCGCAAGCACTGAGCCACCCTGTACAAACGGACCCGTTTGTCCGGTGCGGCCGGATTCGACTGGGGGCGGAGGTAATTCGGACAGGAAGCCATTGGCACAATGGCCTGCGTGACCCCAGACGACGTCCGCCGCACCCGGTTCGGCCACGCGCCGTCCGGGCCCCACGGCTACCACCCGGCCCAGGTGGACGCCTTCTGCGCACGCATCGCCGACACCATGCTCGGCCGCGACCATCTGAGCATCGCCGACATCCGGCACATCGAATTCGACGGTCCCCCGCCCGGACATCGCGGCTACGACATCGACGAGGTCGACGACTTCCTCGACCACGCCTGCATGGAACTGGAATACCTACGCCGCGGCCGCGGACGCCTCCCCGCCGGCCGCACCCACGACACCCTCACCCACGACGACGTCCTGCGCATCCAATTCTCCGCTCCCCCTTATGGTTTTCCGGGCTATCTGGCCGACGAAGTGGGCGCGTTCCTCGAGCGCCTGGCGGCGACCCTCGCCCACCACGGCCCCAACGGCCTCACTCCTAAGGATGTCCAGGACATCACCTTCCACCTCGCCCCCGACGGCGCACCCGCCTATCACCGCGAGGAGGTCGACGCCTTTCTCGACCTGGTGGTCCACCAGCTCGAGAAGTCCGAAGCATCCCGGCACTGACACTCGAAGGTGGAGAAGAATCTCCATCGGACGTCCCACGCGTAGGGACCTTGGGCCCTGCCTCCGGCAGGAGTCGGCGCAACAGACTGATCGTCATGCGTAGACGATTCGAGTTGGCCTTCAACATGTCCTATCTGGCGATCATCTGGGGGCTGGTGATCGCCATGCGGCGCAATCGCGACCGGGTTCCGCGGGAGCAGCGCGAAACCGCGGCGCGATTCGAGGAGGCGTTCACCCTGCTGGCGACCGGGGACACCGCACATCTGGCGCTGCGCGCGGTGTCCATGGCACGCGGCGAGGGCCGCGGGTATCTGAGCCTGCCGGGACGGCGGGCGAGTCTGATCGGGCTCGGAGAGATGGCCACCTCGATCACGATCACCCTGTTCTATGTACTGTCACTGGATGCCTGGCGGCTGCGGTTCCGGCGCTCCTGGGACGGTTTCACCAGATCGCTGCTGGGGCTGTCCTTCGTGCGATTGATCCTGCTGGCGACACCGTTCAACAACTGGGACAGAGACGAGACGCCCGCCGGGTACGGCGTAGACCGCAATCTCCCGCTGCTGGCCGTGGGCGCCGGCGAGATGTACCTCATGCGCCGCGAAGCCACCCGCACCGGCGACCGCACCTTCCGCTTCCTCTCCGACGCCATGGCCGCGTCGTTCGCCTGCTACCTGCCCGTCATCCTGTGGGCTCGCCGCATCCCTCAGCTGGGTCTGCTCATGATTCCCAAGACCGTCGCCTACCTGGCTATGGCATTCCGCGTCTACGCCGACTTCTTCCGGGGCAGACCGGAATCGGCCGCCCCGGAACCGGTGACCCCGGCAGCCGACGCCACCGTCATCCCGGCACCGTCGTCGCCGGCCGTGTCGCCGAGCTGACCGGCGTCAGGGGCGGCCTGCGGTGTGCCCGGGCGGCCGACGCGCTCGATGGCCGCGGCCAGCCGGATGACGGTGGCGTCGTCGAGGTGGCGGCCGATGATCTGGAGTCCGACCGGGAGGCCGGTGTCGGTCCAGCCCGCCGGAATGCCGGCGGCGGGCCGGCCGTGAGATTGGCGGGGATAGTTGAATCCGATCCAAGCGAGATCGGAAACCGCTGTGCCGTCGATGGATTCGGGACCTGTCAGCTCTACCGGGAAGGCCGTGGTCGGAGTGATGAAGACGTCGTAGTGGCGCATGGGCAGGCCATATCGATCACCAGCGCCTTGTGCGCGATGTTCGCGTGGGTGAATTGCCGTGCGGTCCACGGTTGCCGGATCCAGTCGATCACATACGACGACATCCGCTCGCCGTGTGCTTCGATCATGGCTTGCATGCCGGTCAGATCGGTCTCGGCGATGATCAGCGCGGAAAAGGCGGCGGCCGGGTCCGACCCCGGACGTCACGTCCTCGACCCGGCATCCGAGCCGGCCGGTGACGACCTCCCGCACCGCGGGATCCAACACCGCCCGAACCTCGGGATCCACCGCCAGATACCCGTCTTCAAGTCCGGACGCATGACCGCCCACACCACCCGCGTGCAGGAGGTGATCCGGAGTGACGGAAACCCGAGAGACAAAGGCTAAAGGATCAAAAGATTGAAAGACAAAGACGCCGGGAGAAGGGAGGGGGCCGGGCTCACGTCTGCGCCTGCACCTACCAGCCCCCTCACCTTCGAAGCCGCATGTGGGGCTATTGCGGGAGGTACTCCTTCAGATCACGGGGTTGGGGTCACCACGTGATGGCTTGCGCCCGTTGAGGGACAGTGCTGATCGGTAGTGAAGCCGGGGATCGACCTTCCGGCAGGCGGCAGCGCGGTGAGGACCCGGGGACGGCGCGCGGCGGTGATTGCGGTCGGCGGCGCGGTCGCGGCGGTGGCTGCAGTGGTGACTGAGGTGACCGTCGCACCTGCCGACCGCAGTGGCGGTCGCAGTGGCAGTGGCAGTGGCAGTCAAGTCGAAGTGATAGTGGCAGCGGCGCGAATGTGCGTGCGAGCGTCCGGGATCGGCGAGAACCGGTGAGCCAGCGGGGGCGGGGGCCACCGGCGGTCACGGAGGCGGTTGCGGCCGGAATCGCGGTCGCACTGGCGGTCGCGGTGGCGATGGCGGTGCCGGTCGCGGTGTCGGCGGGATTATTACTGTGGGCGTTGGGGGTTCGGGGATCAGCGGTGAGGGTGTCTGTAAAAGGTGATGCGTGCCGTCCGTGGGCCGGGATCGGCGGGTGACGGCTCCCAACCCGGCGTCAGCCCAAGCCCGGCAGGGCAGGCGACGTAACCACACATCCCCGTCCCTGCGCACACCAGCCCGACATGAACGGTCCGGGAATCACGCCGCCCGTGAACCCCACCTCCGGCAACTGGAATCGATCGCAGCCGCGACCCACTGCCCTACGTGATGTCTGTCGTTCACGCGCGGAATACCGGTGGGGTCGAGACGTTTCGGGGCAACCCACCCGGCACGCCCCCGATAGGGGGAATCCTTGCCCATGACAACGGTTTTCCAACCCTCGGCACTGTCATTCACCAGCGCATGGCAGCGATCGCACACCAAGGTCAGGTTGCTCAGATCGGTGGGGCCGCCTTTGGCCCAGTCGGTGATGTGGTGCACCGCGCACATACTCGCGGGTGCGTCGCAGCCCGGGCGGGTGCAGCCCTTGTCGCGGGCGATCAACGCCAACCGCTGAGCCGGGGTCGCCAGCCGCTGGCAGCGACCCAGGTACAGCGGCAGCCCGTCCGAGTCGAGGACCGCCAGGACCGGGCGGGTGCCCTCGGCCAGCTTCAGCGCCTCGTTGATCGAGACGTGGCCGCCGGAGGCGGTGGTCGCGACCCCGGCTCCACGCTCGAGGTCGGCGAGGTTCATGGTCAGGATGGCCTGGACCGGCAGGCCACGGTGGGAGCCGAGCTTGGTGGGGTCGGCACCGGGCTGCAGCAGCGCGAACAACGCGTCGTGGGTGCGCTGCCCGGTGTCGCGACGGTCACGGCGTGCGGCGGCTTCGAGGACTTTCGAGTCGACGACCTTGACTGTGGCGGCAACACTGTCGGTGTCGTCGATGTTGCACATGCCTGGTCGCGCGAGCTTGGCGAAGACGGCGTCGAGCAGGGTCCGCAGCTCGGGGGTGATCCAGCCTTCGATCCAGCTCATCCCATCCACCCCGGGACGACCCAGGATCAAGCCACGTCGGCGACGACGGTCGGCGTCGGAGACCCTCTTGCCGTCCGGGTCGACGCGGGCGAGGATGTCGCGGCCGATCTTGGGCAAGTCATCGGGCCAGCCGACACGGGAGTGGCCGACCAGGATGTCTTCGGCCTCCGCGCGGGTCTCGGCGGGGATGTCGGCGGGCAGGTGGTTCATCACGTCGATGATGTTGCGGACATGATCACGCGAGATAGCACCTGCTTCAAAGGCTTCGGCGGTCTCGGTCAAGGTGGGCGGGCGCAGGTGTCCGGTGGGTTCGAAGAATTCACCGCACTGGCGGGTGATCTTCACCCGCACCGACGCGTCATACCTCGACAACCCCAACGTCCGCCGCAGAAACGGCACCACGTCCTTGGCCGCACCACCTCCGGGCAGCGAACGGTTACACGCTTCGATGATCAGGCGTGAATCCAGCGCCGACAGTTGACGTTTGCAGGTTTCCAGGCTCTGCATCAACTCCACGACATCAGCATCGGAGAACGGGTTCAGGTTTCCGTGCAGGACCGAATTCGACAGGGTCTCGACGGCGGCTGCCAGGTCGGCGATGCCGCACGTGTCGAGTGTTTCCCCCTTCGAATCCATGTACTAATTCTACCGCCTCGCAATCATCCAGAGAACCCGAATTGTCCAGTATCTCTTGCCTTTTCGATTGCATATCAGATAATGACCCGGTCCATACCGGGCGCCCCAATCGAACACGGACCATTTGGAATTCCATCAATATCCGCGAGCGGAAAGGTGCTGGCAGGTACGCCTACGATAGCGGCCAAACATGTCGAATGCAGAGTGCGCGTCCGGCCGATTCCATCGCTTCGGCGGCGGCCATCCGATGCGCCGACCATAAGCCGGGCAGGCGTATCGAGGCTCGAAGCCGAACGTAACTGGCGCTTTACCTGACCGAAATGGCCTCGACGGGAACGGATTTAAACTCGGGCGATGACAGCATCGATTCCCCCGCTGCGTCGGCGTGCGCGCAGTGTCAGCGCGGAGGTCGCCGCGCATCTGGAGGCGTTGATCACCAACGGCGAGCTGCGGGCCGGGGATCGGCTGCCGTCGGAACGCGAGCTGGCCGCGAATATGAACGTGTCGCGATCATCCTTGCGCCAGGCCATGTTCGAGCTGGAATCCAAGCAGCTCATCGAGCGCCGTCAGGGCCGCGGCAGCACTGTCACCGAAACCCCGCGGCATGCGGACGCGCTGACGGAGGGCCTGCGGGCGCTGGATATCGAGCTCGGCCATGCCATCGAATTACGTGATCTGGTGGAACCGCGCATCGCGGAGCTGGCCGCCCTGCGTGCCCTGGACTCGAACCTGCTGTCCCTCGACGACGTCCTGACCCGTTCCAGCGATACCCTCTCCCCCGCCGAATCCCTCAGGCTCGACATCGAATTCCACACGCTGCTGGCGCATGCCGCGCAGAATCCGCTCCTGGTGACGCTGTGCGCCATGACCACCGAGTGGACCCGGAGCGCCCGTGCACTCTCTCACCGCTCACGTCACGCCCGCCGCCTATCGCTCGAGGGCCATCACCGGATCTACGAGGCCGTGGCGGCCCACGACTGCGCGGCCGCGGCCGCGGCCATGGAACGGCACCTGCGGGAGGTACGCGAACTCGGCACCGCGATGAGCGCTCAGGCGCCCACCGCCACCTCGGCACGGAAGGTGCGCCGATAGGCCAATGGCGAAACACCGATGGCCTCGTGCAGGTGCTGCCGCAAAGAGGCTCCGGTGGCGAAGCCGACCTCCCCGGCGATCCGATCCACGGAAAGCTCTGTGGTCTCCAGTAATTCGCGGGCGCGGAACACCCGCTGCTGAATCAGCCACCGTCCCGGGCTCATCCCGACCTCGTCGCGGAAACGACGGGCGAAGGTACGGCCGCTCATGCGCGCTCGATCCGCGAGGTCGGCCATGGTCAGCGGCCGGTCCAGATTCTCGAGCGCCCATTGACGAGCGGTGGCCGTGCCCGCGGCGCTCGGCGGGGGCACCGGCTGTTCGATGAACTGGGCCTGGCCGCCTTCGCGCCAGGGCGGGACGACGCAGCGGCGGGCGACCATATTGGCGACCTCGCTGCCGTGGTCGGCGCGAATCAGGTGCAGGCACAGGTCGACTCCGGCGGTGGCGCCGGCGGAGGTGAGGATGTCGCCGTCGTCGACGTAGAGGACGTTCGGGTCGACGTGAACCCTCGGGAAGGTCTGCCGGAACCGGTCGGCGAAGTTCCAGTGGGTGGTCGCGGGCCGATCATCGAGCAGGCCCGCGGCGGCGACCACGATCGCGCCGGTGCAGATGGAGACCAGCCGCACGCCTGGGCGGATGGCGGCCAGTGCGTCCGAAACTGCCTGCGGCAGGCCATTTTCCAGGATCGGTACGACATCACACGGCGGAATCACCACGGTGTCGGCGGTTTCCAGCAGGCTCGCATCGTGCGCGACCGCGACGTCGAAGTCGGAACTACTGCGCACCGGCCGCCCGTCCAGCGAGCAGGTGATCACCTCGTACAGTCCGTCGGCGGTGCCGAACACCCGGTTCGGGATGCCGAGTTCGAACGGGTAGACCCCGTCGAGCGCCAGGACGACGACGCGGTGCGGCGGTGCCTTCTCCGACTGCATGGCACGATTCTATCGAATATTGGCAATCGTGCCATTTTCTCCCCGCTCCCCCGGCGGCAAGCTGGAGGCATGAGCGAGAAGGACATCATCATCCCCACCACCATGAAGGCCATCGGCCAGGACGTGCTCGGCGGTCCCGAGGTCCTGCACGAGGTGGAACTGCCCGTGCCGCAACCCGGTCCAAGCGAGATCCTGGTACGGGTGCGCGCCACGGCCCTGAACCCGACCGACTGGGGCCACCGCCGCCGTGCGGGCCTGTTCCTGCCCGCGCCCCCGTTCGTGCTGGGCTGGGATGTCTCCGGCGAGGTGGTGGCGACCGGGATCGGCGTCACCCTGTTCAAGCCCGGCGACGAGGTGTTCGGCATGCTCCCCTACCCGCACGGGCACGGCGCGGCCGCCGAATACGTCACCGGACCGGCCCGGGCCTTCGCCCGCAAGCCCGCCAATCTCGACCACGCGCAGTCCGCCGCCATCCCGCTGGCCGCCCTGACCGCCTACCAGGCGCTGGTCGACACCGCGAATGTGCAGGCCGGGCAGCGGGTTCTGATCCACGCCGCCGCCGGCGGTGTGGGGCACTTCGCGGTGCAGATCGCCAAGGCGCGCGGCGCGTACGTGATCGGCACCGCCAGCACCGCCAACCACGATTTCCTGCGCGGCATCGGCGTCGACGAGGTGATCGACTACCGCACCACCGATTTCGCGGACACGGTCCGCGACATCGACATGGTCCTCGACCCCATCGATGCCGACCACGCCCAGCGGTCTCTGCGCACACTACGGCCCGGCGGCCTTCTGGTTTCCCTGCGCGCCAATGGCGGTGACCACTACAAGGCCGATGCCGAGAAGCTCGGCGTGCGGGCCGAGATCCTGCTCGTCGAGGCCGATCACACCGGGATGGAGGCGCTGCGCGAGCTCGCCGAATCCGGCGCGCTGCGCCCCACCATCGCGGGGTCTTTCCCGCTCGCCGACGCTGCCAAGGCCCATGCTCTCGGCGAGACCGGCCGTACCGTCGGAAAGCTCGTCCTCACCGTCGAGTGAAGTAGCAATGGAACCGCGCCGCCCGCCGGAGAACGGCAAGCGGCGCGGTTCTATTCGCGGAAGTTCGCACCCGTGAACGGTTTACGGCTCGAACAGATCCATCTGTGGCTCGTGACGCCGCACTTCGATCGATCCGAAAACCAGGTCCGGCGGCGGGACCAAGCCGAGGTGCTCCCACGCCGCCGCGGTCGCGATGCGGCCGCGGGGCGTGCGGGCCACCAATCCGGCCCGCACCAGGAAGGGTTCACACACCTCCTCGACCGTGGCCGCTTCCTCGCCGACCGCGACGGCGAGGGTCGAGACCCCGACCGGGCCGCCGTTGAAGCTGCGGATCAGCGCGCTCAGCACCGCTCGGTCGAGGCGGTCCAGCCCCAGTGCGTCCACGTCGTACACCGCCAGTGCGGCACAGGCGATTTCACGCGTGACAAGTCCGTCGGCCCTGACCTCGGCATAATCACGGACACGCCGGAGCAGCCGGTTCGCAATTCGGGGCGTGCCACGGGAGCGGCCCGCGATCTCGGCCGCCGCGTCGGACTCCAAGCGCACCCCCAGGATTCGCGCCGACCGCTCCAGAATCCTCTGCAGCTCTTCGGGTTCGTAGAAGTCCATGTGGCCGGTGAAGCCGAAGCGGTCGCGCAGTGGGCCGGTCAGCGCGCCGGAGCGGGTGGTCGCGCCCACCAGTGTGAACGGCGCGATATCAAGGGGAATCGAGGTCGCGCCGGGGCCTTTGCCGACCACCACGTCGACGCGGAAGTCCTCCATGGCCAGGTACAGCATTTCCTCGGCAGGCCGGGCCATGCGGTGGATCTCGTCGATGAACAGCACGTCGCCCTCGACCAGATTGCTGAGCATGGCGGCCAGGTCGCCCGCGCGTTCCAGCGCCGGGCCGGAGGTGAGCCGCAGCGCGGTGCCCAATTCGCCGGCGATGATCATGGCCATACTTGTCTTGCCCAGCCCCGGCGGCCCGGACAGCAGCACGTGATCGGGGGTGCCGCCGCGCAGTTTCGCCCCGCGCAGCACCAGCGCCAGCTGTTCGCGCACGCGCGGCTGCCCGATGAAGTCGTCGAGGGACTTCGGGCGCAGGCTGGCCTCGATCTCGCCGTCGGATTGCAGATAGCTTGCGCTGACGGCGGATTCGGTGTCGTCGATATCGTCGAACTCGTCGGTCATGACGGCCTACCGATTCTTGCCCAGCAGCCCGAGCGCCGTGCGCAGCGCCTGCGAGGTGCCGATGCCCGGCTGATCGGCCAGCACGGCGTCCACCGCCCCCTCCGCCTGCCGGGCCGGGAAGCCGAGCCCGATGAGAGCGTCCACCACCTGCTCACGCACCGGGGTGGCCACGGGCGCAGGCCCCGATCCGGGCGGGCCGGACTGCACCGGAACCAGATTCACCTTGTCCCGCAGCTCGACCACCATCCGTTCGGCGCCGCGCTTGCCGACACCCGGAACCCGGGTCAGCGCCGCCACATTCGATTCCGCGAGCGCCTTGCGCAGCGCCTCCGGTTCGAGCACCGCCAGCACGGCCATGGCCAGCTTCGGTCCCACCCCGGACACGGTCTGCAACAGCACGAACAGCTCCCGCGCCTCGGTGTCGGCGAAGCCGAACAGCGTCATGGAGTCCTCGCGCACGATCATGGTCGTGTAGAGCCGGGCGTCCTCGCCGCGGGTGAGCCCGGCCAGGGTGGCCGGGGTGGCATTGAGCCGGTAGCCGACCCCCGCCGCCTCGATGACCACATGGTCGAGCCCGATCTCGAGTACCTCGCCGCGTACCGACGCGATCACCGCGTTACCGCCTTCCGTTGCTGGGCAAGCCTTTCCTCGTACATGCGCCGTTGCCGCCCGGCCATCGCCTCCGCCTTGGCCATGCGTTCCAGCATGGGTGCGCGCCAGCAGTGGCAGATGGCCAGGGCGAGCGCGTCGGCGGCGTCGGCGGGCTTGGGCGCGACGGCCAGCCCGAGGATACGGGTCACCATGGCGGTCACTTGCGCCTTGTCCGCCGAACCGTTGCCGGTGACGGCCGCCTTCACCTGAGACGGCGTGTGGAAGTGCACCGGGATCTGCCGCCGGGCGGCCGCGAGCGCGATGACGCCGCCCGCCTGCGCGGTGGCCATGGCGGTGCGCACATTGTGCTGGGAGAAGACGCGTTCGATGGCCACGGCTTCGGGTTCATGGGTGTCCATCCAGGCCTCGGCGGCGTCGGCGACGAGCAGAAGCCGTTGCGCCAGCTCCATTTCCGCCGGAGTGCGCACCACGTCGACGGCGAGCATGGAGACCTGCCGGCCCATGCTGCCGACGACCATGCTGAGGCCGCACCGGGTGAGCCCGGGGTCGACGCCCATCACCCGCACCGAAACCCCTCTCACCATGAACGAACAACTGTTCGAGAGTCTAACGGACCCTCGCGGCGACATTGTCCATCGACACGGCCGGTCGCGCTGCGGGCTCGGGTGATCCGGCCGGAATCAGGAGCCGCTGGGCGCGGGGGCGCCGGGGCGACGGCGGCCGCTGTTGTCGACCACGGCACTCAGGTAGTCGATACCCGTCAGGTAACTGGGCTCGAACCTGTCGGGCTCCTGCTCCATCGGAGGCGAGTTCCAGGTGCCGTCGGAGTTCATCGTGGGCGTGCCGGGGCGGAATCCGCCGGACACCCAGTGGCCGGTGCACCCGACCTGCAGCTGTTCGGTGGTGTGGCTGTTCACCCAGACCGACGTCTCGTACCCGTCACCGAATCCCGAGCAGTGCACCCGCACCTGGATTCGATAGATGTCGTCGGTGTCGTTGCGGCAGCTGCGATCACTGCACGAAACTCCTTCGGCCAGATCCGTCGCGAATGCCGCCGGGGCCAGGGCACCAGCCGCGGCGGTGATCAGGGCCGCAGCGCCCAGACCGACCAGCAACCGTTGAGCCATGTGTGAATCAACTCCTATCGACTGTGACCCGACCCGGGATTCAGCTTGTCGCACAGGAGATTTGGCGCGCATCGGGGTAAACCCCGAATTCGCCCGCTCAGGCACCCTGATTCGCGGCGAGCGCCGCGGCGAAGATTCGGAACGCCTCGTCGCCGAAAAGCACGAACCGCACCTCCCGTACCCCGGTTTCGACGCCGCGCACGGTCTCGACGGCGATGCGGGCGCCGTCGTCCATGGGCCAGCCGTACACGCCGGTGGAGATGGCCGGGAACGCCACCGTCTCCGCCCCGAGTTCGTCTGCCACGCACAGGGATTCGCGGTAGCAGGAGGCCAGCAGCGCGGAGCGGTCCTCGGTCGCCGACCATACGGGGCCGACGGTGTGAATCACCCAGCGGGCGGGGAGGTTTCCGGCGGTGGTGGCGACCGCCCGCCCGGTCTTCAGGCCGCGGCCGTATTGGGAGGCCCGCAGTGCGCGGCAGGCGGCGAGGATCTCCGGTCCGCCCCTGCGGTGGATCGCCCCGTCCACTCCCCCACCGCCGAGCAGGGAGGAATTCGCGGCGTTCACAATGACATCGACCTGCTGCTCGGTGATATCGCCTCGGATGGCGCGCAATTCGGGCACGCCGCGATTCTCGCACCCGGCACCCGTGGAGCCCGGGACATACGACGCGGGCCGCCTCCCGGTTCGGGAAGCGGCCCGCGTCGTTCGGAGCTCGATCAGGCGTCGAGCTCGGCCAGCACCTCGTCGGAGACGTCGATGTTGGTGAAGACGTTCTGCACGTCGTCGCAGTCCTCGAGCGCGTCGATCAGCTTGAACACCTTGCGCGCGGCCTCGGCGTCGACGGCCACCGACATCGACGGCTGGAAGCTCGATTCGGCGGAGTCGTAGTCGATTCCGGCCTGCTGCAGGGCGGTGCGCACGGCGATCAGGTCACCCGGCTCGGAGATGATCTCGAAGGCTTCGCCCAGGTCGTTGACCTCTTCAGCGCCCGCGTCGAGCACCGCCATGAGCACGTCGTCCTCGGAGAGACCGTTCTTCTCCAGGGTGATGAGGCCCTTGCGGTGGAACAGGTACGACACCGAACCCGGGTCGGCCATATTGCCGCCATTGCGGGTCATGGCCACACGCACCTCACCGGCGGCGCGGTTGCGGTTGTCGGTGAGGCACTCGATCAGCACGGCGACACCGCTGGGGCCGTAGCCCTCGTACATGATGGTCTGCCAGTCCGCGCCACCGGCCTCTTCACCACCGCCGCGCTTGCGGGCGCGCTCGATGTTGTCGTTGGGGACCGACGACTTCTTCGCCTTCTGGATGGCGTCGTACAGAGTCGGGTTGCCGTCCGGGTCACTACCACCGGTGCGGGCCGCCACCTCGATGTTCTTGATCAACTTCGCGAAGAGCTTGCCGCGCTTCGCGTCGATCCCGGCCTTCTTGTGCTTGGTGGTGGCCCATTTTGAGTGGCCGCTCATTCCCTACTTCCTCGTTTCAGGGGGCGCTGTCGTTCAAGTGGCAACGTACCCGCCCAGTCGGACGGACAACTGCACCAGTCTACTCGAGTGCTCGCTCAGACTCCGGCGCGCGGACGCACCACGGTGTCGACGAACAGTTTGTGCACCCGCAGATCGCCCGTCACTTCGGGATGGAAGGAGGTTGCCATGACATTGCCCTGCCGGACCGCGACGATGCGCCCGGCCGCCGGGCCCGCGGGCACCCGGGCCAGCACCTCGACGCCGTCCCCGGCCCGCTCGACCCAGGGGGCGCGGATGAACACCGCGCGGACCGGGCCGTCGTCGAGGCCCGCGAAGTCCAGGTCGGCCTCGAAGGAGTCGACCTGGCGGCCGAAGGCATTGCGGCGCACCGTCATATCGATACCGTGCAGGGGCTGCATATCCGGACGGGTGTCGAGGACCTCGGAGGCGAGCAGGATCATGCCGGCACAGGAGCCGTAGGCGGGCAGGCCGTCACGGAGTCGCTGCCTGACCGGTTCCAGCAGGTCGAAGACCTCCAACAGCTTGCTGATGGTGGTGGATTCGCCACCGGGCAGCACCAGACCGTCGACGGCGGCCAGTTCGGATTCGCGGCGCACGGGCACCACATCCGCCCCGCACGCCTCGAGAGCATGCAGGTGTTCACGCACATCGCCCTGCAGCGCCAGCACACCAATCCTCGGTTTCACGCCGTCGAGCATACGTTTGCGGGGGTGTGTGGCCCTGCTCACCCAGGGTGTCAGGGAACCGTAAGGAGGGGTGTCCATCAGCGCTTCCGGGTGAACACTGCGGCATGTGACTGATTTGCTACCGCAAACCTCACCCGGGCCGCGCGGAGGGGTCGACGCTCCGCCTCCGCCGCGGCACGGGCTGACCGTCGCGACCGGGCTGGCCGGACTCTCGCTCGACGCCATGGCCTCGGTGGCCTACGGGCCGGAGGCGATCGTGCTGGTCCTGGCGGCCGCCGGGACGGCCGGGCTCGGCTTCACACTGCCGGTGACCCTGGCGATCGTGGTGCTGCTGGCCGTGCTCATCGCGTCCTATCGGCAGGTCATCGCCGCCTTCCCGAACGGCGGCGGCGCGTACGCGGTGGCCAAGGCCCGGCTGGGCCGGCGGACAAGTCTGGTGGCCGCGGCCTCGCTGATCGTGGACTACGTGCTGAATGTGGCGGTGTCGATCGCCGCCGGCGTGGCGGCACTGACCTCCGCGTTCCCCCAGCTGTTCCCCTACACGATGTGGATCTGTCTGGCCGTGCTGGCCGGGATCACCGTGCTGAATCTCTATGGCATCCGCGAGAGCGCGCGCGCCTTCATGGCCCCGACCGCGGTGTTCGTGCTCGGCATCTTCGCGGTGATCATCGTGGGGCTGCTGCGGTCGGAACCGGCCACGGTCTCCACCGGCGCGGCGGTCGCGGAGAACGCACGTACCATCGGAATCCTGTTGCTGCTCAAAGCGTTCTCCAGCGGTTGCGCCGCCCTGACCGGCGTCGAGGCGATCGCCAACGCGGTGCCCAGCTTCGCTCAGCCGAAGGTCAAGCGCGCGCAGCGGGCCGAGGTGGCGCTGGGTGCGCTGCTCGGCCTCATGCTGATCGGGCTGGCCACGCTGATCGGCAAGTTCTCCATTCATCCGATCGACGGCACCACGATTCTGTCGCAGCTGACCGAGGCCGCGCTGGGGCACGGCATCGCCTACTACATCGTGCAGTTCGCGACCGTGATCCTGCTGGCGCTGGCGGCCAACACCTCCTACGGCGGCCTGCCGACGCTGACCAAGATTCTCGCCGACGACAATTCGCTGCCGCACCGGTTCGCGGTGAGCTCGCA
Organism: Nocardia sp. NPDC046763; assembly: GCF_040645495.1. Taxonomy (NCBI): domain Bacteria; kingdom Bacillati; phylum Actinomycetota; class Actinomycetes; order Mycobacteriales; family Nocardiaceae; genus Nocardia; species Nocardia sp. NPDC046763. Next base: position 34,024 of record NZ_JBEYYI010000028.1, on the reverse strand, counting down.
ACGGCAGGTGTACCGCTTCGGCGTGCTGGCGCTGGGCGTGTTCTCGGCGGTACTGCTGGCCGCGTCCCGCGGCGATATGAACGCGCTGGTGCCGCTGTTCGCGATCGGCGTGTTCGTGGGCTTCACCATCGCCCAGGTCGGCATGGTCCGGCACTGGCTGGCGGTCCGTACCGAGGGCTGGCAGTGGCGGGCGGCGCTGAACGGCTTCGGCGCGGTGCTGACCTTCGTGGCGCTGATCGTCACCACCGCAATGAAATTCACCGAGGGCGCGTGGCTGATCGTGGTGGTGCTGCCGCTGCTGGTGGTGGCCATGGAGCGGATCCGCACGATCTACACCCGCATCGACGGCTGCCGCGGCGCGGGCTGTGTGCCCGCCGAGCCGAAGGCCACCGAGACCGCGATCGTGGTGCCGGTGTCGGAGGTGTCGGAGCTGAGCCGGGAGGCGCTCTCGGCGGCCATGTCGCTGGGCCGGGACGTGACGGCGGTGCATGTGTGCCTGCCGGGCGAGAACATCACCGTGTTCACCAAGGAGTGGGAGGCCTGGCATCCGGATGTGCGCCTGGTCCTGCTCGAGGACGGCGATTCGACGGTCGGCGGGCCGGTGGCGCGTTATGTCGCCGACCATTTCACCGGCCGCCGCAAGGTGGTGGTGATCGCCGAGATCGAGCCGCCCGCCGGGTGGAACCACGTGCTGCCCAGCCATCGCAGTGACGAGCTGGAGCGGGTGCTGCGCAAGATGAACGACACGGTGGTGTGTCACCTGCGGGTGCAGACCGCCTGATCACCGAAAACCCGAGCGCGCCGCCGGAATTCACCGGCGGCGCGCTCGATTCGTATGCGGCTCGGATGGTTTCGGGTGCGGCTCAGGCGGTGCCGGCCGGGTACGACTCGGCCTGCTCGTCACGGAGGGTGCGGGTCAGCCCCTCCTGTATGACCACCGCGACCAGTTCCCCGGCCTGGTTCCAGATCCGCCCGCCGGTCAGCGCGCGGCCCGCGCCCGCCGAGGGCGACTGCTGGTCGTAGAGCAGCCAGTCGTCCGCGCGGAACGGGCGCAGGAACCACATGGCATGGTCGAGCGAGGCGTTCTGGGTGGGCTTGTCGGGGTGGATGACCTTGGACGAGCCGAGCAGGGTCATATCGCTCATGTACGCCAGGGTGCAGACGTGGAACAGCGGGTCGTCGGGCAGCGCGTGCCGGTAGCGGAACCACACCTGCTGCTGGGCGGCGAGGCCGTCGCGGCGGTCCACTTCCTCCTGCGGGATGTTGCGAATGTCCCAGTGCTCCCATTCGCGCATGGCCCACAGCCGTTCCGGGCTCATGGACTCCTTGGCGTCGGGCAGCTCGGCCGGCGGCGGCACCGACGGCATCCGGTCCTGATGCTCGGGTCCTTCGTCGCCGACGTGGAAGGAGGCCGACATGGTGAAGATGGCCTCGCCGTTCTGCACGCCGGTGACTCGGCGCGTGCAGAAGGAGCGGCCTTCGCGGATGCGGTCCACCAGGTAGACGGTGGGTCGCTCCGGATTGCCCGGCCGCAGGAAATATCCGTGCAGTGAATGCACCTGATAGTGCGGATCCACCGTGCGTACCGCCGCCACCAGCGCCTGCCCCGCCACCTGCCCGCCGAATGTGCGTGGCAGCTGCGTCTTGGTGGACGCGCCACGGAAGATGTCGCGTTCGAGTTGCTCTATTTCGAGCGCCTCTTCGATCGTCGCCATGCACCCGTCCCTTCGCGATTGTCGTGCTCAGGCTAACAACCGCATGAATCTATCAATTCATTCACGATCGTTTTTGATACGATAGTTTTGTGAGCTGGAAGCGCGGGATCCTCATCGCCGTGAGTTGTGTTGCCGCACTGGCGCTGTCGGCGAGCGGATGGGTGATCGTCCAGCACGACTTCGGCATTCGCGCGGAACGGGTCGCCATCACCGGTGGCGCTCAGCCGCTGCAGGGCACGCTGGCGTTGCCGAAACACGGGGACGGACCGTTCGGACTGGTGGTTTTCGTGCACGGCGACGGCGCGGCCACCGCGGACCGCGACGAGTTCTACCGGCCGATCTGGGAGACCTTCGCGCAGGCCGGGTACGCGTCGCTGGCATGGGACAAGCCGGGAGTCGACGGCGCGAGAACGATCTGTCACTGCTGCGGGAGGGCGCGAGCTATGACCGTTACCTCGCGGCCACCGCCGATTCCCCGCCCATGGCGGCGGACCGCTGGCGGTTCGTGGGCAAGAACTTCCAATCCGATGTCACCGAAATACTTGCGCAACTTCGTGTTCCGACGCTGCTGCCACTCGGCGAGCACGATCTCCATGTCGATGTCGCCGAAACGACGCGCGTGTACCGGGAATCGATGCCAGCGAGCCTGCTCACCGTCCGTTCCTTCCCGGACGCCTCGCACAACATCGTGAAGTTCGACCTCGACAAGCCCGACGGTCTGCTTTCCTTCCTGGTCGCGCTGTTCGCGCCCCGATCCCTCTATGCCCCGGGCTATCTCGACGCGTTGCGCGAGTACGCCGCCCGTCCACCGAACCACTGATACTGCACAGGAGTACGCCATGAAGGTCCTCGCCCTGGGCGCGGCGGGCGCGATGGGCGCCGCCGCCGTCGACACCGCCGCCCGGCTGCTGGGCGTCGAGCGGATCGTGATCGCCGATCGTGACGGGCGGGCCGCCGCGGCGGTGGCCCGGCGCTTCGCCGACTCCCGGGTACCGGTGTCCGCGCGCCCGCTCGATGTCACCGACGCCCCCGCGCTACGCGACGCGCTCGTGCAGGTCGATCTGGTGCTCAATACCGTCGGCCCCTACTACCTATTCGGCCGCACCGTGCTGGGCGCCGCCATCGACACCGGCACGCACTATCTCGATATCTGCGACGACTGGGAGCCGACGGTCGACATGCTCGGGCTCGATGACCGGGCGCGGGCGGCCGGGGTGTGTGCGATCGTGGGAATGGGTGCCAGTCCCGGGATCAGCAATCTGCTCGCGGCGCTGGCGGCGGCCGAGCTCGACACTGTGCTCGACGCGTATACCGCGTGGCCGGTGGATGTTCCGGGCGCGGGCGGCGGCGAGGAGTCGCTGCTCGCCGACGGGCAGCCGACAGCGGCGGCCGTCCACTGGATGCAGCAGAGCAGCGGCAGCATCTCGGCGGTGACGGCGGGCCGGGTGGTCGCGCAGCGCCCCCTGCGCCCGGTCGAGCTCACCCTGCCGGGCGGGCGGCACGGCACCGCCTACACCATCGGCCACCCCGAGCCGATCACCTTGCAACGCAGCCTGAAACCCGTCGGCGACGCGGCCAATCTGATGGTGGTGACGCCGTCGACGCTGGCCTATCTGGAGATGCTGCGCCGCGATATCGACGCAGGCCGGCTCACCAACGAGGCGGCCGCGCGCGAGCTGGCGCGGCCGACGCTGGCGCGGATCGCCCGCTCGGTGCCTACGGCCCTGCGGACCCGCGGGCCGGGGAATCTGCCGCCGTTCTTCGCCGCCCTGTCGGGTCGGCGGGCGGGGCGCGAATATCGGGTGCTGGCGCACCTGGACCCGTCGGTGGCGGGTGGCATCGATAAGCTGTTCGGCGATATGGCGCGGGCGACCGGGATTTCCTTGGCGCTGGGCATGTCCCAGGTCATCGACGGCTGCGCCCGCCGGCCGGGGGTGCATCCGCCGGAGGCGGTCATCGACGCGCCGCGGTTCTTCGCGGATCTGGGCCGCGAATTCGGCGGCGGCTCACCGGTCGTCATCGAGCGGGAACCGGTCGGGTAGCACCGTGCATCGTGGAGTGAGGAGCACGCCGTGGACGATCTGATTCCGGCCACCGAGATTCCGACCCGGACGCTCGTGGAGAGCATGATCCGGGAGGACGCCACGATCGACGCCGGCGAGCTCTACGATGTCGCGGCCGTGCTCGGCATGAGCGATCAGCAGGTGCGGCTGTGCATCAAAAGGCTGGTGGCCGACGGGCGATTCACGCACGAGGGACGCGGGCGCAAGGCGGTGCTGCGCGCCACCGAGGACACCCTCGGGACCATCGAACCCGATCTGGAGGACTTGCGCTTCGCCTATGCCCAGGATCGCGGGGAGGTGCCGTGGGACGGCGTCTGGCATCTGGTGGCCTTCGCGGTGCCGGAGACCAATCGGCAGGCGCGTGACGCCATGCGTGAGGCCATCGTGTACCACGGGGGCGCGCCGATCCAGGGCGGGCTGTACGTGTCGCCGCACGCCTGGGAGGACCGAATCCGTTCCCTGGCACGGAAACTCGACATCGATGGGCAGCTCACCACGCTGTCGACCGGTGAGCTGTCGGTCGGGGGGATCACCGGGGGTCCGGAGCTCACGGCGCGATTGTGGCCGCTGGACAGGCTGGCCGCCGGGTACGAGCGGCTGCTCGCCGCCGCCGAGCGCACCCTGCCGGCGCTGCGCACCGCGGATCCGACCCGACAGCTTTCGCTCGCAATCACTTTGGCGAGCGAGTTCGATCGTGCGGTCGTGTCCGATCCGCTGCTGCCGCCGGAGCTGCTCCCCCGGCCGTGGATCGGGGTGACCGCGCGTGCCGCGGTCGCGGAGTGCTGGGCGGAGCTGAATGCCGCTCCCCTGCCGCCGATTCGGCTGTTCCGCTGGTATGCGGAGGCGATCGCCGAGATCACCGCCCCCACCGGCGCCCGGAAGTAGGCCGAAGGTCCATCCTCGCCCGGAGGTGCCGCGACCGCGCTCCGGAACCCGGAAAATCCTTACGGTTTGCTTACGCCCAGCGGTGGCAGCATGTGCTGACGGGCTTGCGCCCGTCGATAGACATTGCTTCTACAGGGGGGTGCCAGTGTTGGCAATCGCCGAGGTCGATCAGACCTTGGCCCGGCTCGACGCCGATCACCGCGAGATCTCCGCGAATCTCGCGGAGCTGGAGGATCATCCGGGTGTGCGGTTTCTCGACGGCGTACCGCTGGTGGGTGTGAGCGCCGCCCGGTGGACTGCGGCGCGGGCTCGGCTGGATTGGTTGTGGGCGCAGTTCCGCCTGTTCGAGGGCGTGGTGGCACAGGCGCACGAGGTGCGGGCGCGGCGGACACGCCCGGGGCACGCGGAGCTGACCGCGTTGACCGATCTGCTGTGCGGTCCGTCGGTTGTACTTGCGCCGCAGCCGATTCCGATGGGTGAACGGGATCTGCTGGGCCCCGCCGCTGTGCGCCGCTCGATGACGCTGGTGCAGCTGGTGGCCGAGATGACCGCAGCCTATCGCGAAGTGGCCCGGATCGCGGCCACCGCCGACGCGGTGTCCTCGGCATTCCTGCCGGGCGTGGATCGGGCCGGGGCACGGTTGCTGGAGCTGCGGCGGCTGGCCGCGGAGTTGGACCTGGCCGTCATCGGCCATCCACTGCCGGCGCGTCTCGACGGCGTCGAGGCGCGGCTGAACACCGAACGCGCACTGGCCATGTCGGACCCGCTGAGCCTGGCCGAGCGAAGCCCCAACGCTGACGGTGAGGCGGCGCTCGCGGACGAACTCGACGAGGTGCGGGCCCAGCTCGAGCAGCTGGGGGCCCGCCGCGACAGCGTCGACGAACGGCTGGAGCGGTTGGCCGCGGCCGTCGACGCGGCCGAGGTGGCCGAGCAAGCGGCGGCCGCGGCCGCGGCGACCACCGCGGTCAAGATCCTCGGTTTCACACCCGTCGCCATCGAACCCCTTGCCCCGCTGCGGGATCGGCTCGCGCGACTACGTGCCGGTGACGGCGACCGCCACTGGACCCGTGTCGATGACGAGGTGGCGGCGCTTTCACGGGACATCGACAGCGCCCACGCCGGCGCCGACACCGCGCGCGACAATGCCGTGGCATTGCTGGACCGCCGCGACGAACTGCGCGGCCGGGTCGACGCCTATCGCGCCAAGGTCGCGCGGCTGCGGCTGAGCGAGGATCCGGTCGTGGACGCCCGCTACCGCCACGCTTACGAGCTCTTGCATTCCGCCCCCTGCGATCTCGCCGCCGCCACCCGCGCGGTGGCCGAGTATCAGCAGGCGATCACCGAGAAGACGGTATGACGATGACCAACTGCCTGCGGCCGGGTTGCGGCGGCACCATTCTGGACGGTTTCTGCGACGAGTGCGGGCTCGCGCCCGTGGCCGAGGCGCAGGTGCTACCGGGCACCGCGGCGTTTACCGCCGCATCGGGACCCAACGGACAGTCCGTATCCGCGACGTACGCTCCTACCTGGACAGGCTCGACTCGCTCCGGCCGCCAGAGCCGGCGCGGCACCAGCCGCTCGTCCTCCCGGTCCACCCGGACCGCACGCTCCAGCCGCGGCCGCCTCGGCGCGGGCCTGGTGTCGATTCCCCAAGTGCCGTACCGGGATCCGTCCACGGCGGTCATGGCCGACCCGCAGGTGCCGGAGAACGAACGCTTCTGCAGCAGCTGCGAGCAGCGGGTGGGCCGCGGCCGCGACGGCGTACCCGGCCGCACCGAGGGCTTCTGCCGCAATTGCGGCACCGCCTACTCCTTCACCCCCAAGCTGATCGCCGATGATCTGGTGGCCGGGCAGTACGAGGTGCTGGGCTGCCTGGCCCACGGCGGCCTGGGCTGGATATACCTGGCCCGCGACCGCAATGTCAGCGACCGCTGGGTGGTGCTGAAGGGTCTGCTGGACACCGGCGATGCCGACGCCATGGCCGCTGCGGTGGCCGAGCGGCAGTTCCTGGCGTCGGTGGAACATCCCAATATCGTCAAGATCTTCAACTTCGTGAAGCACCCCGACCCGCGCACGCATGAGCCGGTCGGCTACATCGTCATGGAGTACGTGGGCGGCGCGTCACTGAAAGAGCTGCGCTCCCAGCGCGATTCGTCCGGCCGGATGCAGCCGCTGCCGCTGGCCCAGGGGCTGGCCTACATTCTGGAGATCCTGCCCGCCCTCGGCTATCTGCACGGCATGAGCCTGCTGTACTGCGATTTCAAGCCCGACAATATGATCCAGACCGAGGAGCAGCTCAAGCTCATCGACCTGGGAGCGGTCCGCCATATGGACGACGAGGAGAGCGCCGGGTTCAAGACCGACGGCTACTGCGCGCCGGAGCTGGAAACCGAAGGCGCCTCGGTGGAATCGGACCTGTTCACGGTGGCGCGCACACTGGCGGTACTGACCTTCAACTTCGACTACCGCGGTGCCTACAAGTACGCCCTGCCGCCTGCCGCGGAGGTGCCACTGCTGGCGCAGTTCCCGTCGTTCCGGCGGCTGCTGGAACGCGCGACCGCCGCCGATCCGAATGAGCGATTCGGGTCCGCTTCGGAGATGGCCGAGCAGGTGACCGGGGTGCTGCGTGAGGTGGTGGCCACCACCGACGGGCAGCCGCGCCCGGCGCTGTCGACCGTATTCAGTGGCGAGCGCACGACTTTCGGGGCCGACCCGGAGCAGTGGCCCGCGACCCCGGACCCGCAGGCCATCGCGGCGGCGCTGCCGGTTCCCGTGGTCGACCCGACCGATGCCGCGGCGGGGTTCCTCGCCACCACCTCCATCGGCGATCCCCGGCAGCTGGTGACCGCGCTGGAGACCGCGCCGGTGTCCTCGCCGGAGGTGACGCTGGCGCTGGCCCGCGCCCGAATCGAAAGCGGTGACACCGATACCGCGCTCACCGAGCTGGCCGCGCTGGAGGAGTCCGAGGACGCCGACTGGCGCATCACCTGGTACCGCGGGGTGGCCGCGCTGACCCGCCGCGATTTCGCCGACGCGCAAGAACATTTCGACACCGTCTACGGCATGCTGCCCGGTGAGGCCGCCGCCAAGCTCGCACTCGCGGTTGCCCGGGAATGCACCGGCGACCACGACGGGGCGTCGCGGCTCTATCTGCAGGTGTGGCGCACCGACAACGGATACCCCAGTGCCGCATTCGGTTTGGCGCGCACACGACTGCAGGAGCGGGATATCGACGGGGCCATCGCGGCCGCGGAATCGGTGCCCGTCAGCTCCAGCCATCACACCGCCGCCCAGCTCGCCGCCCTCGGCGCGCAGCTCGTGGGCGGGACGAGCCGGCACGGCTATCTGGTGGCCGCGGGCAACCGGCTCACCGGGCTGGCGCTGAATCCGGAACACAAGGCGTGGAAGAGCATTGCCGTCCTCGATGCCGCGCGGACGCTGGCGGCCGCACAGCCGATCGAACCGGGGGCGCTGGTGCTGGGCTGCCGGTTCGCCGATCGGGACCTGCGCACCGCGCTCGAATCCCAGTTTCGAGAGCTGGCGCGGCTGGCCCCGAACAGACTGGCGCGTCGCGATCTGGTGAACCGCGCCAATGCTGTTCGGCCGGTGAGCTGGGTGTGAGGGGCATGATGATGACGGCCACGACAGAGGGAACCGGCGTGTGCCCGATGTGCGGCGCGCAGTTCGCCGACGGCGACCGCTTCTGTGAGGACTGCGGCGCCGCGCTGGTGCCCGCCGAACCACCCGCGGTGCCCTGTTCTTCATGTCCGACCGGAACACTCGACGCGGACGGTTTCTGCCGGGTGTGCGGCATGCAACCGGCGGTGTCGGACCGGCACGAGCTCAACATGGATGCGGTCGCCGCGGTCACCGATCGCGGAAAACGCCACGCGCACAACGAGGACGCCATGGCGCTGCGAGTGCTCCCCGGGACGGGAACCCGAATCCTGGTGGTGTGCGACGGAGTGTCCAGCTCCGACCACGCCGACGACGCCGCCCAGCGCGCCGCCGCCACCGCGGCCGATCGGCTCGCGGACGAGCTGACCGCGGGCACCGGATCGGAGGCGGCGACCATCCTGGCCATCGGCGCGGCGGCGGATGCCGTGGCGGCGTTGGGCGACAGCGGCGATCGCACACCGTCGTGCACCATCGTCTCCGCGGTGATCACCGCGAGCGCGGTCACCGTCGGATCGATAGGCGACAGCCGCGCCTACTGGCTGACCACCGACCCGGCCGCGACCCCGCCGCGGCGGTTGAGCACCGACGATTCGGTCGCGGCCGGGCTCGTCGAACTCGGCGTGGACGAGTCGACCGCCATGTCCATGCCCGATGCCCACACCCTCACCGCCTGGCTGGGCGCCGACGCCGACGCCATCGAACCCCACCTGCGCACCTTCGTGCCGGACGGGCCGGGTGCGGTGCTGCTGTGCAGCGACGGGCTGTGGAACTACTACCCCGACGCCGACCGGCTCGCCGAGCTCGCTCTGCCCGCGGCCCGGACCGATCCGCGCGCTGCGGCGCATCACCTGGCCGATCTGGCGCTGGCCGCGGGCGGCGGGGACAACATCACCGTCGCCGTCGCTCCGTTTCCCGCTACCTCGAGGAATCTCCGACCATGAACCAGCCCTTGGGTTTCCAGATCGAAACCTTCCAGAACGAATACCTGCCCGCCGGAGCCACCCGCGTCAATGCGGTGGTCACCGTGACCGCCACGGGCGGCGGCGGGATGCCGGCCGGCAACAGGGCGGCCGAGGTGATCATCGTCGACTGCTCGGGCAGCATGGATCACAGCTACGGCAAGCTGGCCGCCGCCAAGAACGCCACCGCCGCAGCGATTTCCGCGGTGCGCGATGGCGTGGACTTCGCGGTGGTGGCGGGCACCGACGTGGCGCGGATGGTGTACCCGGTGACGCCGTCGCTGATCACGGCCACCCCCGCAAACAAGGCCAATGCCGTTGCGGCCGTGCAGCAATTGCGGGCGGGCGGCGGCACCGCAATCGGCACCTGGCTGCGGCTGGCGCGGCAGCTGTTCGGGAACCGGGACGGGCTACGGCACGCAATCCTGCTCACCGACGGCCGCGACGAGCACGAGACACCTCAGCAGCTGGACGCCGAAATCACGGCCAGTACCGGGGTTTACGTGTGCGACTGCCGGGGCGTGGGCACCGACTGGGAGATCGCCGAGCTGCGCAAGGTCTCGAGCGCGCTGCTCGGCACCTGCGATATCGTCGCCGACCCCAAGGATCTGGCGGCCGACTTCCAGGCCATGACCACGGCCGCGATGGGCAAGTCCGTCGCCGATGTCGCGCTGCGGCTGTGGACGCCGCGCGGGGCCGCCGTGAAATTCGTCAAGCAGGTCGCGCCGGAGCTGCTCGATCTGACCGGGCGGCGCACCGAGAACGGCGCGCAGACCGGCGAATACCCGACCGGATCGTGGGGCGGGGCGGAGAGCCGCGACTACCACATCTGCATCGAGGTCGCGCCCGGTGGCCTGGGCGACGTCATGCTCGCGGGGCGGGTCAGCCTGGTGCGCGGCAGCGGCGATCAGGCCGAGGTGCTCGGGCAGGGTCTGGTCAAGGCCGTCTGGACCGATGATGTCGTGCAGTCCAGCAAGATCAGCCCGGAGGTGGCCCACTACACCGGGCAGGCCGAGCTCGCCGACGTCATCCAGGCGGGCCTGGCCGCGCGCCGCGACGGCGACTTCGACACCGCCACCACGAAGCTCGGGCGCGCGGTGCAGATCGCGGCCGCCTCCGGCAACGAGGACACCGCCAAGCTGCTCGAAGGCGTTGTCGATGTGCTCGACGCACGCACCGGGACGGTGCGTTTGAAGTCCGCGGTGACGAAGGCCGACGAGATGACCCTGGATACACGGTCGACCAAGACTTCACGCGTGCACAAACGATGAGCGAGGCGACATGCTGACCTGTCCGGCCGGACACGATTCGGTCTCCACCGACTACTGCGATGTGTGCGGGCTGCTCATGGAGGCGGGCGAGAAACCCGCGCCCGCACCGGAACCCGCGGCGATGCCGTGCCCGGTATGCGGGGAGCCGCAGACGGGGCGGTTCTGCGAGGGATGCAGCTACGACTTCGTGGCGGCCGGGCCCGCACCGACCGTCGTCGCACCGGCACCGACGGTGATCGCGCCGCTGCTGACTCCTCAACCGTCCGGAACAGCGTGGACTGTAACAGTTTTCGCTGACCGCGAGTACTTCGACACCATGCGCAGCGAGGACGACGACGTCGAATTCCCCGCCTACTGCCCCGAACGCGTCTTCGCGCTGCGGGGCGCGCAGGTGCGGGTGGGCCGCTTCAGCGCGTCCAAGGGTATCGATCCCGAGATCGATCTCACCGGGCCCCCGCATGATCCGGGCGTCTCGCATCTACACGTACTGTTCGTCGCCCAGCCCGGGAACGGCTGGGCCATCATCGATCTCGGCTCCACCAACGGCACCCGCGTGAACGCGGCCGCCGATCCCATTCCGCGCGGGCAGGCGGTGCCGGTGCGTTCCGGTGACCGTATTCACCTGGGCGCGTGGACCACTCTCACCCTGAAGCAGGACAACCCGTCATGACGACGATGCTCACCCGTCCCCAGACTCCGCGCGCCGAGGCCGATCCGGCCACGGGCGCGCTCGCGCGGCTGCGTGGATTGCTGCCCGGGCGGTCGGACACCCCGGGCTGGATCCGGCTGCCGGCCATCGCCGCGGTCGTGCTCACCGCGGTGACCGCGCTGGTGATGGCCGCCGACGCACGAACGACCCGGCACGGGATCGACGTCATCGGCAACCACACGGCACCGACGGTGACCGCCACGGAGGATCTGTACTTCGCGCTCGCGGACATGGACGCGCAGCTGGCGAATGTGCTGCTCGCCGGAAACGATTCGACGCTGGGAAGCGTGCGCACGAACGCACTGAGCGTCTACGAGCAACGCCGGGTGCAGGCCGATGCCGACCTGCAGCAGGCCATGACCATCGCCACCAATGACGATGCGTCCCGGCAGATCCGGGAGCTGCTCGACAAGTTCGGGCAATACGAGGCGCTGGCCGCGGACACCTTCCAGCTCAGCGATCTCGATCGCGGGGCGGCCGGGCAGCCCTCGGCGCGCACCCTGGAGGCGTACCGAACGGCAACGGGGATGGTGCCGGATCTGCTGTCGCGCGCCCAGAAGCTGGCCGACACCAACAGCGGTGTACTGAGCCAGGCGTACCAGGACAGCGAGCACACCACGGTCGCGGCCCGCGTGCGCATCGCCGTGCTCGGCCTGCTGCTGCTCGGCGTGCTGGCGGGATTGCAGGTCGTGCTGCGGGTGATGCTGCACCGGCGGGTCAACCCGGCGCTGGCCGCGACCACCGTACTGATGCTGGGGGTGCTGACCGGCGGCTACCTCGCGAATACCGCTGCGGCACACCAGCTCACCGTCGCCAAGCGGGACGCCTTCGACTCGCTGCTGGCGCTGCGGCAGGCGCGGGCGCTGAGCTACGACGCCAATGCCGACGAGAGCCGGTACCTGCTCGACCCCGCACACGCGGCGGCGTATCAGCAGAGCTACTTCGGGAAAGCGCAGCGGCTGGCCGGGGTCCAGGCGCGCGGCGTCGACGACTATCCGGGCGCGCTCGACCAGGCGATCGGCGCACACAGCGGCGATCTCGCGCAGGCCGTCAGCGCCGACTCCTTCCTCGGCGAGGAACTGCGCAATATCACCTTCGCCGGCGAGCGCCAGGCCGCCGAGCAGAGCCTGCTCACCTACCAGGCCTACCAGCACGACGATCACGCGCTGCGCGGACTGGCGGGCTCGGACCTGCGGGCGGCCATAGCCCTCGACACCGGCGCTTCCAACGACCACTTCGCCGCCTACGACAAGGCCCTGGTGTCGACCATCGAGATCAACCAGCACGCCTTCGATACCGCGATCGCCCAGGGCGAGAACGAGCTGTCGGGCTGGAGCACCTGGCTGCCGTACGGCGCGGCCGTGGTCGTCGCGGTCCTGGTGCTGCTCGGTGTCCGGCCACGCCTGGCCGAGTACCGCTGATCCGAGGTGACCGGGCACGAGACCTCGGCCAAGATGGTCTCGTGCCCGATTTCACCGCAATCAGCCCCGACGCCCTGCGCTTACTCATCGCCGAGCGAGCCACGGCGCTGCCGGGGTATGCGGTGATCGCGGTGGACGGCGCCGATGCCGCGGACCCGCTCACCGTCGCGAACGGGGTCGCCGAACTCCTGCGCACCCGGGGCCGTCCCGCCGCGGTGGTGTCGCTGCACGATTTCGTCCGGCCCGCCTCCGTGCGCCTGGAATACGATCGCGACAGCGAATTCACCTACCGCACCGGGTGGTTCGACTACGCGGCGCTGAATCGCGAAGTCCTCGAACCGCTTCGGGACATCGGGCGCTACCTGCCCGCACTCTGGGACGAACGCGCCGATCGCTCCGCCCGGGCCCGCATCCGCACCGCCGACGACACCACGGTGCTGTTCGTCGCCGGACCCATGCTGCTCGGGCGCGGGCTGGACTTCGACCTGACTGTCGGCCTGCGTATGTCACAGGGAGCACTACGCCGCCGGACGGACGCCGCGACCCTGTTCACCGTGGACGGGCTGCTCGAGTTCCAGCGCGAGCACGCCGAAGAACCCGATATCCAGGTCGCCTGGGACCATCCTGACCGGCCGGCGATCCGGGTCGGCTGAGCCCGCCAGACGATCGCGATCGGCCGAGCCGCGGCACGGAACTCAGCGCGATTCCGCCTGCTCGGCCAGGGCCCCGAACGCCACCTTGGGCGCCCAGGTCAGCGAACCGCCCTCGGGCTGAAGAACTTTCACCAGTCCCGGGCTCGCCAAGTCCAGGTCGAGCGCGGGGTCGTCGCGGTGTGGCAGATCGTAGCGGGCGAAGCAGTAGTAGAAGGCGGCGTCCACGCCCGCGGTGTCGAGGATGCCGAGCAGGTCGGTGAGGTGGTCGGCCTGGGCGAGCTCGTCACGCTCGTAGGGGCCGTCGAGGCGTAGCGGCCTCGCGGTGTCCGGATCCCACTCGATTATGTCGAAGCCGTGCGGGCCCGCATCGGGCGCGCCGCGGAAGGACGGGCAGCCGAATTCGGTGATGGCCACCGGCTTTCCGAGCTGCTCCCCCTGAGCGACATAGGCGCGCATGGTGTCCCGGTAGCCGGGGGCCAGATCCGCGCCGCGGTATCCGGCATCGGTGGCGAGGATGTCGAAGAGAGCCCAGTCGACCTGCTCGAACGGCAGGCTGCAATAGGTCAGCCTGCCGCGGAAGCGGTCCCGGGCGATCGCGGCGGCGCGAGCCAGGAGATCGTTGACGCGAGCGGGGATTCCGGCGAGGGCGGCCTGACCCGCCGGGGTGTGGAGGGCGGCGGCCCGCTCGGCCAGGGTTTCGCCGGGCAGATATCCGAGCACGAACATGGCGAGCTCGGACCCGACCGCCAGCACGATCTCCGCGCCGCTCGCACGCAGGCGTTCAGCGTGTTCGGCGCAGTCGGCGACGACGGCGAGGACTTCGTCCTCGGTGACGTCGTTCAGGAACGGGCACACCCAGACTTCCAATCCGGCGGCCGCGGCCTCGGAGGCCGCCAGATTCAGGCGTTCGGGGTACCCGCCCGTGATGCGGACCGCGTCACAGTGCAGGTCCGCGCGGATGACTCGCATGTCCTCGCGGACCCGTGCGATATCGAACGGCTCGTGGGTGCTGCTGCCCAGGTTCACGAAGCCGGTGTCGTAGCAAACGCCGATCGCTCTCATCGGCTACCTCCTCCAATTACGGTACGACTCGTACCCTAGTTGCGACCATAGCCTGCCCGAGCCGGTCTCGCAAGGTACGCTCAGTACCGTTATGAGCGAATCGACAGAGCGCGCGACCCGCCGCCGCGGCCCGGCACTGGAACAGGCGATCCTGCGCGCGGCCGTGGACGAACTGCTCGAATCCGGGTACCCCGGGATGACCATGGATGCCGTCGCCGCCCGGGCGGGCACCAACAAGAACGCCATCTACCGGCGCTGGCCCAACCGCGCCGCACTCGGCGTCGCGGCGTATCGGCAACTGACCTCGGCCGCGCTCGAACTGCCGGACACGGGCGACCTGCGCGCGGACGTGCTGGAGCTGTTGCGCCGCGCCAACTCCCATCTGTCCTCGCCGCTCGGCGAGATCCTGCGCAGCCTGCTCTCCCAGCTCGCGAACGAGCCCGAACTGCTCGCTCAATTGCGGGAACAGTCCGGGGACGCGGCGACCCGGCCGTGGCTCACCATCCTCGAGCGGGCGGTCGAGCGCGGCGAAGCCCCGCCCGCGGCGTGCGTGGCCCGGGTCGCCACGACGCCGATCGACCTGCTGCGCAACGAGTTCGTGACGCGCGGCGTGCCGGCGGTGCCCGACGACGTGCTGGTGGACATCGTCGACACCGTGTACCTACCACTGATCCGTGGCTATTCGGCGGCGGGTCACCACCGGGGCGAAGTCAGGCCGTCCAGGGCGAACCGAGCATGACCTCGACGAAGTCGCCGCACCGGAATCCTGGCGAGAAGTGTTCCAGGACATCAGCTTTCACATTCCCGAAGGTGGTGTCCGGGCGATCGGCGATCCCGGCGGTGAAGGCGGCCAGGATGCCGCGCTCGAAATTCGGGCGCGGGTGGGTGGCGATCACCGCGGCGCAACGGGCCCAGTTCCGGACCGCGCGCCGGGCGTGACCGGACGGTCCCGACGCGGTCAGGCCGTGCCGGACTCGAGCAGAGCCTTCGCGCGATCCAGGCCGGAAACCTCTGCGGCCATGGTCTTCTGGACCGGGCCGTTCATGAGCAGCTTCTTGAGGCCCGACAGTTCCGCGGCGAGCGAGAAGGTCACCGCGGTGCCCTCCGCCACCGGCGCGAAGGCATAGGTGACCGTGGGACGCAGCGGTCCCGCGATGCCGTTGAGGACGACCTTCTCGTTCGGGATGTACTCGGTGATCTGGACGTCGGCGGGGATGCCCCGGCCGCCGGGACCGGAGACCGTCTGACGGTAGATAGTGCCCA
The DNA here is from genome assembly GCF_040645495.1 of Nocardia sp. NPDC046763. NCBI lineage: Bacteria > Bacillati > Actinomycetota > Actinomycetes > Mycobacteriales > Nocardiaceae > Nocardia > Nocardia sp. NPDC046763. Next base: position 18,345 of record NZ_JBEYYI010000028.1, on the reverse strand, counting down.
CGGCGGGCGCGCCTTCGGCGGTGATCGTCTTGACGCCGGTGCGCCAGCGGGCGCTGTTGGTCGAGTCGGCGAAGAAGGCGAACACTTCGTCGACGGGGCGGGCGATGGTCACCGTACGGGACGCGGCGGGCATGGCGGTCCTTTCGCCTCGAGGGTGTTCGGCAGCGATGCTGGCGTTCATGAGACCAGCAAGCGGGCTCTCGGGCCACCACCCGGGCGGCGTGTCCGCGCCCGTTTTCGCCGAGCCCGGTCAACTCACCACCGGCGATGGCGAGCGTCATCGCGTAGGCAAAGTGGTCGATTACCAGCATGCTGGCTCCTTGCCGGAGTGGCTTTTCATGACGGCTCACCGATGACTGAGCCGAAGACCAGTAAGGAAGCACCAGGTGGTGCCTTTGCCGCAGTACATTCCGAAAGAATTAGCTGGTGTTTGCTGAACGGTATGCACGCAGGTAGCTGCCGGTATGGGCGAGTCCGGAGCGCTGCGCCTGCCGCGCATCCGATCCTTGGCACCCAGCACCTACCCGGCAACCCGCAGGTAGCCGAAGGTCACTCGTGCACAATGCAACCGCGAAATCCTCCGAGATCCGCACTCTGCCGACTTCGGTGAGAATCTCCAATTCCGTCCGATACCAACGGATTCCCCCACCGATTCGACGACCTATCCATCCTCGCTTCGGGCGGTTCTCAGCGCGCAATTCCGCTGATACGGTTCCGCTCCGGTCCACAGGAATACAAATCAAGGGGATTCATGACGTACCAAGGTGTTCCGGCTCCGGGATATCCGATGCAGCCGCCACCGCCGAAAAAGCGGAAGATCTGGCCGTGGATCGTGGGGGCACTGCTGCTGTTCATCGTGCTGCCGTTCGCAGCCTGCACAGCGGTGTTCGGCAAGGCCGCGAATGATGTCGCCAAGGAATCCAAGCGCACCGTGGATGTCCGCTACGAGGTGACCGGGTCCGGCGAAGGCACGTACGTCAAACCGTCGATCACCTATAGCGTCGGGGACACGGGATCAGGGACCAGCACCTCGGCACAACTGCCGTGGAGCAAGGATGTCACCCTGACCGGCTTTCTGAAGATGGCCACCCTCAGCGCGACGGCCGCCGACGACGACAGTGCGACCATCACCTGCCGCATCATGCAGGGCGACAAGGTGCTGGTGGAGAACACGGCCACCGGCTCGCTGGCCCTCGCCACGTGCACCATGGACCTGAGCAAGATCACCGGCAATTGACACGACAACCGCCGGGGCTCCGAACGGAGCACCCGGCGGTGTCGAATTCGCTTCTCGCGGAGCCGATTACCAGCCGCGCTCGGCGAGGCGGTGGGGCTGGGGGATCTCCTCGACATTGATGCCGACCATGGCCTCGCCCAGGCCGCGCGAGACCTTCGCGAGGACGTCGGGGTCGTCGTGGAAGGTGGTGGCCTTGACGATGGCGGCGGCCCGCTCGGCCGGGTTGCCGGACTTGAAGATGCCCGAGCCGACGAACACACCCTCGGCGCCGAGCTGCATCATCATGGCGGCGTCGGCGGGGGTGGCGATGCCGCCGGCGGTGAACAGCACGACGGGGAGCTTGCCGGTCTCGGCGACCTCGGCGACCAGCTCGTAGGGGGCCTGCAGTTCCTTGGCGGCCACGTACAGCTCGTCCTTGGGCAGGGAGGTCAGGCGGCGGATCTCGTCGCGGATCTTGCGCATGTGGGTGGTGGCGTTGGAAACGTCACCGGTGCCGGCCTCACCCTTGGAGCGGATCATGGCCGCGCCCTCGGTGATTCGGCGCAGCGCCTCGCCCAGGTTGGTCGCGCCACACACGAACGGGACGGTGAAGGCGAACTTGTCGATGTGGTTGGAGTAGTCGGCCGGGGTCAGTACCTCGGACTCGTCGATGTAGTCGACACCCAGCGACTGCAGGATCTGCGCCTCGACGAAGTGGCCGATGCGGGCCTTCGCCATCACGGGGATGGAGACGGCGTTGATGATGCCGTCGATCATGTCCGGATCCGACATGCGGGACACGCCACCCTGGGCGCGAATGTCGGCGGGGACCCGCTCCAGCGCCATGACCGCGACGGCACCGGCGTCCTCGGCGATCTTGGCCTGCTCCGGCGTGACGACATCCATGATCACACCGCCCTTCAGCATCTCGGCCATGCCGCGCTTGACGCGGGCGGTACCGATGGTCGGGGTGGTGTCGGGCGTGGTCACGGCAAACTCCTGGGTCATCTGGGCCAATCGGATCGCTCGGAATCGAACAGGTCGATTCTAGGCGGCACTTTCAGGCCACTTCATAGCCAGTCCGACACGACTGGACTGCCCGCCCCCACAAGGGATGACGGGCATCACAGCGCCAGGGTTACCGTGCCGCTATTACAGCGGTCCGACGACGAAAATCGTCGCCCAATACTCGGCTGCGGCCGGGCCCATCAACGGTTCCAGGAAGTCGTAGAGCAGGTAAGACACGAAGAATTTTCCACCTTCCACACACGGTCCGCCGATTCCGTTGCGCGGCAAACCTTCCCAGGGACCCTAGCGGAGGTTGCGCCATAGATCACGGGAAGGTCCGGGAGGCCGCCGATCAGCCCAGGGTGAAGACGTACCGACTCGTGGGCACCAGATCCAGATTCAGGTGCGCGCCGAAGCGCACGACGCTCTCCATCATGGCCGTCACGCGCCGCTGCAGTTCCGCGTCGTCCCCGCCGCTGCCGTAGAAGGCATGTGCGCTGGTCATGGCCGCCATCGGGAACAGTTCCTCGACGAGGGCGTCGACCCGCTTGCCGACGGTGATCGCCTCGGTGACGGTGTTCTGGACGTAGCCGAACGTGTCCTGGGTCTCGATAGCCACTGGCGTGTGCAGGACGTGCCACCGATGCAGCCACTCCTCCCGCGTCAGGTCCTCGGGAATCCGCAGAATCGCGATATTCGCCAGCGCGTCGGTCCGGACCCCGTCCTCGACCACCGGCGGCTCGATGGGCCGACGCTCATCCACGACCCACCCGTTCACGTCCTCCGCCACCGCCCGCAGCAGGTCGGTGACCGCCGCGTGCTCACCCTCGGTCCACACGCTCACGATCGCGTCGATCGGCGCGTCATAGGTGGTGTGCTTCACCTGCGCGGCCTCGACATCGGCATCCCGCACATTCACCTGATAGGCCGTCACGCCCACCCCGGCCAGCTCTTTGCGCAGCTCCTCACCCCGCAGCCGCTCCCCCAGTCCCGTGCCCCACAACACATACATCAACTTCATGCCGTAAGTCCTTGCCGCAGATCACCATTGATCGCCCCACCGTAGCCCCGCCCGCCGCCCGGAATACGGGCTTTCAGCCGCCGATCCCACCCACCGGACCGGGCCGGCGGTTGTCAGCGGATGGAGCGGACTTCGGGGTCGATGTCGGAGTCGGCGGCCGCGATGGCCTCGGCGAGCAGTTGGTCGAGGTGGTAGGGGTAGACGGTTTCGCCGGAGTGGTCGATCTGGGCGATGTCGGTGGGGGTGCACCATTTACTGCCGGTGATGGAGCGGCGTTCGATGTAGTCGAGATTGGTGGGAACCGGGTCGAAGGCCCTGGCACGCAGGACGAAGAAGAGTTCCTCGGAGCGGATGAGTTCGCCGTTGAAAGGGAAGACCGCTACCCGGCGCCAGAGGGGGCCGCGCAGGGCCGACGAATCGGCGGCGTGGCCGGTTTCCTCGTAGAGTTCACGGATCGCGGCCTCGCGCAGGGTCTCCCCGGGGTTGACGCCGCCGCCGATGGTGAACCAGAACGGGACGTCTGGGACCTTGGGGTCGACACCCTGCAGCAGCAGGACCCGGTCGTTCTCGTCGACCAGGACCACGCGGGCCGAGGTGCGGACGGTGTCGACATCGAGGCCGGTGGAGGCGGCGGGGGTGACCCGCTCGGCGATCTCGAAGTAGATCGGCAGCGGTGCGGTACCGCCGAGGTGCAGCCAGCGGACCAGGCGGCGGGTGCGCAGGGCGAGGGTGTCGCGGACCGCGTCGTTGTGGAAGCGGCGGGCGATGAGGACCCGGGCCTCGGCGTCGGCGAGTTCGGCCACCAGCTGGGGTGGCAGCAGCGCGATGTCGACCGCGGACAGGGCAGCGGCGAGCTGGTTCTCGACGGTTTCGCGGTCGCGCCAGTTGGAGCGTTCGGCACGGTCGGCCAGGGCGGTCAGCCGGCGGGCCTGCTCGACCAGGGCCGGATCGTAGAGCCCGGCCAGGGTGGTGGCCACCGAGCGCCCCACCACCGCGCGCCGGGCCAGGGCCGCGTCCAGCGCGTGACGGGCCTGGTCGGTGCGCACGTGCAGCCTGTCGAGGCGGTTGGCGGTGGTGTACGCCCAGACTGCGGCGGTGACGATGAGGGCCGCGACGAGGGCGAGGACCAGGATGGTCGTCGCGGAGAAGGTGATCATCCGGCGGTCCTGACGCGCACGTCGCCGATGGTCACGGTCTCGTACACCCGAAGGATCTGCTCGGCCACGACCGGCCAATCATATTCGCCGACAACCTGATTGGCGGTGCGGATGAACTCCTCGCGCCGGGCGTCGTCGGTGAGCATGCCGCTGATCGCCTCACCCAGTCGCGCCGAGTCACCGACCGGCACCAGCTGTCCCGCGGTGCCGTCGCGCAGTACCCGGCGGAAGGCGTCCAGATCGCTGGCGACCACGGCGGTCCCGGCGGCCATCGCCTCGACCAGCACGATGCCGAAGCTCTCGCCGCCGAGATTGGGTGCGACATAGACATCGGCACTGCGCATGGCCGAGGCCTTCTCGGCATCCGACACCTGGCCCAGGAAGCGCAGGTGTCCCGCGTTCTCCCCCGCCTCGCGGCGCAGCCGGTCCTCGTCACCGCGGCCGACGATCAGCAGCTCGAGCTCCGGATGCCGGCGCACCAGTTCCGGCAGCGCGCCGAGCAGCACCTCCATGCCCTTGCGCGGCTCGTCGAACCGGCCCAGGAACAGCACCGACTTCCCCGCGCGCGGATAGCCGGACAGCAGCGGCGCGTGCGCGAACGCGGGCACGTCGACACCGTTGGGGATCTCGACCGCGTCCCCGCCCAGCGCCTCCACCTGCCAGCGCCGCGCCAGCTCGCTCACCGCGATCCGGCCGCTGATCTTCTCGTGGTACGGCCGCAGCACACCCTGAAAAGTGCTCAGCACCAGTGACTTCGTGGTCGAGGTGTGGAAGGTGGCCACGATCGGCCCCTCCGCGATCTTGAGCGCCAGCATGGACAGGCTGGGTGCGTTGGGTTCGTGGATGTGCAGGACGTCGAAGTCGTTCTCGGCGATCCAGCGGCGGATCCGGGTATAGGCGGTGGGCCCGAAGGACAGTCGTGCCACCGAGCCGTTGTAGGGGATGGCCACGGCCTTGCCCGCCGACACCACGAAATCGGGCAGCGGCGTGTCGTCGGCGGCGGGCGCGAGCACGCTCACCTTGTGGCCGCGCTCGATGAGCACCTGCGCCAGCTCCACGACATGGGCTTGCACGCCGCCCGGCACATCGAACGAATACGGGCAGACCATGCCGATTCTCATAGCGCCCCTGTTCCCTGCGACCCCTGCGCGTCATGGCCCAGCGCCTGTTGCGCAGCGGCGATACGTTCCAGTCTGGCCTGCGAGAGGTCGCTTTCCCACAGGGGCTGCAGCATGTGCCAGTCCGCCGGATGGGCGGCGATATTGGCGGCGAACACGTCGGTCAGCGCCTGGGTGGCGGGCGCGATGCCGCCGGAGAGATCCAGCGCCTCGAAGACCTGCATGCCCCAGCCCTCGCGGCCATCGGCCTCGGTGGTGAACCAGCAGTGCACGGGCAGCAGCGCCGCACCGGTGTCGGCGGCCAGTTTGGCGGCGCCGGCGGGCAGCCAGGTGCGTTCACCGAACATGGTGACCGGCACCCCCTTACCGGTGAGGTCGCGCTCCCCCAGCAGGCAGACCACCTTGTTGGCCCGCAGCCGATCGGCCAGCTGCGGGAACGGCGGCTGCTCGCCGCCGGTCAGCGGGAACACCTCGAAGCCCAGGCTCTCCCGGTACTCGACGAACCGCTCGAACAGCGACTCCGGCTTCAAACGCTCCATGACCGTGGCGAACTGGCCGTAGTTCTGCGCCAGCCAGACCCCGGCCATATCCCAATTGCCCGAGTGCGGCAGCACCAGCAGCACGCCCTTGCCCCGGGCCAGCGCCGCGTCCAGGTGCTCGACACCGTCCACGTGCAGCTGTCCGAGCGCCGTGTGGTCCATCGACGGCAGCCGGAACGCCTCGCGCCAATAGCGGGCATAGGACCGCATACTCGCCGCGATCAGGCTGTCCGGCACCGCCGCCGGAGTCGTGCCCAGCACGCGAGCGAGGTTGCGGCGCAGCTGGTTCGGGTGCCCACGGTGCGCCTTCCGATTCGATCGCCGGGCGGCGGCGTTCGCGCCCGCGTCGAAGCCCTTGCGCGCCACACCCTCCGGCAGGCCCCGGACAAGCCGCCACCCGGCCGCGTACGCCTTGTCGGTCATCGCGGACGTGAAATCGGTTGTCACCGCTGCGGATCCTCCGGAGCCTTCGCCGTGGGGGCGATGATGTCGCGGGCGCCAGGGGAATTGCGCACCGCCAGCACCCGCTGGAAGACGGTGATGATGCTGAGCACGGCCAGGGCGTACATGGCCGCGTACACCGCGTACGACAGCCAGGTGATGCCGAAATAGCCACCGATGCCGGTGAATCCGGCGCCGACCAGCACGATGACCAGGCGGTCGGGCCGCTCGATCAGGCCGCCGTCGGCCGACAGCCCGCTGGCCTCCGCCCGCGCCTTCGCGTACGAGATGACCTGCGAGGTCACCAGCACCACCAGGGTCGCCACGAACAGGTGCTCGGAGTGCGCGTGGTACACCGACCACCAGGCAAGCCCCGCGAAGATGGCGCCGTCGGCCACGCGGTCACACGTGGCGTCCAGCACCGCACCGTATTTCGTGCCGCCGCCCCGGGCGCGGGCCATGGCCCCGTCCAGCATGTCGAACATGACGAACAGCCAGATCACCATGGTTCCCCAGAACAGGTGACCGGTCGGGAACAGGGTCACCGCCGCGACGATCGAGGCGGTGGTGCCGATGAGCGTCATCGCATCGGGCGTGAGCCCCGTGCTCACCAGCGCTTTGCCCAGGGGCGCAGTCGCTTTGGCGAACGTCTCGCGACCGAAGAAGCTCAGCACGCTGTCCCGCGTCCTTCCATGCTGTAACCATTGGACATGAACGGGGGCCCTACATGGTTACGCTTCGCTGCCGCTTCCGGGCCTGACCCGCTCATGCCTATTCGGCTTCCTTCCACGCCTGTGCCAACAGCGCCCGGGTTTCCCGGAGCAGCTGCGGCATCACCTTCACTCCGCCGACGACGGTAATGAAGTTCGCGTCCCCACTCCAGCGCGGCACGATATGTTGATGCAGGTGATCAGCGAGTGAACCACCGGCAACGCCACCGAGATTCAAGCCGACATTGAAGCCCTCGGGCCGCGACACCTGCTTCATCACCCGGATCGCCTGCTGGGTGAACGCCATCAGCTCGGCGCTCTCCTCGGTGGTCAGGTCCTCGAGGTCGGCGACCCGGCGGTAGGGCACCACCATCATGTGGCCCGGGTTGTACGGGTACAGGTTCAGCACCGCGTACACCCACTCGCCACGCGCGACGATCAGGCCGTCCTCGTCCGACATCTCCGGGATGTCGGTGAACGGGTGCCCGGTCTTCTTGGGCACGTCGATCTTCCGGTCCTCAGCCTCACCGGTGATGTAGGACATCCGGTACGGGGTCCACAGCCGCTGCAGGCGATCCGGATCCCCCGCACCGGTATCAACGATCTGCTCGGGCACGGCTGCAATCCATTCACTCATCGATCCGCCTTGCGGATCTCGAAACCCTCCGCGGTAGGCGACTCGTTCTCGCGGCGCGCGATCCAGTCCACGATGGTGGCCACCGCGTCGGCGACGGGCACACCGTTGACCTGGGTGCCGTCGCGGAAGCGGAAGCTGACCGCGCCGCTCTCCACATCGCGCGCGCCGGCCAGCAGCATGAACGGCACCTTCTGCGCGGTCTGGTTGAAGATTTTCTTCTGCATGCGGTCGTCGCCGTGGTCGACCTCGGCGCGAATGCCGTTGTCCCGCAGGCGTTCGATCACGCCGTCCAAGTGCTCGACGAAGGTCTCGGCGACCGGGATGCCGACCACCTGCACCGGCGCCAGCCACGCCGGGAACGCGCCCGCGTAGTGCTCGGTGAGCACGCCGAAGAAGCGCTCGATGGAGCCGAAGAGCGCGCGGTGGATCATGACCGGGCGGTGCTTGGCACCGTCGGAGCCGGTGTACTCCAGCTCGAAACGCTCGGGCAGGTTGAAGTCCAGCTGGATGGTGGACATCTGCCAGGTGCGGCCGAGCGCGTCCTTGGCCTGGACCGAGATCTTCGGGCCGTAGAAGGCGGCCCCGCCCGGATCCGGCACCAGCTCCAGACCGGAGTCGGTGGCCACCTTGCGCAGGGTCTCGGTGGCCTCCTCCCACAGCTCGTCGGAGCCCACGGACTTCTGCGGGTCCTTGGTGGACAGCTCCAGGTAGAAGTCGTCGAGGCCGTAGTCGCGCAGCAGTGAGAGCACGAACTGCAGGGTGCTGGTCAGCTCCGCGTGCATCTGCTCCTTGGTGCAGTAGATATGCGCGTCGTCCTGGGTCATGCCGCGCACCCGGGTCAGGCCGTGCACGACGCCGGACTTCTCGTAGCGGTAGACCGAGCCGAATTCGAACATGCGCAAGGGCAGTTCGCGGTAGGAGCGCCCGCGCGACCGGAAGATCAGGTTGTGCATCGGGCAGTTCATCGGCTTGACGTAGTAGTCCTGGCCGGGCTTGCGCACCGAGCCGTCCTCGTTGAGTTCGGCGTCGAGGTGCATGGCCGGGAACATGCCGTCGCGATACCAGTCCAGGTGGCCGGAGACCTCGAACAGATGGCCCTTGGTGATGTGCGGGGTGTTGACGAACTCGTAGCCGGCGGCGATGTGGCGGCGGCGCGAATAGTCCTCGAGCTCCTTGCGGATGATGCCGCCCTTGGGGTGGAACACCGGCAGGCCCGAGCCCAGCTCGTCGGGGAAGGAGAACAGGTCCAGTTCCAGGCCGAGCTTGCGGTGGTCGCGCTTCTCGGCCTCCTCGAGCAAGCGCAGATGCTCGTCCTGCGCCTCGCTGGATTCCCAGGCGGTGCCGTAGATGCGCTGCAGGTCCTCACGGGACTGGTCACCACGCCAGTAGGCCGCCGAGGAGCGGGTCAGCTTGAAGGCCGGAATGTACTTGGTGGTCGGGATGTGCGGGCCGCGGCACAGGTCGCCCCACAGCTTCTCGCCGGTGCGCGGGTCCAGGTTGTCATAGATGGTCAGCTCATTGCCGCCGACCTCCATGACCTCCGGATCGTCGATGCCCGACTTGTCGGAGATCAGCTCGAGCTTGAACGGCTCCTTGGCCAGTTCGACGCGGGCCTCGTCGACCTCGACCACCCGGCGCGAAAACCGCTGCGCGCCTTTGATGATCTTCTTCATCCGGGACTCCAGCTTGGCCAGATCCTCGGGGGTGAAGGGGCGGTCGACCTGGAAGTCGTAGTAGAAGCCGTCCTTGATGAACGGGCCGATGCCCAACTTGGCCTCGGGGAACTCCTGCTGCACCGCCTGGGCCAGCACGTGCGCGGCCGAGTGCCGGATCACATTGCGGCCGTCCGGGGAATCGGCGGTGACGACCTCCACCTCGGTGTCGAGCTCGGGCACCCAGGACAGGTCCTTGAGCGCGCCCTCGGCGTCACGCACCACGATGACCGCGGCCGGGCCCTTGCTCGGTAGATCCGCCTCGCGCACCGCGGCCCCGGCGGTAGTCCCAGCCGCAACCCGGACGCGGGCGACTGGGGTCTGCTGGGGTGAGGTGGTCACGGCTGGACACTCCTTGGCGGTTCACGGCGGGCGGTCGATCCGCCGTACAAGTTGGACTGGATGACCGGGCACCCCCTTCGTGAAGGGCAGAGCCCCGGCGGGCACCACTCTATCGGCACGGTTGTCACCGCGCGCCGATGGACCGGCCCCGCCGCGTCGCCCGCCCCCGCGCACGTCCCGGCCCGGGTCGATCCTGCCGCTGTGACCAGGTGAAACACCCGATCAGCACCAAGAATCGAGTAACCGTCAGCACCTGCGGAACAAGATCGGCCCGAACCGCGGAGTCCAGCGCTCACGGGCAGGTCGACCGCCTGATTCTCCGAGCGACCGCCCCGGCACGGCAAGCGAATTCACCACGGGGCCGAGGCCGCCACTCGCGTGCGGCGGCCTCGACCGTGTGCGTTTGTCCTGCGCCGCAGGAGGTTTCGGGCAGCCGGGGTGGCGGCTGCGGGCGCGCACGACGATCCGACGCGCGCCGCCCGGCCGTCAGCCGCGCGCGGCGACCTCGGCGAGCAGGGCTTCGCGTTCGGGGGCGGGGCGTTTGGGGCAACTGGTGCACATCTGGCAGCCCGGCACCTCGAAGACCAGGCAGCAGGAGATGCGGCGCACGAAGGTGCGGCCGCCGACGTCCTGGAAGCGCGGCACCGGCAGCCGGCCCGCGACATCGCGGGCCAGGCGGGCACCGGCCTCCTCGGCCCCGATGTCCAGGGCACGGTTGCCGACGGCGTCGGCCACGATCGCCCACAGCGAGGCCGCGCCCGCGCCGGACACCTCGGCCACCACCGGAATCACGCGAGACAGCGTGTGCCGCAACGCATGTCCGACGGAAGCCGTCGCACAGCAGCCTCCGGATTCGGCGTCCGCACTCTCGGCGGGAACCACCGGAGCCGGGCCCGCCGACTCCGCGGATCGCGGCGATGGCGTGATCGGAGACCAGGATTCGATGGCGAGCGGACCCGCGCCGACGAGGTAGCCGTGCGGTTCCGGCAGCACCCGCTCCACGCCGCCGTCGGGCCGGATCTCCAGGGCGATGTGCTCGAGCGCGGGGTCGAAGGCGGGCCGCCCGCTCGCGATGGCCGCGACGATCGGATCCACCAGCGACGAGGCCGCCATGCACCACCACAGCGTCCCCGACACCCGCGAGTTGGCAGTCCCCCACGAGATCCCCATGTCGGCGATCCGCTCGGCCAGCCACTGTGGTCGCAGTAACTCGGTGCCCGGCACCAGGGCCTGTGAAACGGGGGGCTGCGCAACCATTTCCATTCGACTCCGATCCGGCCGATTCACAGTGATCACTACCCACGATGTCACGTTTTCGCGCCGATGTGGGCCGCTCCCCCACGACCCCCGGCGCACCCGTTCGACCCGCGATGCCGCGAGGCGCGCTCAGCGTATGCCGCGCAAGCTCCCCCGCCGCGCCGACGCGCCAGGCGGCGAGCATCGGCCGGATCGCCACTCTGGAAGACAGATAGTGCGGGCATTCCCGAACGGGAAGCCCGCACTATCGCAGGGTGGGCGCTATCAGTGCGTGTGGGCCAACGCCGATAGCTCGGGTGCGTCGATGTCCCGGATGCCCGTGGAGGTGACCTCCAGAACTCGGGCGGTCCCGATGTCGAAGAACAGGCCGGATACCTCGAGGCCGCGTTCCAGGATCGCCCGCCGGACCACCGGGTGGGCCCGCAGCGTGTCCAGCTGGACTGCCACATTCACGATGGACAGCTGGTCCACCACCCCGAATCCGGCGCGCGCCGCCGCGGCGGCGACCGGGTCGCCGGAGCGGAAGCGATCCAGGCCGGCCCGGCCGTGGACCAGCCAGTTGCCCAGGCCGGGCCCGGTGGGCCCGCCCGCGACCAGTGCCTTCATCGCCCCGCACGCGGAGTGACCGCAGACCACGACGTTGTCCACGACCAGATCGTCGATGGCGAAGGCGAGCGCCGCCTCGATGGAGCTGTCGCGGCCGCCGGGGACCACCAGGTTGCCGACATTGCGGATGGTGAATATGTCACCGGGCCCGCTGTTGGTGATCATGTTGGGCACGATCCGCGAATCCGCGCAGGTCAGGAAGAGCGAGTGCGGGTTCTGCTCGTCGCGTAGCTCGTCCAGGTGCGGGCGCACCACGTGGGCGTTGCGCTGATGGAAGGCCGCCACGCCCTGGGTGATCGGGTTGCCGTCGTCGTCGCGCCAGGGGCGCAGCACATCGTCGAGCAGGGCGCGGGCGCGCCCGCGCACCGGCGGGCCGGTCAGGGCGTGCGCCATGCGAGCGGTGCCGAGTTCCACGAATTCGACTGTGCCGCCGGTACTCTCGTGCTGGTTGGACCAGTCGTGGACGGCCTCGTAGGCGGCGTGGTCGAGGAAGTCGACGCTCATCTCGACCAGCACATCGACCCCGCCGGGCACCTTGGCCAGTTCCGAGGACAGTTTCGGCAGCGCCAGGAAGGTGCAGGTGCCGTCGATGCTGACCAGCCAGCGATCGGTGCCGGCTACCTCGCCGGCGCTCACCGAGACGCGCACCACCCGCCACAGCAGCAGGCCGAAGGCCAGCGCCAGGCCGATGACGACGCCCTCGAGGAGGTTCAGGAACACCACGCCGAGCACGGTCACGAGGTACACCAGCAGGTCGCCGGTGCGCCGGGCGAGTTTGATGTGGGCGAGCTTCACCAGCTGGATGCCGACCACGATCAGCAGACCGGCCAGGGCCGATTTCGGAATCTGCTGCACCAGACCGACCAGCGCCACCGAGAACACCAGGATCCAGAGGCCGTGCAGGAACGCCGAGGCGCGCGAGCGGGCGCCGGCCTGCACATTGGTGGCACTGCGCACGATGACGCCGGTGACCGGCAGGCCGCCGAGGCCGCCGGAGATCACATTGGCCGCGCCCTGCCCGACCAGTTCACGGTCGAAGTTGGTGCGCTCGCCGGTGTGCATCTTGTCCGCGGCCACCGCCGACAGCAGGCTCTCCACACTGGCGATCAGCGCGATGGTCAGTGCCGCGAGCACCACCTCGCTCCACTTGCCGGAGGGCAGCGCGGGCAGTCCGATGGCGTCGAACAGCGAGCCGCTCAACACGATTCGCTCCGGATCGCCGGGCAGCACCAACGACAGCACGGTGCCGACGACCACGGCGACCAGGGGGCCGGGCAGCACCTTCAGTTTGCCCGGCACGTACTTCCAGCTGAGCATGATGGCGATGACCACCAGGCCGACGACGAAGTCGTCGCCGTGCAGGTTGAGCAGCTGGTTCGGGAGTTCCTTCAGGTTCTCCCACGCGGAGCTCTGCGAGGTTCCGCCGAGCAGCACATGGAACTGCTGCAGCGCGATGGTGACACCGATACCGGCGAGCATGGCGTGCACCACGACCGGCGCGATGGCCAGCGCGGCACGGGCAATGCGGCTGAGCCCGAACAGGATTTGCAGCACACCGGCCAGCACGGTAATGAAACAGGCTGTCTTCCAGCCGAATTCGTTGATGGTGGCGGCGACCACCACGGTCAGGCCGGCCGCGGGCCCGCTGACCTGCAGCGGTGAACCGCCGAGCAGGCCGACGACGAGGCCGCCGACCACGCCGGCGATGAGTCCGGCGGCGATGGGCGCACCGGAGGCGACCGCAATGCCGAGCGAGAGCGGCAGTGCGACGAGAAAGACGACAAAGGATGCAGGAAGATCATGACGCAGCAGGCTGTCGAGCCGGCCGTCGGTTCTACCTGGCGGTGAATCGGTGTCGCTAGACATATCGCTCCTCAGCGAGCATGTACAGGGGGCATCGAATAAAGGCTGCGGACAGCGTTGGCCGCAGAGTCACCGGACGAGCAGAGCCAAGGTTAAAGGTAAAGACTTAGCAAAATCTGAGAAATGTAGGCCCCAATGCAAAGGGGGGTGAACCCCCTCGGGTCCACACCCCTTCTTCCCCGGTCGTCACGCGGGTCGGACCACCCGCCCGACGTGATCGATCTCGGCGATCCCGTCCACCGTGACCTCCACCACGCGCGCGGTGGCGATATCGAAGAACAGGCCCGAGAGCACCACGCCGCGTTCCTGCACGCCGCGGCGGACCACCGGATGCGCGGACAGCGTTTCCAGCTGCACCGCCACATTCACCATGCCGAGCTGATCGACCGGCCCGAACCCGGCCGCCACCGCGGCCACCGCGACCGGATGCCCGAGCCGGAACCGCTCGAGGCTGGGCCGGGCGTGCGCGAGCCAGTCGTCGAGCTGGGACCCGGTGACCAGTTCGCTGTGCAGCGCACCCATGGCACCGCACCCGGAGTGCCCGCACACCACCACCGAGCGGACGTCCAGCTTGTCGAGGGCGTAGATGAGCGCGGCCTCCATGGACGAGTCCTGGGCGCCACGCGGAATCAGGTTGCCCACATTGCGCACCGTGAACAGGTCACCCGGACCGCTGTTGGTGATCACGTTCGGCACGATCCGGGAGTCGGCGCACGTGACGAAAAGAGAGTCTGGTTGCTGACTGTCGCGCAGCACCCCGAGGTGCGGGCGCACGACGTGCGCGTGACTGCGGTGATAGGCGGCTACACCGGCGACGATCGGGTCCACATCGGTGGCGGTGCGCCGCCAGGGGCCGAGGACCTCGTCCAGCAGGTGCCGGGAGTGCCCGCGGGCGGGCGGCCCGTCGGCGACGTCGGCCATGCGCACCGCGCCGACCTCCACGAATTCGACTGTGCCGCCTGCACTCCCGTGCTGGTCCACCCAGTCCTGCACGGCGTCGTAGGCGGCGTGGTCCATGAAGTCGACGGTCATCTCGACCACCACATCGGCACTGTCGGGCACCTTGGCGAGCTCGGCGGTGAGCCTGGGCAGCGCCAGGAAGGTGAAGCTGCCGTCGACGGTGACCCGCCAGCGCCGCGCGTCCACCTCCTCGGCCACCACCGACACCCGCACCACCCGCCACAGCAGCAGGCCGAAGGCCAGCGTGAGCCCGACCAGCATGCCCGGCAACAGATTCCAGCACACCACCACGAAGGCGGTGGCGGCGTACACCACCAGGTCGCCGGCGCGCTGGGCGCGCCGGATATGGGCGAGTTTGATCAGCTGGATACCGACCACGATGAGCAGTCCGGCCAGCGCCGCCTTGGGAATCGAGCGCACCACGTCGACCAGCGCCACCGAGAAAAGCAGGATCCACAGCCCGTGCAGCATGGTCAGGGCCCTGGTGCGCGCTCCCGCTTCGAGATTGGCGATGCCGCGCACGATGACCGCCGCCACCGGCAGGCCGCCGATCAGTCCCGAGACCATATTGGCCGCGCCCTGGCCGAGCAGTTCGCGATCCAGATCCGTTCGGCGCCCGGAGTTCTGGCGCATCCGGTCCACCGCCACGGCCGATAGCAGGGTCTCCACGCTGGCGATGAGCGCGATGGTCACCGCCATCAGGGCCACCGTGGCCCAGCTGCCGTGCGGCGCCTGCGGCAGGTGCAGTTCCGCCGGCAGTGAGCCATTCAGCGTGATGTGCTCGACCCGCACCGGCAGCACGCGCGCCAGTAGGGTCGCCACCACCACCGCCACCAGCGGCGCGGGCACCCGGCGGGCCGGTTCGGGCAGCCGCCGCCAGCCGAGCAGGATGGCGATGACGACCAGTCCGATGCACAGGTCGCCGGGATGGACCGAGGCCAGCTGATGTGGCAGCGCGATGATGGCGTCCCAGGACGAGGTCAGCGAATCGCCGCCCATGAGCACGTGCACCTGCCCGAGCGCGATGACGATGCCGATTCCGGCGAGCATGGCGTGCACCACCACCGGCGCGATGGCCAGCACCCCGCGTGCGATCCGGCTGAGCCCGAACAGGATCTGCAGGCCACCGGCCAGGATGGTGATGAAACAGGTGGCGGCCCAGCCGAATTGGTTGATCGATTCGGCGACCACCACGGTCAGCGAGGCGGTGGGCCCGCTGACCTGGAGGGTCGATCCGCCGAAGAGTCCGGCGACCACGCCGCCCACCACCGCGGCGATGAGTCCGGCGGCGACCGGCGCGCCCACGGCGACGGCGATGCCGATGGACAGCGGCAGGGAGACCAGGAAGACGACGAACGAGGCGGGTAGATCGTGGCGCACCAGGGCGGCGAAGCCGGGAAGCGACGTCCGTGGAGGCTGATCGGTGTCGGTGGACATATCTCTCCTTCGCCGGCACGGCAGCGCCGCGCGGTTCATCGGTCAACATGTACTGGCATCGAATCGAGAGGCAGCGGCGGGCGAGGCTGGAGAACCACGACGCTTGGCAGATCGCGGGTAATCGTAAAGACAGCGCAAAGGAAACGAAAAGCGTTTGTGACTATCGAGGCTAACCGCTACCAAACTGTGACACAAATCACTGCACCACGCAAAGGGTTGTTGCGGGCCGAGATGTCACCGTCTGTTCACCCGCCGCACCCTGCGGAGTCAGAGACGCTGCCTAATCTCTCGCGACAGAGTGCTGTGGAACCCGAAGTGAGACGGGGTCCTTCGGAAAGGGTTCCGCGGAATGTCGCTCCCCCGCTGCGTTGTCATCGCGGCCGTCACCGCCAGCGCGCTCGCGACCACCGGTTGCGGCACGCACGCCGAACCGGCATCCGTTCCCGCCGTGACCAGTTCGTGGACCCCGCCATCCGGGCTGTCCGGGCAGCTCACCCTGTACTCGGCGAATCCGCAGGACCTCACCGACGACCTGCTGGCCGGATTCACCAGGGCATCCGGGGTGAAGGTGAACGTCGTCAGCGGCGAAACCGGCAAGATCACCGCCAAACTCGACAAGGAGGGCCCGCGGCCGCAGGCCGATGTGGTGTACCTGGCGTCCTGGACACCCGCGGCGGAGTACGACCTGCAGGGCCGCACCCTCCCCTACACCCCGCGCGGCGCGGACCAGGTGCACGACGGCTGGATCGGCAAGGATCACGGCTTCATCGGCCGGGACGGGTCGGCGCTCACCATGGTGGTCAACAGCAAGGTGAGCCCCCGCCTGCCCAACGACTGGGCCGATCTGGCCGCGCCGGAGTTCCGCGGCCGGGTGATCATGCCGGACCCGCGCGAATCCGGCACCGCCCGGGACCTGCTGGCCGCCATGGTCAGCGCGTGGGGCAGGGACCGCACCTGGGCCATGTTCGACGCCCTCTTCGAGAACGGCATGGTGGTGCGCGGCGGCAACGGCCCCGCCCTCGACGAGGTCGCCGCCGGCGCCTACGCCGTCGTCCTCGGCGGTGTCGACTACGCGGCCTACGACGCGGCCGCCAAAGGCGTTCCGCTGCGGGTCATCTCACCGTCCTCCGGCACCGTGATCACACCGCGGCCCGTCTTCATCCTCAACACCACCCACAACCCCGCGGCCGCGAAAGCCTTGGTGGACTACATGTTCACCCCCGAGGCTCAGCAGATCACCGCCGTCCACAAGATGATCCCCGCCCGCACCGACATCCCGGTCGCGCCCGGCACCCGCTCCTACGAAGAGGTCAAGCAGCTCCCGTTCTCATGGGATCAGGTCAAGGGCGATGGCAACGGCGTCCTCGCCGAGTTCACCGAGCGCTACCTGACCTGATCTGTTCGAGCAGATCTGATCCACCCGAGTTTCAGCCGCGCCCGTGTGCCCGTTCGTAGGCCTCCCGCGCCGCCGCCGCGCGATCGCGTTCGCGCTGATCGGCCAGGACCGGGTCGAGGCCGTGCTTGGCGAGCCGGGCCCGGCGGAAGACGTACATGAGGGCGGCCGTGAAGTAGATCAGCGGCAGGTACAGCAGCGCCATCATGGCCAAGCCCATCCAGAGCGGGCCGGGTATGAGCAGGAACAGGCACAGCGGCGGAATGATCGGGATGAGGATGCGCAACATATAGCGCCGCGCCGCACCCGGACCGGTCAGGTCGTCGATCACCCACTGCCGCATGCTCGGCGGCAGCGTCCCGCCACAGATATAGCGCAGGCGCTGTGCCAGATTCGGTTTGGTCGGATCGCTCATTTCTGACTGCTTTCGATGGTGACGGATACGGGCTGGCGGGTGATGGCGTGCCGACGGCTTCCTCGAGAGTATGCACGCCGGTGCTGCCCGGGCGGTCAAGTGCGACATGCGCACCTGGCCGCCCGGGCATCCGACAGCCCCGCCACGAGGGCACCGTCAGAGCGCCTCGGCGAGGCGCAGTTTCAGGGCGACGAGTTCGGCCCGCAAGGCATCGGGCAGACGGTTGCCGCCGATGGTGGCGTACCACTCGTCGATCGATTCCAGCTCGCGCACCCACTCGTCGGTGTCGACGGTCAGGGCGGCGTCGATCAGGCCGCGGTAGCCGTCGCCGAGTCCGTCGAGATCGAGCGCGGCGGCGGTGGGCACGAAGCCGATCGGCGTGCGCTCGGCCGGAGCAGTGCCGTCCAGCCGTTCGAGCGCCCACTTCAGCACGCGTACGTTGTCGCCGAAGCCGGGCCACAGGAACTTCCCGTCGGCGCTGCGGCGGAACCAGTTGACCTGGAAGATCTTCGG
>NZ_JBEYYI010000027.1:0-133181 GCF_040645495.1 Nocardia sp. NPDC046763 | reverse complement strand
CTTCGACCCGGGCCACATCGTCGGGATCGGAGACGCACCAGAACGAGTTCGGCTTGGCCGGCAGCGGCACGAAAGTGCCCTTGTCCACCAGAACGCCGGTGAGCCGGTCCCACTCGTCGCGGGACCCGTCGCAGTAGACGATGCGCTCGGGCGCGGTCAACTCGGCGATCTCCGCGACCCAGGCCAGGATGCCGGGATCGTCGGTCGGCGTGGCGACGACAGTGGTGAGGGGACGTTCGAGCACGGCGAGCCTCTCTGGAGGAAACAACTAGGTTTTTAGTTTAGAAAACACGCAATCAGTGGTCCGGGCGGGGCCGCCGGACGGGTGCCGGAGATGCTCGTTAGGCGGGCTGTCCGAGCGCCTCGGCCTGGCCGGAGACCACTCCGGTGAGAATCGCGCGGGCCACCGCGAGCAGTTCGGCGACCTGCGGCGAGGTCAGCGCGTAGGTGACCGAGAGCCCCTCACGGCGGGCGGTGACCAGACCGGCCCGTCGCAGAATGGACAGCTGCTGGGACAGATTCGCGGCCTCCACCCCGATTTCGGTGAGCATCTCCGAGACCGCGTGCTCCCGCTGACTGAGCAGTTCGAGCACCCGGATACGCACGGGGTGGCCCAGTGTTTTGAAGAAGTCCGCTTTCATCTGATAGAGCGGCCGTTGCATTCCTGGCATCTGCGAGCCACTCCTTCCACTGGCGGCGGATCATCCCTGCGCATGACCCACCCGGCAATTGCAGAGTTTAGCAACCAGGCCAATCAAGGCCCAAGTGCCCCGGCGTGGCACGGGCGCGCGGCGGCCGCGTATGTCAGCCAGGGATGAACTGTTCTGCGGAATAATGAGATCCCGCATGCATGGTACGTTCGGTCGTTCGCCGGACCGCTTACCAGGAAGACCAACCGTGCCCCTCGCCACCTTGAACGGCATCCGACTCAACTACGACGTCACCGGAAGCGGGCCACTGGTCGTGCTGGTCATGGGCACCGGCAGCCCGGGCCGGGTGTGGCGCACGTATCAGGTTCCGGCACTGGTGAAGTCGGGTTTCCGGGTCGTCACCTTCGATAATCGCGGCATCGCGCCCTCGGAGGAGAGCGCGTACGGCATGCGCATCGAGGACCTGGTCGCGGATACCGCGGCGCTCATCGAACATCTCGGCGGCCCAGCGCATGTGGTGGGCACATCCCTGGGTGCGCGCGTCACGCAGGAGCTCGCGCTGGCGCGGCCGGAGCTGGTGCGCAAGGCGGTCATGCTGGCCACCACCGGACGGCCGCATCCGCTGGCGAGCACGTTGAGCCGCGGCGAGCAGGCCTTGCACGAGCAGGGCGTGAAACTGCCGCCGGAGTACGCGGCGGCCGTCAAGGCGATGCTGAACCTCTCCCCGCACACCCTCGAGGCCGACGACCAGGCCCAGCAGTGGCTCGACATCTTCGAGTACTCGGCGAGCGCGACGGAGCCCGCGCCGGGGGTGCTGGCCCAGATGCGCATGGACCGCTCGGGCAATCGGCTCGCCGAGTACGCCCGGATCACCATCCCCAGCCTGGTCGTCGGATTCGCCGACGACCGTATGCTGCCACCGGTTTTCGGCCGTGAGGTGGCCGCGGCGATTCCGGGCGCGCGCTTCGTCGAGATCGAGAAGTGCGGCCACTACGGGTATCTGGAACGCCCCGAGGAGGTCAACCGCACCATCATCGACTTCCTCACCAACGGGAACGCCTGAGCCCCAGCGGATTCCCATCCCGCCCCGCGATAAGGAACCGGACAGCGCTAGGGCGCACCGAGTTCGGCGGCGATCGCGCCGGCGAGCAGGGTGCGGGCCCGGTCGAGGGTGAGCGAGCCGCTGTGCCAGCGCTCGCTCAGACCCTCGACCAGGGCGGTGAGGCGTTCCGCGACGGCCGCGGCGTCGAGATCCAGTGGGATGGAACCGGTTTCCTGACCGTGCAGGATGAGCGTCTCCACGTCGGAGTTCCAGGATTCGGTGGTGGCCCGGAGTGGTTCGCGCAGTGCGGGATCGAAGGCCGCGCTGGCGCGCAGTTCACCCCACGCGACGCTGTTCTCGCGGACCTCGTCGGTGTCCTGCAGTTCCAGCAGCAGCATCCGCTCGACCTGCGCGCGCGGGTCCTCGAGGCCGGCGAAGGCGGGGTCGGTGTAGGACTCCGCCCGGTGATTGATGTGCTCGAGGGCCGCGCGCAGGATGCCGGCGCGATCCTTGAAGTGGTAGTAGATCAGCGCGGTCGACACCCCCGCGGCGGCGGCCAGTTTCTCGACCCGCAGCCCGCGGACTCCGTCCTGCGCAATGACTCGAACGGCGGCTTCCAGGATCTGGGTCTGACGGTCCGACACGATTCCTCACTCTAGAACGATTGCGCGGCCGGTCCGGAACGGGCGGCGTCCCCGAACCGGCCGCGCCCCAGCGAATCACAGGCTCCGCCGGGAGCTCGGATACCTCAGTCGACGGGTTCCTGCTGCGTGGTGCAGTGGATGCCACCACCACCGGCCGCTATGGCGTCGATATTGATCTGCACCACGGTCCGATCCGGGAACAGGCGCTGCAGGGTGGACTGCGCCGCCGAATCGGTATCGGGGTCACCGAATTCGGGGGCGATGACGCCGCCGTTGCAGACGTAGAAGTTGATGTACCCGGCGGCGAAGTCGTCGCCCGCGCCCCGGTAGCGCAATTCCGAAGGCGCTTCGAGGGTTTCGATCTCGAGCGGGCGGCCCTGCGCGTCGGTCGCATTGTGCAGGATGTCGAGGTGACGGCGGGTCACGTCGTAGTCGAAGGACTCCTCGTTGTTGTCGAGTCCCGCGACCACGACACCGGGGCGGGCGAAGCGGGCATAGAAATCGGTGTGGCCGTCGGTGATGTCGTGCCCGGCGATGCCCGGCAGCCAGATCACCTTCTTGATGCCGAGCAGATGCTCCAGCTCAGCTTCGACGTCGGGCTTCTTCCAGCCCGGATTCCGATTGTTGTTCAGCACACAGGATTCGGTGATCAGCGCGGTGCCCTCGCCGTCCACCTCGAGACCGCCGCCCTCGAGTACCAGATCGGTATGCACGGTCTCCACCCCGGCGCGGCCGTCGACGACGGTGGCGACCTTGGCGTCGCGGCGATGCTGCTGTTTGCCGCCCCAGCCGTTGAAGTTGAAGTCGATGCCGGCCTTGGTGCCGTTGCCCTTCACGAACACCGGGCCCGTGTCGCGCATCCAGAGGTCGTCGAGGTCCGCGACGATGAGCTCGACATTCGCGCCGCCCAGCATGTTTCGCGCCATGTCGAGTTCGTCCTGGCGCACCAGCATGGACACCGGTTCGAAGCGGGAGATGGTGGCGGCGATGGTGGCCAGGTTCTGGCGGACCTGCGGCAGCAGCTGCCTGCCCCAGATGGCTTCGCTCGCGCCGAAGGCCATCCAGGTGCGCTTGTGGGGCGCGCCCTCGTCGGGCATCACCCAGGAGCGGCCGTCCTTGGGCGCGGAGGACGAGGTGTCGCCGCTGAACCACGAAGAGATCGGCCCGTCGCAGCCCGCGAGCAGCAGCCCGCCCATCGTCAAAATCCCGGATCGCATGAACCGGCGTCGTTGCATCTCGCAATCTCCTTGTATGAGGGGCACGGCGCGGCGTTTCCCTCTCCGGCGCGCTGAATCCGCTGAACCCGCTGGTAGAACGGCCGTCCGCACACGACGACCCCGAGCCGGGCACCAAGGACTGTATTCCTGACTGAATTTTCAGTCAAGGGACGCGACGCGGGTCACCCGGCACGGGCGGGCCCGGCGCGCGCACCCGGGATCGGCGGGGCCGTTTGACGAAAGCCGTATATCTTTGCGCGCCAGTGCCATTCGCCACCGAACAGGCCCTAGGGTGGCCCCGACGACCATCGACGACAGGAGGGAAGCAGGTAGTGGCAGGCAAGGGCGCGGGCTGGCTGGAACCGATCGAGGAGTCCACGCAGCGGTTCCTCGCGACGGTCGACACGCTCACCGACGACCGGATCGGCGGCGACTCGCTGATCCCGCCGTGGACCCGTGGCCATGTCATCGCGCACGTCTGCCGGGCCGGGGACAGCCTGGTGCGGCTGCTGACCTGGGCCCGCACCGGCGTGGAGACCCCGCAGTACGCGAGCATGGCGGCGCGGGCCGCCGAGATCGAGGCGGGCGCCGCGCGAACGGTGGCCGAACAACTGGCCGATGTGGCCGCCGGCGCGCAGCGTTTCGCCGACGCGGTGCGGCTGCTGCCACCCGAGGCGTGGGAGCGGACCGTCCGGCCGCGCACCGGGGAATTGCGGACGCCGGAGACGCTGGTGCCGATGCGGTTGCGGGAATTGGAGATTCACCACGCCGACCTGAATGCCGGATATTCGTTCTCCGACATTCCCGACTCCGCGGCGCGCTGGATTCTCGACGATATCGCCGACGCGCTCTCCGGCCGAACGCCCGACGGCCCGGCTCTGCGGCTGCGAGCCACCGACAGCGATTTCCGCCGGGAGCTGAAAGGCGCCGGGCACGCGGCGCCGATCGGCATCACGGGGACGCAGGCCGACCTGCTCGGCTGGCTCAGCGGCCGGATCCCCGCCGCCGCAACCGGCCTCACCGCCGCGGGCGCCGACACCGTGCCACCCGCCCCGGCCTGGATCTGACCACCCGAATTCGGTCATCTCGCTCCCGCCCGGCCCCGACGCCGGTCAGACTCGGAAGCTATGACCACCGCCCGCATCACCGCCACCATGGCCGCCATCCTCGTGATCACCGGCGCCGGGGCTGTCGCAACAGGTCCGGCCGCGGTGCCCGCGCGGGCATACGGACCGGCGTCGTGCGTTCCGGGGAATCCCACCCAGCCCACCTCCGAGCTGTTCGCCACCACCAATACCGCCACCATCACCGACCCGGCCGACCTTCGGCTGAGCGACCGGTTGTCGCAGTTCGAGGTGGAGGTGGACGCGACCGCGCTCACCGAACTCGCGCTGCCCGTCGGCTCGGAACTGCTCGATGGGGTGTTCTGGTCCTCGGACACGGGGGCGGCCACCTATGAGCGGTCCCGCCAATTTCAGCTGGCCTGTACCGATTTCAAGAATCTGTGCTGGGTCGCCGACGACCTGCGGGTGCGCTACAACCAGGAATCGGTGCTGACCTTCGAGTACCTGCCCGGCGACGACGTCCGCGCCAATGGCTTCACCGTCACCGTCCCGGGCATCGACCGCACCCGCTTCCACGATGCCCTGGTCGCGGATCCGCAGGTGCGTGACCGGCTCGGGGGCGGATCGGTCACCGAATCGGGCGATCTGGTGCTGGTGGCCGACCGCGCCGATCAGGATCTGGTGCGGAATTTCGTGACCGGACTCGGCGGTGACTGGAACGACGCCCAACTCCGTTACGGCGATCGCGAATTCGTTCACGGCACCGGCACGGCCGCTCTGGCGTGCCAGCTGTAATCGCCTGAGGGCATCGCTGTCATCTGCATGGTCCTATGGTGAGACCAGTATCCTCGAGGGATGAAGCGTACGTCGTTCGCGGGGTGGCCCTGCTCGGTCGCCCGGACCATGGATCTGCTCGGCGACTGGTGGACGCCGCTGGTGCTGCGTGAAGCCTTCTACGGGGTGCGGCGATTCGACGAGTTCCAGCAGGAATTGGGGATCGCCCGCAATACCCTCAGCGATCGACTCAAGCGGCTGGTCGAGGAGGGGCTGCTCGAAAAGCGGCCGTACCACACCGAACCCACCTGGTACGAGTACGTGCTGACCGAGAAGGGCCGCGACTTCTGGGATGTGCTGCTGGTGATGTCGCGGTGGGGCGACCGCTGGCTGGCCGACGCGGACGGGCCACCGGTGATCCTGAACCACGCCGCGTGCGGGCACGACACTCAGCTCAAGGTGGTGTGCGAGCACTGCGATCAACCGGTGCCGATCGAGGAGTCGCGGCTGCGCATGGGCCCCGGCTATCCCGAGCGGCTGCGCGAGCGGCCGGATATCCAGGCGCGGTTCGCGCGGCAGGAAACCAAGTAGTCGCTGTCCCAATTCCGGGTAGTGCCCGGAAATCATACGTTGACCTGCATCATCTATCTATGCAACCATCGAGCCAGTAGCAGTTTCACAGTGAGGTGACGCATGGAGTGGACCGGCGCGAAGTATGCCGATGGACCGACGGCGCAGGCCGAGATCTGGATCGACGCGACACCCGAGGCGGTGTGGGCGCTCGTATCGGATATCGAGCTGATGCCGGAGATGAGCGCGGAACTGCAATCGGCGCACTGGGTGCCGGACACCCCGCCCGGCGTGGGCAGCACCTTCGTGGGCACCAGCCGGCACGAGGCGCTGGGCGAATGGTCGACGACTTCCCATGTCGTGGAATGGGATCCGCCGCGGGTCTTCGCCTGGGCGGTGAGTGATCCCGAGAACCCCTCGGCCACGTGGCGTTTCACCGTCGAGTCCGCGGCCGGCGGCACGACGCTGCGGCAGTGGGTCCGCATGGGCCCCGGCCGGTCCGGGCTGAGCATCGCCATCGAGGCCATGCCCGAGAAAGAGGAGAAGATCGTGTTCGTCCGCATGCGGGAATTCGAGGCCGCCATGCAGGCCGTGGTCGCCGACATCAAGCGCCGCGCCGAGGAGGGGGCCCGCTGATGCGCACCGCCACCACCGTCGAACTCTCCCGCGACGCCCAGCAGGTCATCGACTTCGTCCGGGAGGCCGAGACCATGGGCCTGGATATCTGCTGGGTCGCCGAGGCCTGGGGCTCGGACGCGCCGTCGGTCCTGGGCTACCTGGCCGCCCGCACCGATCGAATCCTGCTGGGCTCCGGCATCATCCAGGTCGGCACCCGGTCACCGGTGGCCATCGCCCAGGCCGCCCTCACCCTGGCCGAACTCTCCCAGGGCCGCTTCCTGCTCGGCCTGGGTTCCTCCGGCCCGCAGGTCATGGAAGGGCTGCACGGCGTCCCGTTCGCCCGCGCCCTCACCCGCATGCGCGAGACCATCGACGTCATCAAGCAGGCCACGGCCGGCGAGAAGGTCTCCTACCAGGGCGACACGATCCGAATCCCCTTGGGCGGCAACAGCAAACCGATGCGGCTGTCGATCCGAGCCAACACCGGCATCCCGATCTACATCGCCAGCATGTCCCCCGGGATGCTCGAGCTCACCGGCCGGGTGGCCGACGGCTGGCTGGGCACCAGCTTCGTCCCCGAGGGCTCCCACGCCTACTTCGACCACCTCGACGCCGGCCTCGCTGCCGCGGGCCGCACCCGTGCCGACATCGATGTCTGCCAGGGCGCGGAGGTCGCATTCTTCGACGACGAGGAGGCCGTCACCCGCCACGTCGCCGGCCGAAAACTGGAGCTGGCCTTCAGCATCGGCGGTATGGGCAGCGAGAAGACCAACTTCTACAACGCCGCCTACGCCCGCCAGGGCTGGTCCGACGTCACCGGCGAGATCCGGCAGCGCTGGCAGGCCGGCGACCGCGCGGGAGCAACCGCGCTGGTCACCGACGACATGGTCCTCGCCACCACCTTGATCGGCACCCCGGACATGGTGCGACGTCGGCTCCGGACGTGGAGCGACGTCGGCGTCGACACCGTCCGCCTCTACCCCGCGGGCGACACCCTCGACACCAAGCTGTCCAACCTCGCCCAGGCCCTGGACCTCATCGCCGACCTCGACCACACTCCGATCAGCTCGCCCTCGGCCGCCGACTGAGCTCGGCCGCCCGTCGGCCGGATCGACAATGCGCTCAGCGCGACGGGCACGACCGCGGACAAGGTCTGCATGGTGCGCTGGGGCAGGCCGGGGTGGTCTACGACGGGCTGAAGACGCTCGGCGAGGGCGCGGTGCCGTCGGACTAGGTCTGGCGGACGGGGGCGTAGGTGTCGGCGTCGAGGGTGAAGGTCCAGGCGACGCCCTCTTTCGCGGTGCGGGTGGTGGGTGGGACGCGTAGCCAGTAGGTGCGGTGGGTGCCGTCGGGTTCGGGGGTGGAGTTGACGACCTCGACCATGACGACGTCCTCGTCGTCGGGGAGTTGGATGCGCCAGAGGATGCCGGTCTCGTCGCGGTGGACCGGCTGGGCGCCGGATTCGGCGAGATAACGGTCGTAGCCGAAGAATTCGAGCATGACGCGGCGGAGTTCGGCGTTCTCCTCGGTGCGGATGCGAGCGGCGGTGAGGGTGGCCAGATCGTCGAAAAGCGAAGCGGGGACCGGCATCCCGCGCCAGGCGTGCAGGGCGAAACCGTCGGGGTAGACCAGGGCGGGGCCGTCCTGGGCGTGCAGGCGGCCGGCCTCGTCGCGTTCCAGGCGGTCGGGGCGCTCGCAGAAGACGATGACGTGCTCGAAGGGCCACCACCAGCCCGCAGTGCGGGCGACCCCCGCCAGGCCGGCGAGGCGTTCGCTGTCGGGGAAGGCGGACAGCCAGGCGGCGTCGTGCTGGCCGAGGACGGCATCGAGGAAGACGGCCTGGATGTCGCGCTCGGCCTTGGCGCGTGCCTTCCGGTCGGCGGGATCGACCGCGACCGCGGCGTCCACGACGCCGAGGCGGATGCGGTCGGTGAGGGTGCGGGTGGCGTCCCACAGGCGAGCGCCGGTGGCATTCCACAGTTCCGACCAGCCTGCGGGGCCGAGCTGGTCGTGCACACGGCCGCGTTCAGCCGCCCAGGGCCGGGTACGCACCTCGTCGCGAACGCTGCGACCGGGGTCGTCCAGTGCGCGGACGGCGGCGACGGCCGCCAAAGGTGAAGCCACCCAAACATACCGGCTCGGAGCGGCCATACCGGCGCTGGTATAGGCACGCCGCGCCGCCTCCTCGGCGGCGGCGCGATCGGCGGGTCCGGTGGCGACCGCGACCGCGCGCCACTCGTCCAGAAGCTGCATATGAAATCCCTTGGTTATCAGGTGGATCGGCACCAGGCAGGCTCAGTCGGCGACGATGCGGACTGCGCCGGGGAAGTACTCCCGTTGGCGGATGACGCGAAACCAGCCCTTGGGCAGGGGAATCGGCGCGTGTTCCTCGTGCACCACGCGCCCGCCCTCGGGCAGGAACATCAGTAGCTGAGCACCGGAGCGCAGTAGCCGCCCGGGCGCGGCCACCGCGTGCGCATGCCCGGTCACCTCCCCCAGCGCGAGCACCATGCGCCCGCGCGTATCCCGCGGTTCTGCCGGCGCCTCGACCACGTGCGTCGGCAGCTCCGACTCGGCGATCGGCATGATCAGCACATCTCCCTGACGGAACATGACGTCCTCCCCGTGAGCACCGGCGCCCCGTGCGTCCGGTTCGCTCTCGAAACTAGCGATGGGGTACGACAATTCGCGATGGCCGCCGGACGCCCCGCACCATCGCTACACCGCTGTCGCCGAATGATCGGCGCGCCGAGGGCGCTCGGCCGCGCCCCGCGCTGGTGACCTGTCGGGCGGTCTTGGTAGAACTGGCGGGCAGCACGGACAGATCACAGCCCTGGCGTACGGAGCCCGTCATATGACCATTTCCACCCATCTGCAGGAATTCCACGGCCTTCCCATTGTCGAGTTCCCCGGGGACGCGGCGGAAGTCGCGCTGCCCGCGCCGGACGCGGCCGCATGGCGAATCGCCGTCGATCCGTATGGCGATTCCCCGGAGGAGTGGCCGGCGACCTTCGCGCGTTTCCTCGCGGCGGTGGACACCGCCCGGGTGCGGGCGCTGGTGATCGGGCAGTGGGGCGAGGTCTACGACCACAACTCCGATCTGGTGATCGACGAGCTCATCCGGGTGCGGGAGCGGTTCCCGGCGCTGCGCGCGGTCTTCATCGGCGAGATCACCTACGAGGAGGCGGAGATCTCCTGGATCCAGCAGTCGGATGTCACGCCGCTGCTGGCCAATTTCCCCGCGCTCGAGGAGCTTCGGATCCGCGGCGGCGAGCAACTGGCGTTCCCGCCGACCCAGCACGCGGCACTCCGCACGCTGGTCGTGGAGACCGGCGGCCTGGGCGGGGACGTGGTGCGCGGGATCGGCGCGAGCTCGCTGCCCGCGCTCGAGCACCTCGAATTGTGGCTGGGCGTATCCAGTTACGGCGGCGACGCCACCGTCGCCGATCTGGCCCCGCTGCTGTCCGGGGACCGGTTGCCGAACCTGACCTCACTGGGCCTGCGCAACAGCGAGATTCAGGACGAGGTCGCCGCCGCGGCGGCCGGCGCCCCCGTGGTGGCGCGCCTGCGGACCCTGGACCTGTCGCTGGGCACACTCGGCGACGAGGGCGCGACGGCACTGCTGCACGGACAGCCGCTCACCCATCTGCACACCCTCGATCTGCACCACCACTTCATCAGTGCCTCCCTGCGGGCACGGCTGATCGCGGCGCTGCCGGGTGTCACGGTGGATCTGTCGGAGGCGGAGGTCGAGAACGACGAAGAGAATCCGGCCGACCGCCGCTACACGGCCGTGGCGGAATGACCGGTGCGGGGGCGACGCGCCTTGCCGTGGTGGGCAATCCGGGCAACCGGCGCGTGACCATGTTCCAGGACGCGGTGCGGCGGGCCGGGATCGCCGAGGCGCGGGCGGTGCCGTGGCTGGATGTGCTGTGCGGGCGCGCCGAATTCGGTGCGGGCGAGCTGGTGCGGTTGGACTCGCCGGGTGAGGATCCCGAGGTCGAGCGGCGGCTGCGGGATGTCGAGGATGCGACGCGGGTCGAGGGCACGGCCGTCTGGTACGAACGATTCATCGCGGCCGCGCGGACGGCCGGTGCGCTGGCACACGCCAGCGGCGCACGGCTGCTCGACGACCCGGACGAGCTGGCGGTGCTGTTCGACAAGCGCCGCTGCCATGCCGTGCTGCGGGAAGCCGGTGTGCCCGTGCCGTTCTCACCGACCTCGGGGACCGTGACGCGAGTGCGCGGCTGGGACGATGTCCGGGAACTCATGACCGCGCACCGGCTGCCGCGGGTATTCGTCAAGCTCGCGCACGGCTCGTCGGCCTCGGGGGTGCTGGCCGTCGAGACCGCCGGTGGCGGCCGGCTCCAGGCGACCACCTCGGTGCTGCGCGATCCGGATGGGCGGCTGTTCAATTCGCTGCGGGTCCGCCGGTACACCACCGAATCCGAGATCGCGGCCATCGTCGATGCTCTGGCGCCGGACGGTCTGCACATCGAACGCTGGCTGCCCAAGGCCTCCCAGCACAGCCGGAGCGCAGACCTGCGCGTGGTGGTCGTGGGCGGGCGGGCCACCCACGCGGTGCTGCGCACCAGCGCCTCCCCCATGACCAATCTCCATTTGGGCGGCGCGCGAGGCGATCTGGCCGAGGCCCGTGCGGCCATCACCGCCGCGGGCGCCAGCTGGGACGACGCGCTGGCCATCTGTGAGCGCGCCGCCGCCTGCTTCCCAGGATTTTCCCGGGTGGGTGTGGATCTGCTGCCCGCCACCGGCTGGCGGCGCTTTGCGGTCGGCGAGGTCAATGCCTTCGGCGACCTGCTGCCCCGGCTGCGCGGCCTGGACGGGAGCGGTGCCGAGCACGCAGACACCTACGACACGCAGGTGGCCGCGATCCTGTGCCGGATCGGAAGCGAGCAGCATGTCATCGCCTGAGCCTCCGAGCGTGGAGACCTGTGCGCCGGACCCGGATATGAACGAGGTGATCGGCCGCGACGACCTGCTGCTGGTCACCCTCGACACGCTGCGGTTCGATGTGGCGGCCGAACTGGCCGCCGCCGGACGGCTGCCGAACCTGGCCCGGCATCTGCCGGGCGGCCGCTGGGAGAAACGGCATGCGCCGGGCAGTTTCACCTACGCCTCGCATCAGGCCATCTTCGCCGGATTCCTGCCCACGCCGGCGACGCCGGGCCCGCATCCGCGGCTGTTCGCCGCGCGATTCGAGGGCAGCGAGACCACGGCCGGACGCACCTTCGTCTATGACACACCGGATTTCGTGTCGGCGCTGGCCGGGCGCGGATATCACACAGTGTGCATCGGCGGTGTCGGGTTCTTCAACAAGCGTGGGCCGATGGGTTCGGTGCTGCCCGAGCTGTTCGCGGAGAGTCACTGGGACAGCGACTTCTCGGTGGCCTCGCCGACCTCATTCGAAGCGCAGATCGCCCGCGCCGAGGAGGTGATCGCGGCACTGCCCGCCGAGCGGCGGCTGTTCCTGTTCGTGAATGTGTCGGCGCTGCACCAGCCCAACTGGTTCCATCTCCCGGGCGCGACGCGGGAGGCGGGCGACTCGCGTGAGACCCACGCCGCCGCACTGGAATACGTGGACCGGCACATCGGCGGCCTGTTCGCCGCGGCCGCCGGCCGTCGCCGCTGTTTCGCCATCGTGTGCTCCGATCACGGAACCGCCTACGGGGACGGCGGTTTCACCGGGCATCGGCTCGGCCACGAGACGGTGTGGACGGTGCCCTACGCTCAGTTCTTCCTGGAGAGATCCGCATGACCACGATTGCCACCAGGCTGCGACCGTATCAGAGCTACGTCTACGGATATCCGCACAAGACGGCGTACCGGCCGCTCGGTGCGGATCGACCGCTACTGAGCGAGCTGTGGGCGGCGGAGCCGAAGGATGCGTTGTCGCTGTACGCGCACATTCCGTTCTGCGAATACCGGTGTGGCTTCTGCAATCTGTTCACGCGGGTGGGCGCGCCGGAGGATCTGACCACGCGGTATCTCGACGCGCTGGAGCGGCAGGCCGGGGCGGCGCGGGCCGCGCTGGGCGACGGACCCGTGCGATTCGCGGCCGCGGCCTTCGGCGGCGGGACACCGACGTTCCTGACCGCCGGTGAGCTGGAACGGCTGTGCGACATCATGGAATCGGTGATGGGCGCGGAGCTGCCGGCGATTCCGCTCTCGGTGGAGACCTCACCCGGAACCGCGACCCCGGACCGTCTGGCCGTGCTGGCGCAGCGCGGCGCGACCCGGGTGAGCATCGGCGTGCAGAGTTTCGTCGATGCCGAGGCGCGGGCCGCGGTGCGGCCGCAGCGGCGCGGTGAGGTCGAGGCGGCACTGGAAGCGATTCGGGCGGCGCGGATTCCGGTGCTGAACATCGATCTGATCTACGGCATCGAGGGGCAGACCGAGGCGACCTGGCGGACCTCGCTGAACGCGGCGCTGGCCTGGCGGCCCGAGGAGCTGTATCTGTACCCACTGTATGTCCGGCCGCTGACCGGGCTCGGGCGGCTCGGCGCGGACGCCGACGCGGACTGGGACGAGCAGCGCCTGCGGCTCTACGCGGCTGGCCGCGACCAGCTACTGGCAAACGGCTACGAGCAGCGGTCGATGCGCATGTTCCGGCGGATCGACGCACCGGCTGCCGCGCCGGACGATTACGCCTGCCAGACCGACGGAATGATCGGCCTGGGCTGCGGTGCCCGGTCCTACACGTCCGGGCTGCACTATTCGTTCGACTACGCGGTGGAGACCCGCGAGGTCCGCGGCATCATCGACGCCTATACGCGGACAACCGATTTCACGCGCGCCGAGGTCGGTCGCCGGATCGACGGCGACGAAGCCCGCCGCCGTCACCTGTTGCAATCGCTGTTGCGGGCCGAGGGGATGGCGGTGGCCGCCTACCGGACGCGATTCGGCGGCGAGCCCGCCGACCACTACCCGGCCGAGCTCGCCGAGTTCACCGAATCGGGTTGGCTGGACCCCGATTCCGGCCCGGAGCTACTACGCCTGACGCCCGCGGGCCTGGCCTACTCCGATGCCCTGGGCCCGCGACTGTTCTCGCCCGCGGTGCGCGCCGCCATGGCCGCCTACGAACCCCGGTGAGCCGACATGGATCTCACGATTCTCTACCGTGGCCCGCTGTCCTCCTGCGACTATGACTGCCCCTACTGCCCGTTCGCCAAGCGCCGCGACAGTCGCGAGCAGCTGCGCGCCGACCGGGCCGCGCTCGAACGCTTCACCGCCTGGGTCGCCGATCAGCACCGTGACCGGTTGTCGATCCTGTTCACGCCGTGGGGTGAGGGCCTGGTCCGCTCCTGGTACCGGCGCGCGCTCGTCGAACTGTCCCGGCTGCCGAATGTCGCGCGAGTCGCCATCCAGACCAATCTCAGCTGCCGCACCGACTGGCTCGCCGACGCCCATCCGGACACCGTCGCCCTGTGGTGCACCTACCACCCCGGCCAGACCCCCTACGACCGCTTCGCCGCGAAATGCGCCGACCTGGACCGGCGCGGTATCCGTTTCAGCGTCGGCATCGTCGGCTTCCCCGAGCATCTCCCCGAGGCCCGGCGCCTGCGCGCCGACCTGCCCTCGCACGTCTACCTGTGGGTCAATGCCCCCGAGGGCCACGCACTCTCCGATTCGGACGCCGCCGCGTGGACCGCCCTCGACCCCCTGTTCCCCTACAGCCGACACCCTCATCCCGCCGCCGGACTCCCCTGCCGCACCGGCGAATCCGTCATCTCGGTCGACGGCGACGGCACGGTCCGCCGCTGCCATTTCGTCCGCACCGAACTGGGCAACCTCTACGACGGCAGCTACCGCGCCGCGCTGCTCCCCCGCCCGTGCCCGCTGTCGGCCTGCGACTGCCACATCGGCTACGTCCACCTCGAAACGCTGCCCCTCTACGACGTCTTCGCTGGCGGCATTCTCGAGCGTATCCCTGCTACCTGGGCCTATCCATCTCCTCCAGAAAGATCCGCAACCCCTCCCCGATCTTCCCCGCAGCATTCTCCAACTGCTCCGGCGACAACACCTTCCCGAACGACGCCGCCTTCAGCAGTTGCCGCTGCACCTCTTTGAGGTTCATCGTCGCCCAGTCGCGTCGTGAGAGTTCCGGCATGGCCCGGAACGATACCTCGAGTAGAACGTTTGTTCGAGTACGCCGGTTCGATCGCACGCACCTCCCTCACAACGGCAATCGTGACGCACCCACGGTGACGTGGGGCCTGAGGTGGCCCGCGAACCGCGACACCGCCCCGCGTTGACGCGTTTGCCGCCGCCGCGGAATCATCCATGCAGTAGCCGAAAGGAATCCACCCGACCATGGCCTCCATCCGCCACGAGATCGCGATCAATGCCTCGCCGCACCATGTTTGGGAGGTGATCCGTGATATCGGCGCCGTCCACGAACGCCTGCTCCCCGGACGGGTGGCCGGCACTCGGATCGAAGGTGTCCACCGGTTCCTCACCTTCCCCGACGGTCACGTCATCCGGGAACTCATCATCAGCGTCGACGACGACACCCGCCGTCTGGCCTACTCCGTGGCCGAGGGCGCCCGCCCCCGGCTGGACTATCACCACGCCTGCTTCGAAGTCCGCGCCGACGCCGACCATGCGCGCCTGATCTGGACCACCGATCTCCTCCCCGATTCCGCCGCCCCCGAGGTCCGCATTCGCACGCAGTACGGCATCGCCGAGATGAAGCAGGCCATCGAAGCCTCCGGCGAACCCGGGTGACGCGTTCCGAGACCGCTCACCGGGCAATTCCAAGATCAATTAGGGTCGCGGTGTCACAGATCGCCCGCGCCCGGTGTCTTGTGGACTGACACGGGTCGAGAGCGAGGACAGGAGCCACCCATGACCGGGACCACGGCCGCGACCGACGCGTTCGTCGCGCATCGGAATCTGCTGTTCACCGTTGCCTACGAGATGCTCGGCTCGGCGGCCGACGCCGAGGACGTGCTGCAGGAGACCTGGCTCCGCTGGACCGGCGTCGACCTGGACACCGTGCTGGATCAGCGCGCCTATCTGGTGCGGATCACGACGCGCCAGGCGCTGGTGCGGCTGCGCACATTGGGCCGCCGCAAGGAATCCTATGTCGGTCAGTGGCTGCCGGAGCCGCTGCTGACCGCGCCCGACGTGGCCGAGGATGTCGAACTGGCCGAGAGCGTTTCGATGGCCATGCTGCTGGTGCTCGAGACGCTTACGCCGACCGAGCGGGCGGTGTTCGTGCTGCGCGAGGTGTTCGACCTGCCCTACGACGAGATCGCCGAGGCCGTCGACAAGACCTCGGCAGCGGTGCGTCAGATCGCCCATCGCGCCCGCTCCCATGTCGCGTCGCGGCGTCCGCGCGAGGCGGTGTCCGCGGCCGAGACCCGCGAAGTGCTCGAAGCCTTCCAACGCTCGCTCGATACGGGCGACCTGCAGGGGCTGCTCGATCTGCTGGCGCCCGACGTGGTGGCGCTGGGTGACGGCGGCGGCATCAAACAGGCGCTGCCGCGGCCGATTACGGGCGCGGACCACGTGGCGCGACTGTTCAGCGTGGGCTGGAAGACCGTCGCCGCGGGCATGGATATCGAGCCGGCCATGGTCAACGGTCATCCGGCACTGGTCTTCCTGGTCGACAACGAGGTGGACACCGTCCTCGCGATCCGCATCGACAACGGTCTCATCACCGGGTTCTACTCGGTGCGCAACCCGGAGAAGCTCTCGCGCATGACGCAGGAGACCAGCCTGAGCCGGTGAATCCGGCTACACGGCAGGGCCGTTCAGGTACGCGTCCACGGTGGCGCGCGCCAGTGGCAGCGGCCGGTAGGCCACGAGCGCCTCGTACCGGGTGGGTGCGCACGGCGTGGCCGCGCCGCACGGACAGATCTCCGAATGCTGTTGCACGCCTCGTGATATCGTGCGCCGCCAGCGGTCAGCCGCGCCCGATGTAGGGCATGCCCGTCGCCATCACGGTCAGGAACGGCACGTTCACCTCGAGCGGCAGTTCGACGGTCTGGACCACCAGCCGGGCCACGTGCGCGGCGTCGATCGTCGGCTCCGGACGGATGCTCCCGTCCGCCTGCAGCGACCCCGCCGCGATTCCGGCGGTGAGTTCGGTTGCGGCATTGCCGATATCGATCTGCCCCGCGGCGATATTGTGCGCACGCCCCTCCAGCGCCAGCGCCTTGGTGAGCCCGGTGATGCCGTGCTTGCTGGCCGCGTAGGCGACGGTATTCGGCCGCGGCGTATGCGCGGAGATCGACCCGTTGTTGATGATCCGCCCGCCCTGCGGCGTCTGTGTCCGCATGAGCCGGAATGCGGCCTGCGCGCACAGGAACGCTCCGGTGAGGTTGATGTCGACGACCTGTTTCCAGTCCGCCACCGGCACCTCGTCGATCGGCAGCGTAGGCCCGAAGATCCCGGCATTGTTGATCAGCACATCCAGCCGCCCCCACCGCTGCGCGATGTGCGCGAACACCGCGTCCACCGCCGCCGGATCGGTGACATCGGCGGGCACGGCTGCGACGCTGCCCGGCCCGGGAGCCGAGGCGCCGACCTGGTCCAGCGTGGCCGCCGTGCGCCCGACCGCCACGACCTGATGTCCGGCCGCGGTCAGCGCATGGGTCATGGTGCGGCCCAACCCGGTCCCAGCACCGGTGACAAGAACGATCTTCGATGTGGTCACGAGACCTGAGCGTATTCGACCGGCTCGGCTGCTCGATGACACCGTCGCGTCACGCAACCCGTATATGTTCCGGACACCGGAAGATTCGGCGCCCGGACTTCGACAGGCCGACCGCGGTCAGTCGGCTGGTTCACCCGCTACCGCTGCTTCCTGCTCGGCCTGCCCGAGGAACTGCTTCCCACCACCGCCGAGGGCATCCGCGAGGTCTTCCATGCCCGCGCCGCAGTCCTGCGCGATGATTTCGACGACGCCACCTGCGGCGAACTGGTCCGCTCCACCGTGGTCGCCTACCTGCGCCCCGGCGCCTCCCGCTACGACCGCGCCGCCGACGCCGTCGAAAAGAGCTGGAGCCGAGTCTTCTTCGTCGCCTTCTGCGGTGGCGACCGCAAAGCCGCCGCCATGAGCGTCACCCTCACCCCCGCCGACATCGCCCGAGTCGCCCTGACCGCCCCGTTCATCATCATCCGCTTCCTCTTCATGTCCGTCGTCACCACCCGCCCCGCCCTCGGCCGAGCCGCGGACGCCTACACCACCCGCATCGTCAAGGAACGCCTTGCCGCCTACGGCAACGCCGAATACACCACCGACTCCCACACCCACCCCTCCCACACCTCCCCCGCCGTGCAGCAGCATTCCATCCAATGTGGCGGCCGGGATCGGCCAGTCAGCGGGTGACGAGGTTAATGAGGGTCGGTGGGCGGACGATCGTGGCGGTGACGGTGCGGCCGGCCAGGGCAGCCTGGACGGCGGCGGAGTTCAGTGCCAGCTCACGCAGTGCGGGTTCGTCGGCGGTGGTCGAAACACGCAGGCGCTCACGCACTTTGCCGTCGACCTGCACGATGCAGATGCAGATGTCGGTTTCGATCAGGGACGAATCGGCGCTCGGCCAGGAGGCGGCGGCGACGGGACCGGATCGGCCCAGTCGCTGCCATGCGGCCTCGGCCGCGGCGGGCGCGAAGCACGACAGCATGCGGACCAGTGCCGCCGCGCCCTCGCCGATCGCGGGATCGACCGGCTCCGAAGCGGACTCGACGGCGCGCCGCAGGACGGTGGTCAGGCTCATCAGCTGCGCGATCGCGACATTGAAGCGTTTCGCCTCCATCAGCTCGGTGGCGCGGGCGATGATGCCGTGCACCTCGCGCCGGGTCGCCGATCCCGTGGACGGCTCGGATGTGACCGTCCCGGAACCGATGTCGCCGACCAGCCGCGAGACCCGCGCCAGCCATTTGACCCCGGCCTGCGGGGCGATGTCGGCCCAGTCGATATCGTCCTCGGGCGGTCCGGCGAACAGCATGGCGACGCGGACCGCGTCCGGGCCGTACCGCTGGATCTGCGCCTGTAGGTCGACCAGATTGCCCAGGCTCTTGCTCATGGCCTTGCCGTCCATCAGGACCTGACCCTGGGTCGTGAGGCGGGCGAACGGCTCGGTGAAGGGCAGCAGGCCCGCGTCGTGCAGCGCCTTGGTCAGGAAGCGGGCGTACAGCAGGTGGCCGGTGGCATGCTCTCTGCCGCCGATGTATTCGTCGACCGGCAGCCAGCGGTCGATGGCGGCGGGGTCGAAGGGTCCGTCGGTGTAGCCGGGATTCGGGTAGCGCAGGAAGTACCAGGACGAATCGACGAAGGTGTCCATGGTGTCGGTATCGCGGCGGGCCTCGGCCGAACAGCGCGGGCAGGTGACCGCGACCCAGTCCTCCGCGCTGGCCAGCGGCGAGCGCCCGTCCCCGGGGCGCAGCTGATAACCGGAGTCGGGCAGCCGCACCGGCAGCTGGTCGTCGGGAACCGGAACCTCGCCGCAGGTCGCGCAGTGGATGATGGGAATCGGTGTTCCCCAATATCTTTGGCGGGAGATCAGCCAGTCGTGCAGCCGGTAGGTGACCGAGGGCCGCCCCTCGGCGTCCACGCCCTCGGACCGCCCGATCCAATTGCGTTGCATGGCCAGCACTTCCGGTGGCCATCCGGCGCTCAGTTGGTCCATATCGTCCAGCAGCCGCTGGGCATAGTCGGTGACCCGAAAGAACCACTGGGTCAGCGCCTTCGAGACCACCTCCGCCCCGCACCGCTCGCAGCGCCCGTGCACGACCTGCTCATTGGCCAGCACGGTCCGGTCCTCGGGGCACCAGTTCACGGCCGCGTCGGCGCGATAGGCCAGCCCGCGCTCGTACAGCCGCAGGAACAGCCACTGGTTCCAGCGGTAGTACTCCGGGTCGCTGGTGTGCAGCCGTGTCTGCCAGTCGAACGAAATCCCCAGCCGCCGAAATGATTCCGCCTGAGTCTCGATATTGGCGTAGGTCCATTCCCGCGGATCCAGCCCACGTTTGAAGGCCGCGTTCTCAGCGGGCAGCCCGAAGGAATCCCATCCGACCGGGAACAGCGTCTCGAATCCGCGCATCCGCGCGAATCGCGCCATGGCATCAGCGATCGAGTAGACCTCGGCGTGGCCCATATGGAGGTCGCCGGACGGATACGAGAACATGGCCACCACATACCGCCGCGGCGCGATATCGCCGTCCCCGGAATTCATTTCGGCCTCCCGCGCCCTCAGTTCCAATCCGACCGGTCCGCACTCATCGGGGTCGAGGATCGTGCCGGTGATGGTAGTGAAACGGAACACCCGACGACACCGAATATCCCAACGCACGAGGCAGGCAATGGGGCCGATCGTGTAGACCAAGCGTTCAATTGCCCTGAAACCCTTTGTGGCCCAAACGAATCGATCAGCATACGAGTGCACGCTCTGCTAATCTCTGGCGTGAGCGTTCGGCGTTGAACGAGAGTTCGTGCGGAGCCCGCTTCAACTGGGGGAATACGTTGCTGTCCGTGGTTTTTTCGGGTGCGTACGGCCCACGCCGACACCCCACCGAGCACACTATCGAAAAATCGTACACTGCACAGGATTTGGCGGACGCGCGGGTCACCAAGGCCACCGTCACCGGGGAGATCCTCGACGGTGTCGGCGATACGGTGTCGTTCCGATATCTCGAGGGCAGCCGGCGGCGGCTGCTGACCGTGGCGCTATCGCTCGTCTCGACCGGACTGGGCGGTGGGTACGTATTGTGGCTGATCGACAATGGTCTCGGCGCGACCGACAAGTACGAGCAGTTCGGGGCGATCGCCATCATCATGGTGACCCTGGTGGTCACCGTCGAGGTGATTCGCTTCGCCCTCGTGATGGCCATGTCGCTGACCACCGCGCTGGCTCGCAAGCCGGTGCCGATCCGCGCTCGCCCGGGCCTGAACGTCGCCCTGCTCATCACCTTCGTCCCCCGCAGCGAGGACATCGCCGTGCTGGAGCGAACCCTGGTGGCGGCCAAGGAGATCCGGCATCGGCACCCCGGCGTCTTCGACATCTATGTGCTGGACGAGGGCGATCCGGACCAGCCGGGCCGGGTACGCGAGCTGGTGGCCGAGGTGGATCGCCGCCACGGCAACCGGGTGCGCTATGTGACCCGCGGCGGCAAACCCGAATACCACCAGAAGAAGGGCCCGTTCGAGACCCGCACCAAATTCGGCAATATCAATGCCGGTCTCGACATGATCCGCGCGGACCCCGATCTCCCCCGCTACGACGTGGTCATGGGCATCGACCCCGATCACAAACCCATGCCCGAGTTCGGGGAAAGGATGCTGGGTTATTTCAATGATCCGGATGTGGCGTATGTGGCGGGCCCGCAGGCGTATGCCAATGCCACCGACAATGTCGTGGCGAAACTGGCCGAGAGCCAGCAATTCGTTTTCCACAGCCTCATTCAAACCGCCGCCAATGCGCACGGTGCACCCATGCTGGTGGGCACCAGCTACGCCCTCCGGATGAGCGTCCTCACCGATATCGGCGGCATCCAGCCGTCCATCACCGAGGACATGGCGACGAGTTTCGCCATTCTGCCGCAACGCAATCCGGACACCGGCCACAGCTGGAAGGGCGTCTACACCCCGGACCTGCTGGCCCACGGCGAGGGCCCGGCATCCTGGGGCGACTTCTACAAGCAGCAGAACCGCTGGGCGCGCGGCGCCATCGAGCACATGCTGTTCGGTCCCTTCGTCCTCCAGATGTTGGGCATGTGGCGCACCCCGGCACGCGTGGTGCACTACCTGCTGCTCATGGCCTTCTACCCGGTCATGGGAGCGGTGTGGCTACTGGGCGCGGCCAATGTGGCGATCTTCAGCTGGTTCGGGGTCAGCGGTGCGGTGGTGTCGCCGGGCAGCTGGTTCCTGTTCTACGGCTGGGCGTCAGTGAGCCAGATGACGCTGTACACCTGGGTCCGGCGGCACAATGTGAGTCCCTACGAGACGACGAATTCCTGGGGCGTCTACGGCATGTTCATGAGCGTCATCACCGCGCCCGTGTACGCCAATTCGCTGATCAAGTGCCTGCTTCGGCGTCCGGTCAGCTTCGACGTCACCCCGAAGGGTTCGAAGTCGCGCGGCGACAGCTGGTTCACCTTCCGGCTCAATCTCATGTGGCTCGTCTTCTACGTCGCCGTGGCAGTCCTCACGACCATGCGCGGCTACGCGGCCCCCGCCACCATGATGTGGCCGGTCTTCGGCGCGCTGATCTCGGCCGCACCCATGCTGGTCTGGCAGCTGAACCCGCTCTGGCTGGCGTGGTCCGCACGCCGGAGACCCGCTGACGCCACCGAATTCGAAATCGTCGAGATCGCGGCGGAGGAGCGGGCGTGCTGAAGAAGACACCGACCCGGTTCGTCCGCTGGGTGGTCACCGCCGTGGTGGTGGGCACCCTCGCCATCGCCACCACCGCCACGGTGGCGGCGCTCTACCACCGTTTCCAGCACAATCGGCTGATCAATTCCGATACCTACAAGGCGCAGTTCGGCAAGTGGGAGGTCGTCACGCTGCCGAAGGATGTCGACGCCAATATCATCCACTCGATCGTGCTGCCGACCGGCAAGGTGCTGCTCATCGCCGGCAGCGGCAATGACCACCACAATTCCGACAAGGGCGTCTACAACTCGCTGATCTTCGACCCGGAGACCCGCACCGCCAAGCGCATCGACACCCCCACCGACCTGTTCTGCTCCGATCACGCCTACCTGGCCGACGGCACGGTGCTGATCGCGGGCGGCACGGGCAGCTACGAGGTGCTGCCCGAGAACCTCACGCATGCGGGCGGATACATGACGATCCGCAACGAGGATCCCGACCATCCGGGATTCGTCCCCAAGGGAACGACCTTCACGGGCAAGGACAGCGGCAAGGTCTACCGCTCCGATCGCGATATCACCGTCCCGCCCGCAGCCAAGGATCCGGTCACCTACAAGGTCTCCGCGACCGACCGCAATGTCTATGTTGCCGCCGACGCACCGGGCACCGATGGCGTCTGGGATCACAACGACCACTACCTGATCGGCGGCCTGACCTACGCCCAGCAGCAGAACCTGTACGGCTTCGCTCCCGAGATGGCCCTGAAGAAGAAGGAATACCAGGGCATCGACGCGGCCTACGTCTTCAACCCCTGGACCGAAACCTATACCGCTGTCGGCAGTATGGGTTACGCCCGCTGGTATCCGACCCTGACCCGGCTCCCCGACGGCAAGGTGATGGTCATGTCCGGGCTGGACGGCTCGGGCCGAATCCTGGACGGGCAGACCGAGATCTACGATCCCGCGACCGGCGCCTGGACCGAGCGTGACGACCTGCGCCGCATCTTCCCCACCTATCCGTCGGTCTTCCAGACCGCCACCCCCGGCCGCCTGTTCTTCAGCGGCCCCAGCACCGGCTGGGGTCCCGCCGAGGAGCACCGCGATCCGGGAATCTGGAACCTGACCGACAATTCATTCCAGCTCGTACCCGGCCTGCGTGACCCGAACATGCTCGAGACCGGCTCCTCGACCTGGCTGGGCCCGGTGCAGCAGCAGCGGCTGCTCGTGGTCGGCGGTGGCGGCGTGGGTGATTCGGCGCTGTCCACCGGCCGCATCGACATCGTCGACCTGAACGACGCTCAGCCCAGGTTCACCCCGCTGGCCGTGCTGCCCCAGGGCACCCGCTACCCGAATCTGGTGCCGCTGCCCAGCGGGGATGTGTTCATCACCAATGGCGCCAACGACTATCGCGGCCGCGGGGCCAGCGACATCCTGGCCGCGTTTCTGCTCGATCAGCAGGGTGTCCTGCATCCGATGGCCGATCCGACCGTGGGCCGCGACTACCACTCCACGGCGGTGCTGCTGCCGTCGGGCCAGATCATGACCGACGGCTCGAATCCGCTGTTCGCCGACAAGGCGAACACCCTGCCCGGCAAGTTCGAGCGCCGCATCGAAATCTACACGCCCCCATACCTGTACAGGCCGGACGGCGGGGCGGTCGCGCGACCGGTGATCACCGGCGGACCCGACCAGGTCCGGCGCGGCACGACCTTCGAATACACCGTCGGCAGCAGCCAGGCCGAGGTCCCGGCCGCGGCCGACATCAAGTTCGTACGGCTGCTCGCCCCGGCGGCGATCACGCATGTCACCGACACCAATGAGCGAGTGGTCGACCTGACGATGACTCGCACGGATTCCGGTGTCTCCGTGAGTATTCCGGACAATCCCGCCATTGCCCCATCCGGCTATTACATGCTCTTCACGGTGAATTCCGCCGGCGTGCCCAGCATCGCGAAATGGGTGCACCTGGGCTGACGATCGCTAGGACAGTTGATCGAGCAGCAGCTGCCGGTCGAATTCGCCCGCCGGGGCCCCGCTGGTACCGCAACGGCCGTCGGATTGCCCCGGCGTCTTGATGAACGCGTGCTCGATCATCAGATCCCGGTTGAAACGGGTACTCGGGAGCGTTCCGACCCGCTGCCCCTGCGGATTACACCACTCGACCAGGTCGGCGGTGTTTGGCGCGCCATTGACCGAGCTGTCGATCATGACGAACAGCCGATGACCGTAGGCCTGCTCGATTCGCGTCGCGTAGGACCGGATCTCGGCCTCCGGCCGCCGGTTGGCCACATTGAGCGAAATTCCGGCGACGGGTATTCCGGGACTGATGGTGCGCAGCAGATCCGCCACCCACCCGGGATCCACCCAGGTGCTGTTGCCGACATCGAGGTACACCGCGGTGGCCGGATTGTGCTGGAACAGTTCGGCATACGCGAATCCGAGCAGTGCCAATCGGGCCGCGCGATCGGCGTCGTTCATCTCCGTGGCGTGGGCCAGCGCGTCCGGTTCGAGGATCACGATCGCCGGATTCGCTCCGATCGCCTCGCTGACACCGGCGATCCACTGCTTGTACGAGTCCGCCCCGGCCTGTCCCCCACCGGATTCGCCGTGCAGGTCGCGCCCCGGAATGTTGTAGGCGACGAACATCGGTATGGAATCGCTCGCCTGCCCCCGTGCGATGTCCTGCCGAATCGTCCTTGCCGTCACATCCAGATCGTGCGGCAGCCATTCAGCGACCGGCGTCCGGATCAGCCGCTCGAGATTCGCCCGCACTCGCGGGTCGCTCACGCCCGGCAGTGTGGCCTGCAGATCCGCGTAGTACTTGTCGCTGGACTCCAGCAGATACTCCCCGCTGGCGGGAGCGTTCCGCTCGGGCACCACCACCGCGGGCTCGG
The DNA here is from genome assembly GCF_040645495.1 of Nocardia sp. NPDC046763. Classification (NCBI taxonomy): domain Bacteria; kingdom Bacillati; phylum Actinomycetota; class Actinomycetes; order Mycobacteriales; family Nocardiaceae; genus Nocardia; species Nocardia sp. NPDC046763. Next base: position 108,369 of record NZ_JBEYYI010000027.1, on the reverse strand, counting down.
CAGTGTCCCGACCGCACCCCGTGAGCAAGAGCTGCACCAATACCGCGAACAGCATCCCCGCTCGGAGCCGGCGCGACCGATATCGCCCCGTCCGCTGTCGCCGCATGCAGACAGTATGCCGGTAGGCCCGCACGACCGGGCACTCGACCGATTCTCCTGCGGCGCAGCCCAGTTGCCGATCCATCCCACCCCGTCCACCCCGACCACACAGGCCGGTAACCCCGAACACCCTGCCGGACGCCGCCGCTCTGGCCTGTTCGGTCGCCGAGAGGGGTTCGAGCCACGTCCATCCCGGAGACCTGCACCAGCGCCCGACCGACCAGAGGCGCATTCTACTCCGATTTCGCCGGCAAGGACGAGCAGTGCCTCAGACCGAATCGTTGCGGCGGCCGCCGGGGAACCAGCGCCGGAAACGGGCCGCCGCTTGCTTGCCATGCTGCTGGGCGCGGTCGCGGTCCAGCCAGTCGGGCAACGGTTCTCGCGCGGACAGCCACGCGCCGGGCAATCCACCGGGCCGGGTTCCGGTGTGGGCCGCGACGATTCCGCCGACGATGGCGCTCGTGGTGTCGGTGTCGCCGCCGACCGACAGGCAGGTGGCGATCGCGGCCCGGTAGTCGTCCAGGTAGATCGCGGCGGCCCACATCGTGAAGGGCACGGTGTCCTGGGCCGTCACGCTGGTGCCATTGCCGATCTCCGCGGCGACCTGCCCGGCCGGGGCGCCGAGCAGCGCGTATGCCCGGCGGATCAGGCGGGTGGTCTCACCGTCGTCGAGCCGGTCCAGGACGGTGGCGAGGAATTCCGTTGGCGCGGGCCGGGTTCCGGCGAGCCGGGCCTGCGCCGCGGTGGCGGCCGCCACCGCTACCGCGACCGCGCCGATGATGCCTTCGCGATGCGCATGCGTCACCTGCGCCGACCGGACCGCTTCGGCGGTGGCCCGGTCCGGGTCGCTCGCGTAGAACGCGCCCAGCGGCGCGACGCGCATGGCCGCCCCGTTTCCGCACGAGCCCTGCCCGCCGAAGGCCGCCGCGGTCACCTGCCGCCAGGGCACGCCGCGGCGGATACGCCCCAGCGTGTCCACGGTCATGAACCCGTAGTCGCGGCGCTGGTCGATGCGTGCGGCGAAGGCGGCCACGAGCCGATCCTGGTCGATCGCACCGTGTTCGAGCAGTTCCCCCGCCACCGTGCAGGCCATCTCGGTGTCATCGGTCCATTCCCAGCGGCCCGGCGGGAGATCACCGGTCTGCAGGTCGGCCAGGGGCCGGCGCAGGACGAGGAACTCGGCGCCGACCGCGTCCCCCACGGACAGTCCATCCAACGAATCCAGCATCAGGTCGACATGCACCGCGTCGATGCTAGCCACGGTCGCTCGGCACAGCATGTCGGTGCCGACTTCATGCCCGTGCCCACTGCCGGACTCACTTGTCTGTGCCCACTGCCAGACTCATCGGTATGCGGTGGGCGGTGGCGGAGACGGGTGACGGCGGGGCCCGGGTGTGCCCGCTGGATCTGGCCGGTCGGCCCGCGGGCCCGGTGGTCGAGGAGTCCTCGCTGGCCGAGGCCGTGCGCTCGCATCCCGAGGCCGAGCGGTGGGTGTGGCGTTCGACCGCCGGAACCTATCGGCGGCTGCTCGAGGCGGGCGTGCGGGTGGATCGCTGCTATGACGTGGAGGCGGCGGAGTCGCTGCTGATCGGGCACGAGGAGGGCCAGTCGGGGCAGGCCCGTTCGCTGGCGGCGGCCTGGGCCCGGCTGCATCGGCTCCCCGTGCCGGAAGACGCGCCCGCGCGGGCCGCCGACACCCAGCCGACCCTGTTCGAATCAGGCCCGGTGCCACTGCCATCCGGGACCGACGAGTTCACCGCGCTGCTGGAGGTGTACGCGGGACAGGTCGCCCGCATGGCCGCGGCGGAATACCCGCGCCGCCTGCACCTGCTGCTCACCGCCGAGTCGGCGGGCCTGCTGGTGGCCACGGAGATGTCGCGGGCCGGGATCCCCTGGCGCGCCGACCTGCATCGCGAACTGCTCGATTCCATGCTGGGAGAACGCATTTCCGGTACCGCGGAACCGCGGCGCATGGCGGAGCTGGCCGAGGAGGTGTCGCGGGCCTTCGGCGGGGTGCGGGTCCGCCCGGACCTGCCCCAGGACATCATCCGCGCCTTCGGGCGGGCGGGAATCTCGTTGTCCTCCACCAGAAAATGGGAGCTCCGGGAGATCGACCACCCGGCGGTCGCGCCGCTGCTGGCCTACAAGTCGCTCTACCGCCTCTACACCGCGCACGGCTGGTCCTGGATCGACCAGTGGGTGCACGACGGCCGTTTCCGTCCCGAGTACCTGCCGGGCGGGACGGTCACCGGGCGCTGGACCACCAATGGCGGTGGCGCACTCCAGATCCCGAAGGTGGTGCGCCGCGCGATCCGCGCCGATCCGGGCTGGCGGCTGGTGGTCGCCGACGCCGATCAGATGGAGCCGCGCGTACTCGCCGCCATCTCCCGCGATCCCGGGTTGATGGAGGTGGCGGGCCGGGGTGAGGATCTCTACGCCGACCTCGCGGCCCGCGCGTTCGGCGGTGACCGCGCCCAGGCCAAAATCGCCATGCTGGGCGCGATCTACGGCCAGACCTCGGGCGACGCGCTCACCCACATGGCCGAACTGCGCCGCCGCTATCCGGACGCGGTGGCCTATGTCGACGACGCGGCGGCCGCCGGGGAGGAGGGCCGCCTGGTGCGCACCTGGTTCGGCCGCACCTGCCCGCCCACGACATCATTCGACCAGGCGGACACCGAGGATGGGGCCGCCACCGGGTACGGCTCCACCCCGAGGGCCCGGGCTCGCGGTCGCTTCACCCGGAACTTCGTCGTGCAGGGCAGCGCCGCCGACTGGACCCTGCTGGTGCTGGCGGGCCTGCGGCATGCGATGCACACGGCGGGACTGCGTGCCGAGCTGGTCTTCTTCCAGCACGACGAGGTCATCGTGCACTGCCCGGAGGAGGAGGCGGCCACGGTCGCCGCGGCGATCACCGCCGCGGCGGACACGGCCGGAGAGCTCGCGTTCGGCCCGACCCCGGTCCGCTTCCCCTTCACGACCGCGATCGTGGAGTGCTATGCGGACGCGAAGTAGGAAATCCCCGGCAGCGCCGCGGGTTTCACCCCTACGGGGTGCGCAGCGCGGACAGTCCCGCGGCCAGTAATGGCTCGACCGCCTCGCCCATGTGCTCGAAGCCGGGTCCCACAGTCTGGCCGTGAATGTGACGGAAGTGGATGCCCTCGCTGATCACGGCCAGCTTGAACGACGCCAGCGCGATATAGAACCCGATCTCGGACACATCGCGGCCGGCGCGCGTCGAATAGCGTTCCAGCACTTCGGATTCGGCTGGATAGCCGGGCGCGAGCGCGACATCGCTGACCCCGGGCATGACGCTGTCGCTCATGCGCTGATAGACCAGCAGCAGGCCGATATCGGTGAGCGGATCGCCGAGTGTGGCCATCTCCCAGTCGATCACGGCCGCGACCCGGTCCTCGGCGTCGACGAGCACATTGTCGAGCCGGTAGTCGCCGTGCACGATGCCCGTGGCCGACTGCGCGGGCAGGTTCTTCGCCAGCAGATCGTGCAGTTCGACGGCGGCGGGCAGGTCCCGGCTGTAGGAGGCGTCGAGCTGCTTCTTCCAGCGCCGCACCTGCCGCTCCAGGAATCCGTCCGGCCGCCCGAAGTCCGCCAGCCCGACCGCGCCCGGATCGACGGTGTGCAGGGCGGCCAGGGTGTCGATGAGGCCGGTGGCGATGACCCGGGTCCGGTCGGCGCCGAGCGGCACCAGTTCGGCCGCGGTCCGGTAGGGCGTGCCGATGATCCGTTCCATGACATAGAAAGGCGCACCGATGATGTCGTCGTCCTGGCACAGCGCGTAGGTGGCGGGCACCGGCACACCGGTGTCCGCGAGCGCGGTGATCACCCGGTACTCGCGAGCCATGTCGTGCGCGGTGGCGAGCACGTGCCCCAGCGGCGGACGCCGCAGGATCCACGCCGACTCGCCGTCGCTGATCTCATAGGTGAGATTGGACTTCCCACCCGCGATCAACCGGCCGCCCAGCGGACCGGTCACCAGGCCCGGCCGAGTGTCGGCCAGCCACACCGCGAGTCGCTCGAGATCCAGGCCGGGTAGTTCGCCGGGCCGCTGATCGTCGCTCATTGTCTCCCCGATGCTCAGTGGCCGTCGCCGCTGTCCAGCAGCCGCGCCTGATAGTGCCGCATGCCCGACAGCCAGCGGTCGTAGTCCGCGCCCTTGCGACGGTACATGTCGAGTACCTCCGGGTGGGGCAGGATGAGGAACCGCTCGTCGTCCAGCGCGGCCATGACCAACTCGGCCACCGCGTCGGGGGTCAGCACCGCACCGGCCGAGGTGACCGCCCGGGTGGCGGCCATGCCGATGGCGTCCCCGGAGTTCTCCCCCGCCCGCAGCAGCGGCGTCTCGACGCCCATCGGGCACAGGCAGCTGACCCGGACGCCCTGGTCGCCGTAGGTGACCGACAGCCATTCGGCGAAGCCGACGGCCGCGTGCTTGGTGACCGAGTATGCGGCCGAACCGATCTGGGTCAGCAGGCCCGCCGCCGACGCCGTGCTGACGAAGTAGCCCTCGCCGCGTTCCACCCAGCCGGGGACCAGCAGCCGCGCCGCACGGATGTGGGCGTTGAGGTTGACGTCGAGGGTGGTCTCCCAGTCCTTCTCGTCGCCGAGCCCGACCGGCCCGATCACGCCCGCATTGGCGAAATACAGGTCGACCGGCCCGAATTCGGCCTCGGCGCGGGCGATGAGCTCCTCGATGCGGGCAGTGTCGGACACATCGGCCCCGATCGCCACGGCCGCGCCCGGGAACTCCGCGTTCAGCGCCGCAGCGACCGCCGCGGCGGCCTCGCCGTTCAGGTCGGCGACGACGACCCGCGCCCCGGCCCGCACCAACCGGGCGGCGATGGCCCCGCCGATGCCGCCACCGCCTCCGGTGACAATGGCGTTCCTACCCGCGACCTGCACGTGTGCTCCTTCCGGCCCGTACCGGCACCCGACCCGGGGTGGATCGGAGGCGCCGGCTGATGGAATATGAAACCTACGTCGGATTCAAGTTCATGACCCGTCCGGCGTCAACCGGGCCGGCGGCGAGAGGTGAACAACCGATGCGGACAGCACATCTGGTGGACGAGTGGAAACGGCTGGGCAGCGCGCAGGTGGCGGCCAATGGCGTCGAGCTGCGGGTGGTCGAGCACGGCATGGGGGCGCCGGTGGTGTTCTGCCACGGGTTCCCGGAGCTCGGATTCTCGTGGCGGCATCAGGTTTTCGCGCTGGCCGAGGCCGGATTCCGGACGCTCACCCCGGATATGCGCGGCTACGGCGGCAGCTCGCGGCCGGAGCGCGTCGAGGAGTACGACATGCTCACGGTGTGCGGGGATCTGGCCGGGTTGCTCGACGCCTACGAGCTGCAGGACGCCATCTTCGTGGGCCACGACTGGGGTGCGTCGGTGGTGTGGCACATGGCCCGGGAGTACCCGGAGCGGGTGCGGGCGGTGGCGGGGCTGAGCGTGCCCGCGACCCCGCGGTCGTCCGGGCCGCCGCTGTCGATCATGCGCGCGCGGCTGGGTGCGGACTTCTACATGGTGTGGTTCCAGGAACCCGGGGTCGCCGACGCGGTCCTGGGCGCGGATCCGCGGCGCACGCTGCTGCAGGACGACATCATGAGCGCCGCCACGTTCCTGGACACCGGCACACCCGAGCCGCCGCTGCCGGAGTGGCTCAGCGAACCCGAATTCGATTACTACGTCGAGACTTTCACCGCCACCGGGTTCACCGGCGGGCTCAACTACTACCGCAACCTGGACCGCACCTGGGAGCGGACCGCGCATCTGGAGGGGGTGAAGATCGCCCAGCCGTCACTGTTCATCGCCGGATCCACCGATCCGGTCATCCGGTTCACCCCCGTGCAGAAGATGTCGGCGCTGCTCAGCGATCTGCGCGGCACGGTCGTCCTCGAGGGCGCGGGGCACTGGATTCAGCAGGAGCGCCCCGCCGAGGTCAATGCCGCGCTGATCGAGTTCGCGCGCGGGCTGGGCTGAGCGCTACTCGGCCTGCAGCTGCAGCGCGTTCACCCACAGCTGGGTCAGCGTCGTCACCAGCTTCTCGAACGGAATCCGTTGCTTCTGAACGTAAACCATGTACGCCATGCGGCTCACCATGGCCGAGAGCGCGTGCGCGGTGATCATCGGATCCAGGTCGGCGCTGGCCTGCCCGGACTCCTGCAACCCGCGGATCATCCGGGCATTGCGCTGCGCGAACGCCTTGCCGCGCTCGACGCGCAGGCGGCGGAAGTTCTCGTCGATGTGAGCGACCTGCTCGAACAGTGCCATCAGGCGGGCATTGCGCTTGTAGGACAGCAGGTAGTCGCGATTGGCGGCCTCGATGAGCGCGCGGGTGTCGGTGATCCCGCTGCGCTCGCGCACGTGCGGGTGCAGCATCTCCTCCGAGACCTGTTCGACCAGGGCCGCGAAGATCTCGTCCTTGCTGTCGAAGTAGGTGTAGAAGGAGCCCGACGCCATGCCGGCCGTCTTGGAGATGTCGGCGATCTTCGCGTCGAGGTAGCCGTCGCGTTCGAAGACCTCACGCGCGGCGGCGATGAGGGCGCCGCGCGTGCGCTGACCGCGCCGGGTGGGCGGGGCGGCACGGCGGGATTCACCCTCGCCTGTCATCGATTCGGACACCAACGCTGATCACTACCTGTCGTTTCGCGGACAACTTTCCAGGCGGACACCGTATCAACCGGCACGGCCCCGACGGCGGGTGACCGGTTACCGCGAGTGTGTGGCGATGCGACGGTCGATGACCGGCAACGCGAACTCGGCCCAGCGAATGTTCTCCTGCTCGAAGGCGATTCCGCGCAGCAGGCTCAAGTAGGGGCCGATGCGGTCGACCTCGGCGAGGTAGGCCTGCTCGCTGCGCCCGTCCAGCAGGCGGCCGCGCAGTCGTTCGTAGCGGGCCAGTTTCGCCTTCGACCACTCCAGTTTCTCGGCGACGGCCGCCCGCACGGCGGGGGCGTCCTCGGCCTCCATGGCCTGGACCTTCACCATCATCTCGTCGCGGATGGCGGTCGGTTTGGAGGGTTCGGCGATGAACGCGTGCAGTGCCGCCCGGCCCGCCGGGGTGATGGAGTGCAGGCGCTTGTTGGGGCGGCGCTCCTGCTCGACGACACGGGTCTCGATGAGACCCTCGGCGGCCATGCGCTCGAGCTCCTTGTAGAGCTGCTGCGGGGTGGCGAGCCAGAAGTTGGCGACCGAGGCGTCGAAGCCCTTGGCCAGGTCGTAGCCCGATGCCTCCCCCTCCAGCAGGGTGGCCAGAACCGCGTTGCGTAGCGCCATCCGCCCAGGCTACCACCATCGGCGATTATTCAATTTCTTGTCTACTTTCCCGTAGACACGTTGTTGAGAGGTAGCTACGGTGTGAATCACCTATTCAATTAATTGAGTATCAGAGGTGGGCATGCACGACTACGACGCCATTGTCATCGGCGCGGGCAATGCCGGATTGACCGCCGCGGCCACGCTGCAGCGCGCGGGGGCGCGGACGCTGCTGGTGGAGCGGCACAATGTGCCCGGCGGCTGCGGAACCTCGTTCCGGCGTGGGCGATTCGAGTTCGAGGTGGCGCTGCACCAGCTCTCCGGTGTGGGTGTCGAGGGACAGCCGATCTCCTTGCGCGAGGGGCTGTTCCAGCAACTGGGGATCGCGGACCGGCTGGAGTTCGTGCAGGAGCACGATCTGTACCGGGCGGTGGTGCCCGGCCGGCTGGATGTGACGATTCCGGCCGACTGGGATGCGGCGATCGACGTTCTGGATGCCGAGTTCCCGGGCAGCCGGGATCGGGTGGCGCGGTTCTTCGAGCTGATCAAGCAGGTGGCGTTCTGGCAGATCGCGGCCATGCGCGGGATGCCCGCCGAGCAGATCGACCCGGTGCTGTTCCGATACGGGCTGCGGCCGCTGCAGCAGGTGCTCGACGAATACTTCGACGATGACCGGATCAAGGTCGCGCTCGCCGTGTACTGGACCTATCTCGGCCAGCCGCCGTCCAAGCTCCGGTTCCAGGATCTGGCGCTGACGCTGTTCGCCTACTTCGAGTTCAAGCCGTGGCATGTGCGTGGCGGTTCGCAGGCCATGTCGGCGGCGATACTCGACTCCTTCCGGCAGGCGGGCGGACAGGCGCGGTTCAACACCGGGGTCGAGGCGATTCTCACCGCGGGCGGGCGGGTACTCGGGGTGCGGCTCGAGGACGGGGTCGAGGTGACCGCGCCCGAAGTGGTGTCGAATGCCTCGCTGCCCACCACCTACGCCATGCTGGACGGAATCGCGGTGCCGGCGGCAGTGCGAAACGATCTGGCCACCAGGCGGATCGGGGTGTCCGGGTTCGTGCTGCACATGGGCCTGGACGCGACGCCCGCGGAGCTGGGCTTCACCACCAGCACGACGTTCGTCAACCGGGACACCGACGACGATCGCACCTACCAGGCGTGGAAGTCGTTCGAACCGGCGCGCGGAATCTGTGTCAGCTCCTACGATGTCGCGCCCATCGGGTTCGCACCGGCCGGGACCACCCATGTCAGCCTGATGACGTTGCAGTACGCCGACATCTGGAAGAACGTGGCGCCGGTGGAGTACGCGCGCATCAAGTTCGCCTTCGCCGAGACGCTGCTGGAGTTGTGCGAGGCGGTGACGCCGGGTATTCGCGACGCCATCGAAGAGGTCGATGTGGCAACGCCTTTGACCATGATGCGGTATCTGGGTCATCCGGGCGGGTCCATCTACGGCTACGACCAGGACGCCACCGAGGGCTGGCTGTTCCGCAACAGCGAGCGCGAAACCCATGTCCCCGGATTGCATGTCGCCGGGTCCTGGTCCGGCATGGGCGGATTCCAACCCACACTCGAGGCCGGGGCGCGCGTCGCGCGCCGCCTGCTGCGCACCAAGGCCGCCTGAACGGAGTACATCGTGAAACGACACCCCCTGGCCACCCGATTCGAGGGCGCGGCAAGCATTCTCGACGAGATCGAGGCCCGCCTGCCCGAAACCCGCGACCACAGTGCGGAAGCCCGCGCGACCGTGGACGCCTATCATCCCAAGCGGCTGCTGTTGCGGGTGGACGCCGTGCTCGAAAAAACCCTGTCCGCCAAGATATTCCGGCTGCGCGGCCTCGACGGCGCGATGCTGCCGCCATTCCTGGCGGGCCAGTATGTCAATGTCTTCTTCGACGGCACCAGCCGACCGTTCGCCATTTCCTCCAGCCCCGCGGACCTCGGGTTCTACGACCTGACGGTGCGGCGGGTGCCGGGCGGCCGGATCAGCAATCTGCTCCTCGACACCGTCGAGGCGGGTCATGTGCTCACCACCACCGGTCCGATGGGGACCTTCCACCACAATCCGCTCTTCCACGGTGACCGCGTGGTGTTCCTGGCGGGCGGTTCGGGAGTCGCACCGGCCATGAGCATGATCCGCGAGCTCACCGACCGCGGGCCGGTGCGCGAACTCCATCTGATCTACGGTTCGCGGGACGCCTCCGACATCCTCTTCCGCGAGGAACTCGACACCTTCGCCACCCACCCCGGCATCACCGTCGACCACGTCATCGCCGACCCCTCCCCCGGCTGGACGGGCCGCACCGGATTCCTGTCCGCCGACACCATTTCCGATCTGGCCGGTCCGCTCGGCAACCGCATGGTCTATGTCTGCGGCCCCCAGGCCCTCTACCCCTACGCCCTGGAGCAGCTCACCACCCTGGGCCACCCCCGCAGGCGAATCCGCTTCGAAGCCAACGGCGCTCCCACCGACCCCACCTGCCAGCCGCACTGGCCCATCACCACCGATCCCGCCGAAGAGGTCACGGTCACCGTCCGCGACACCACCTTCCGCACCCCACGCAACCGCCCCCTCCTCGACGCCCTCGAAGACAACGGCATCCGCCCCGAGGCCGCCTGCCGCTCCGGCGAATGCAGCCTCTGCCGCATTCGCGTCCTGAAGGGCGAAGTCCACACCGCCGCCGAAGCCAAACTCCGCCTCTCCGACCCCGCCACCGGCTACACCCACTCCTGCGTCGCCTACCCCCTCACCGACGTCGAACTCGACCTCTGACCCGCCGTCACCGGAACATGTCCACCACTCACGGGATCCGTCCCAGCGGGTGCCCGGGTGACGGAGGGCTGTGGAGCGCGCACGCCGGCCGCGGGCTGCGACCTGTGCACCTGGTCGCGGCGGTTCGGTGCGGGCGGTGGAGACTGAGGCGGTGGAGGATGCCGGGCTGGTGGTTGTGGTGGACGCGGCCAACGTGGTGGGCTCGCGGCCGGATGGGTGGTGGCGGGATCGGGCCGGGGCGGCACGGCGGTTGCTCGGGGAGTTGGGGCCGCTGCGGGAGCGGCTGTCCGGGGTGACGGACGTGGTCGTGGTGCTCGAAGGGGCCGCCAAGGCCGCTGCCGGCAGCGCGGGAGCCGAACTGCGGGTGGTGCTCGCGGACGGTTCCGGGGACGACGCCATTGTCGAGGTGGTCGCGGCCGAGGCCGGAAAGGCCGGGGCCCAGGCGGGTTCGGTGCTCGTGGTGACGGCCGATCGTGGTTTGCGGGCTCGGGTCGAGGCGCTCGGCGCGACGACGGCCGGGCCCAGCTGGCTCCGGAACGCCTTGGCCTAGCAGGAAATACGGCTCGCCCCACGGCAACCGGTCCCAGCGGGCCCGGGGCGGCGGGGACCCTACCCTGACCGCACCCCGAGGACATATCCCCCACGGGTGGGATTTCCGGGCGGCGGTTTTTCGGTAGCTTCGGAACAATGCAGCCGCCGTTGATCGTTCGCCTGCGCAGCGCATGCGTGGTGGTGGGCGTGCTCTGCGCGTTCCTGCTGTGGGGTTTCGGGTCCGCGCCCGACGCCCGAGCCGATGGCGCGGCGAGCGGGGGTGATCTGACGGTGGCGCAATCGCTGGGCGCGCGCGAGCTCACTGTGGTGATCCGCCGGGCCGAGCCGGGACCGCTGCGCGTCGAGGTGGTGAGCCATACGGGGTCGGCGGCCGGGGCGTTGACGGTCAGCGCCGCGCCGGTCGATCAGGGTGGCGAGACCTCCTCGGGCACGGTCGAACTCGCGGATCGGCCGGGGCTGTATGCCACGACATTGCGGGTGGATCATGCCGGGCCGTGGGAGCTGTCGGTCTCGGACGGCGAACGGACCGCCCGGATTCCGTTCCTGGTCGCCGCGCGTGTCGTGACACCGTGGGAGCGCGCCGCCTACGGGGGCTTCTTCGCGGCAGGTGCGCTGCTGCTGGTCGCGCTGGGTACCGCGCTCCTCTCGAAAAGAGGCTGGCCGACACTGATTCCGGTGGGCGCGCTCATCGCGGCGCTGACCGTCGGAACCACGGGGGCAGTACTGTCCTCGAGTGCACCGCAGCCACGGCCGGCGGGGAGCCTGCTCGATCCCACCTCCGGCAATATCGGCAATCCGTTCCCCGAACGCGACCTGCCACTGACCACGAATTATTCACGGCCGCCGGTGAATCTGACCGTGCATGCGCAGCCGCCGGCGGCGGGGAAACCGACGGAGGTCCAGCTGTCGCTGACCGATTCCGCCACGGGGCGGCCCGTGGACGATCTGCTGGTCACCGATGACGCGCTGCTGCATCTCATGGTGGTCGGGCCGTCCGGGACGTTCTGGCATCGGCATCCGATCCGCATCGCGCCCGGGGAGTACCGGGCCAACCTGGGGCTCGGGGAATCCGGTGATTACGCGGTCGCTGCGGAGATCGCGCGGCGCGGCGGGGGCGTGCAGTTGCTGCGGTCCGCGCTGCACGTCGGCGGTCGATCCGGTTCCGGCGCGGCCGATCCCGCACCGAACGGGACAACCCTGACGACCACCGAGGCGATCGCGGGCGAACCCGTCACCCTCACCGCGGCCTACGGCGGTGCCGCGGATCTACAGCCCTGGCTGGGGATGATCGGCCATCTCATCGCGGTCGGCCCGCTGCCGGACGGCGTGCCCGCCGGGACGTCCGCGGCGACGGCGCCGATCTGGGCGCACGCGCACGCCATGGCCCCGATGCCCGCCGTCGGCGCCCAGCCGCCCGACGAGACCGTCGCCGCCTACGGCCCGAATGTGGCCTTCACCTTCACTTTTCCGCTGCCCGGCCGATACCTGGTGTGGACGCAGGCCGAGCGCGGCTATTCCGTCATGACCATTCCGACCACGGTCGACGTCCGAGCGGGGGTTCCGCAATGACCAGGCGTACAGGACTGATCGCGGCGATCGTCGTGCTGGTGGGCGCGCTGCTGACCTGGTGGCTGTGGCCGTCCGGCAGCGCGAAACCGGTGCCGCGCAGTGCCGCCGGGCCCTACCAGGTGCGGCTCAGCGTCGCCGGCGGATCGCCGCACACCGGCGACAACACCGTCGACCTCGACATCACCGACCAGCACGGCACCGCCGCGTCCCCGGATCGCGTCTCGGTGGAGCCCGCCATGCCGCAGATGGGCCACGCGCTCCCGCCGAGTACGGCCACCGCCGTCACCCCCGGGCACTACCGGGCGACCGTGACGCTACCCATGCCGGGGCAGTGGGAGATCGCCGTCAAACTGTCCGGCGCACCGGGATCCGGCAGCGCCACCTTCTCCGTCCAGGCCAACTGAATCGAAGGAAAGAGGATCAGGAGCAGACCATGGACCTCACCGCCAACGGTCGCGGGCTCACCGCCGAGGCGACCGCACCGATCACCATCCGCCCCTGGCTACCCGCGGCCATCCTGTTCGCGGCCGGCATGACCTTCGCCGTCGGATCGACCTGGGACATCCAGTGGCACTCCGATGTCGGGCCCGACACCTTCTTCACGCTGCCGCACCTGTTCATCTACGCCAGTGCGGCGATCGCCGGATTCACCGGTCTCACGGTCATTCTCGTCACCTCGGCGGCGGGCCGGGCGGGGCGTCGGGTGGACGGCGAGCTGGGTGGGCCCGGCATCAATGTGTTCGGGCGGACGTTCACCGCACCGCTCGGGTACATGGTGGCGGCGCTGGGTGCGGCGTCGTTCCTGCTGTACGGACTGTGGGATCTGTGGTGGCACAGCCTCTACGGGTTCGACGCGATCATCGACTCGCCGCCGCACATCGGGCTGTTCCTGTCCAGCACGGTGATCTCGGTGGGCACGGTGATCGTGTTCGGGGCGGCGCGGGCCCATCGGTGGGGGCGGATCGGCGCGTTGTTCGCGCTGGCGCACCTGGCGACCTCGAGCACCGTCACCGCGCTGGCGGTACAGCGGCTCAGCACCGGGACCGTGCGGTGGACGGTCGCGGTCACCGCGTTCATGGTGATTCTGCTGATGGTCCTGGGTGCGGGATTCCAGCGGTGGGGCGCGACCGTCACCGCCGTGTTCTCCTCGGCGATCCAGGGCGTGTTCTGGTGGTTCGCGCCGTGGGCGGCACGCGCCTACGCCGATTTCGTGGGATTGCCCATGCGCGAACATATCCGCGGCATTCCGGCGACCCCGGCGCTCATTCCGTTCTGCCTGATTCCGGTGGGCATCGTGATCGATCTGCTGCTGCGGCGCACGCACAGCCCGGCACGTCTGCTGCCGGCGCTCGCCGGCGGGCTCGGCGGGGCGATCATCGGCGGGTTCAATCCCGTTCAGCAGGTGATCATCTACGACGTCCGCCTCTCGCACGCCGCCGTCATCATCGCCACCACGGTCGCGGCCGCACTGCTGGGTGCACTCGGCGGCTACCTGGGCTGGCGCTTCGGCGACATGCTGCGACTGTCCGCCCCGTCCGAGCAGGTCAGCGCATGATCAACCGTCTACTTGCCACCGCCGCAACGATTCTCGCGATTCTCGGGCTGACCGCCGGCACCGCCGCGACGGCGTCGGCATATCAGCCCGTCAATATCGTGCACACCGAGCACGTGCAGGCCGGGCCCTACTCGCTGACCGTGGGGTTCAGCGAATGGCCTTTGCGCGCAATGCAATCGCTGGACTTCACCTTCATCCCCGACGGGGGCATCGAGGACAAGACCGGCACACTCACCGAGTACCAGCCCAACGGCAAGGTACGCCACGCCGAAGCGCTGTCGCGGCACCCGCGCAAGCGCGACGTCTGGGGCCTGGACGTGCGCTCTCTGGATCAGCAGGGCGCGTGGACCTTCCACTTCGTCATCGACGGCCCCCAGGGCCGCGGTGAAGGCGATCTGGCGAACCTTCCGGTTCTCCAGCAGCCCGGTCCCCCGCTGGGTCTGAGCTGGGCCGTCAGCACGATTCCACTGATCGGCCTGATCGCCTTCCTGGCCTACGCCTGGCGCCGCAATCGCCGCCCGGTCACAGCACCGCAGCCCGTCTGACGGTCAGTCGGTGGCCCCGGCGAACATGCCCGGCTCGTAGGACCCACCCTGCTGATGCAGGATGACACCGAGCCGGTTGGCGGCGTTGATCATGGCCACCAACGCCACCAGGGCCGCGGTCTGGTTGTCGTCGTAGTGTTTCCGAACCTGCGCCCAGGTCTCGTCGGAGACCCCGAGGTAGGCATCCGCCAGCCGCGTGCCCTCCTCGGCGAAGGCCAGCGCCGCCTGTTCCGCCTCGCTGAACACCGACGCCTCCCGCCAGGTCGCCACCAGATTGATCCGAACCGCCGGCTCCCCCGCGGCCGCCAGCTCCTTGGTGTGCGCATCGGTACACCAGCCACACCCATTGATCTGACTGGCCCGCAAGCTCACCAGCTCCTGAGTCGTTTTCGGCACCTCCGACTGCGTGATCACCAGACTGGCATTGGCAAACCGCTTGGCGAACTTCGCACCGACCTCATTGGCGTACATATCGAGCCGAGCATTCACGGTGTCCATCTCCTTCATCGTCAGTGGGACGACCATGAGGTGCCGACGGCCCCGGATTTGTGACATCCCACCGCTATGACGCAGAACACACACCTCGCCGGCCCACAGCGCCGATGAATCACGCAACCGTCATCGCCGAATTCGGAAGTAGTCCCGTAGAACTGGGATCCGTTGGCACTGAACAATTCTGACGTCACCCTGGGACGGGTCTTCTCCGCCTCAGCTCATCAGCGGATCACGCTGCAATGCCGACTTCCGGTGGCTGAATGTCGTCCGAGGCGCGCCTCCTCCAGAACCCTCGAACGCCCCGTCCAGCGTACGACGTGGCCAGATCGTGGCTGGACTGAGTAAATGGCCTCTCCAGGGCGCCTGATCGGTGAGCGATCGGTCCCCGCGATCGACGACACTCGAGAGGACGCCATGAGCCCGGGATGATCGTGCTGACCGTGCTCAACGGCGTGGTCTCCGTAATAGGCATCGGCTTCGGAGTGGCCGCGGCCCTTCGTCCGTGTCTGGTAACTCCGTTGCCGGACGAGCCCCGCAAGGCACACGTGCTGCGCGATGCCTGGCCCGCGAGTCGGGGGCGGGGCAACTGGGTGGGCGGCAATTCCACCCACCCAGTTTCGAGAATCAATCTAGTGGGGCATGCACGCGGGAGCAGTGCTGTCCATCCAACAGTTCGCGCTTCCTGCGGGTACCAACAGTGGGCCGAACATCCCTAACGCCATCGAGATGAAGTACATCGTTCGAACCTTTCGCAATGTGAATAGAACCGGCACAGTAGTTTGCCGTCGCGTCGGTGTGCAGCCCCGACTCCTAGGGGCGCGGTTCGCGGTGTCACTGCAGCCGACGAGGCCGCGACTTCCCAAGGAAGGCACGAAGATTCGTGGCCGCCCATCTGGCCGACGCACGCACGTTCACCGTTCCGCGCATTCCGCGGGACGGTCAGAGCGCGGCGGCACAATCTCCATACTCGACTCAGGTCAGTGGCGGATCCACTTCGCCGAGCCGCGGCAGGACGAGTCGCTTCCAGCTGCGCGCACTCTCACCTGCGGCTCGGATAGACCGGTCGCCCGACTCCTTCATGGATCGGGAGTTCAGCTGTGCTGTCCGGAGTGGCCGTCCAGGTCGACATCGGCGAAGGGTTCGCCCAGGTGGCGAAGGACTCGCAGGCACGTGTCGATATCAGCGGCGGTGAGGTTCCCGCCGACGCCGCGCAGCACGGCGTGTTCGCGGGCGGCGGTCGAGGCCATCGCCGCACGTCCCTTCGCGGTCAAACCGACCAGCGGCGAGCGTTGATGCCGCGGGTTGTCGCGGGTTTCGACGAGCTCCTGCGCGAGGGCGTCGTTGACCATTCGCTGGACGAACTGGCGACTCAACGCCAAAGCGCGTCCCATCTGTGGAACGGTCATCGGTTCATGCGCGGCCAGCAGATCGCAGATGCCGCGAACGCCGACCGACAGCCCCGGGGGTAGGGCGTCCTGCTCGATTCTGCGATAGACGTGCCGGTTGAGGATGCCGACTTGCGTGAAGACCTCCATCAGTCGGCGTGCCAGCTCTTCAGGTGCGAGGGGATGATCCACAACACCAATTATGACACCTGAGTTGTCAAACTGCGCGGAGCTATGACACCTTGGTTGTCATGTCTGCCGCGACCGATACATTCACCTTCCAAACCGACGACGGCGCTCTGGCGTATCGCGACACCGGGGGCGCGGGCCGGCCCGTGGTGCTGCTGCACGCGAGCTTCGTGGACTCCACCATGTTCGATCCACAGCTGTCGGCACTGGGCCGGCACCACCGGGTGATCGCCCCCGACGCTCGGGGGCACGGCGAATCCGCAAATGCGACAAGGCATTTCCGGCCGGTCGACGATGTAGTGGCACTTCTGCGCCACCTCGGCGTGAAATCCGCTGTGCTGGTGGGCGTATCGATGGGCGCCATGCTCGCGGTCGACACCGCGATAGAACATCCGGAGTTGGTCGAGGGCCTGATCGTCAGCGGTCGCGGCATCGGCGAGCCGGAGTATCGCGATCGGTGGTCGAGGAAGGTCGCCGACGCCCAGGCGAACGCACTGACTCGCGGAGATATCGCCACATGGATGGAGGCGTTCGTTTCCTGGGCAGCAGGCCCGAACCGATCGCCGGCCGAGGTCGACCCGGCCATCATCCACAAGCTTCGGCAGATGGCGGCTCGAACCCTGGCCAAACACACTGCCCCGGAACAGGATTACCGCCTTCCCGTCGCCGATATCGCAGCTCGCGCACAAACGATCCGCGTCCCGGTGCTCGCCGTCGACGGCGCGCTCGACTCACCGGACCTGACGGCGACCGTGGACCGGCTGCTCGACGCGGTACCTCACGGTCGCCGCACCACAATCGACCGCGCGGGCCACTACCCGAACATGGAACAGCCGGCGGTCTACAACAGACTCGTCGAGAAATTCATCGATCAGACCAGTTGAACCCGCCCGCAGTCTCGCGCCACCGTCACAACCGGCCGACGACGCGAGCCTGCACCACGGTCGATTTCCCGGCGGCCTGCATTCCGGTGATCAGATAGACCGCGGGCTGATGCGGGCCGGCGAACGTTTCCTCGGGACCGGGCATGGTCCGGACGGTAGCCGAGCGGACGGAGCGAGCGCAGCAGTATTTCCGGCGTGGCGCCGGGGCGATCGGCGCACGGGAAGGCCACATCGAAGACGCGAGTGATCACTTGCCGTATTCGGGCACACACGGAGGCCGGGTTCGCCTAGCGTGAGCGGGGTTGACGTCGAGAGGGGTCAAGAATGCGGGCCGGGATGCTTACCGTGGCGGAGCTGGTGGCGCGGGTCGAGGCGGGGACGCTGGACACGGTGCTGGTGGCGATGACCGACATGCAGGGGCGATTACAGGGAAAGCGTTGTTCGGCACGGTATTTCGTGGAGGAGGTACTGGATCAGGCGACGGAGGCGTGTAACTATCTGCTGGCCGTCGACGTGGAGATGACCACGGTCGAGGGCTACGAGATGTCCTCCTGGGACACCGGCTACGGCGATTTCGTGCTGCGCCCTGATCTGAGCACGCTGCGGCTGGTGCCGTGGTGGCCGGGCACCGCGCTGGTGCTCTGCGACGTCGAGCAGGTGGACCCGCACGGCCGGCCCGGGCAGCCCGTGGCCGCCTCACCCCGGCAGGTGCTGCGCGCCCAGCTGGATCGCCTGGCCGAGCGCGGCCTGTCCGCCTATGTCGGCACCGAACTCGAATTCCTCGTCTTCGACGACACCTACGAGTCCGCCTTCCGCAGCGGCTACCGCGATCTCACCCCCGCCAACCAGTACAACGTCGACTACTCGATGCTCGGCACCGCCCGGATCGAACCGCTGCTGCGCCGTATCCGCACCGACATGTCCGGCGCGGGAATGTATGTCGAGTCCGCCAAGGGCGAATGCAATCCCGGCCAGCACGAGATCGCCTTCCGCTACGACGAGGCGCTGATCACCTGCGACAACCACACCATCTACAAGACCGGCGCCAAGGAGATCGCCGCCCAGGAGGGCCGCAGCATCACCTTCATGGCGAAATACAATGAGCGGGAAGGCAATTCCTGCCACATCCACCTGAGCCTGCGCAACGGCGCGGGCGAGCCGGTCTTCGCCGACGGCGACGACCCCTCGGCCCTGATGCGCCACTTCATCGCGGGCCAGCTGGACTGCCTGCGCGAACTCACCTATCTGCTGGCCCCGAACATCAACTCCTACAAACGATTCCAGGCCGGCAGCTTCGCACCCACCGCCCTGGCCTGGGGTCGCGACAATCGCACCTGCGCCCTGCGCGTCGTCGGCCATGGCCCCTCGCTGCGCCTGGAGAACCGCATCCCGGGCGGCGATGTGAACCCGTATCTGGCGGTCGCCGCGGCAATCGCCGCCGGTCTGCACGGCATCGAACACCAGCTCCCACTGGAGCCGGAGTTCCACGGCAACGCCTACCGTTCGCACCGGCCGCGCGTCCCGCACACCCTGCGCGAGGCCGCGCAGCTGTTCGGCGACAGCAAGATCGCCCAGAAAGCGTTCGGTCCGGAGGTGGTGCGGCACTACCGCAATGCCGCGCAGGTCGAGCTGGACGCCTACGACGCGGCGGTGACCGATTGGGAGCGGATCCGTGGCTTCGAACGACTCTGACTCCGGCCGCCGGCCCGTCATCGGCCTGCCCACGTATTCCGAACGCACCCGTTTCGGCCACTGGGACGTCGACGCCGCGGTGCTGGCCCGCACCTACATCGACCTGACCGAGCGCGCGGGCGGTATCCCGGTCCTGTTGCCGCCCATCGGAACTCCGCGCCCCGAGCTCGTCGAGCGCCTCGACGGCCTGGTGCTCACCGGCGGCGCGGACCTCGACCCCGCCCGCTACGGCGCGCCACCGCATCCCGCCACCCGCGGACTGCGCCTCGACCGCGACGAGTCCGAGTTCGGGCTGTTCGCGCTCGCCCGCGCGGCGGAACTGCCGGTCCTGGCCGTCTGCCGCGGACTGCAATTGGTGAACGTAGCCCTGGGCGGCACCCTGCTGCAACACGTCCCGGATGCCGTGGGGCACACCGACCACTCGCGCTCCCCCGGCGTCTTCACGGTCAACACCGTCACCACTGTTCCCGGCAGCCGCCTCGCCGACATCGTCGGCTCCGAGGCGAAGGCGCACTGCCACCACCATCAGGCCATCGGCACGCTCGCCCCCGGCCTCACCGCCACCGGGCACACGGCGGACGGCGTCATCGAGGCCGCGGAGACCCGCGACGGCCCGTTCCTGCTGGGCGTGCAATGGCATCCCGAGGAGAATCCGACCGACCTCCGCCTCATGCGGGCCCTGGTCGACCACGCGGCACAGTACGGAAAGGAGCGCACCCCGTGACAACCACCGACATCGTCAATCCCGCCACCGAGCAGGTGCTGGCCACCATCGCCGCGGCCGATACGGCCGCCACCGACGCCGCCATCGAACGCGCGCACCGGGCGACGGCGGGCTGGCGCGCCGTCGCCCCCGGCGATCGGGCGCGGCTGCTGCGCCGCTTCGCCGAGGCGGTGGATGCCGAGATCGAGCAGCTGGCCCGGCTCGAGGTCAGCAATGCCGGCCACACCATCGGCAATGCCCGCTGGGAGGCCGGCAATGTCCGCGACGTCCTGCACTACAGCGCGGGTATGCCGGAACGCCTGCTGGGCAATCAGATTCCGGTCCCGGGCGGGGTGGACATCACCTTCTGCGAGCCGCTGGGCGTGGTCGGCATCATCGTGCCCTGGAACTTCCCCATGCCCATCGCGGCCTGGGGCTTCGGTCCCGCGCTGGCCGCGGGGAACACCGTGGTGCTCAAACCGGCCGAGCTCACCCCGCTCACCGCCATCCGGCTCGGTGAGCTCGCCGTGGAGGCCGGCCTGCCCGAGGACGTCTTCCAGGTGATCCCGGGTCGCGGCGCGGTGGTCGGGGCCCGTTTCGTCACCCATCCGGCCGTGCGCAAGGTGGTGTTCACCGGTTCCACCGAGGTGGGCAGGCAGATCATGGCCGGCTGCGCCGAGCAGGTGAAGCGGGTGACCCTCGAATTGGGCGGCAAGAGCGCCAATATCGTGTTCGCCGACTCGGACCTCGAGCGCGCCGCCGCCACCGCCCCCTACGGCGTCTTCGACAATGCCGGTCAGGACTGCTGCGCCCGCTCCCGAATCCTGGTGCAGCGCAGCGTCTTCGACCGCTTCCTGGAACTGCTCGAACCGGCGGTCCAGGGCGTGCGGGTGGGCGATCCGTCCGACGAGTCGACCGAGATGGGGCCCCTCATCTCCGCCGCCCACCGCGACCGCGTCGCCGGATTCCTCGAACCGTCGACCAAGGTGGCGTTCACCGGCGCCCGCCCCGACGGCCCCGGATACTGGTTCGCCCCCACCGTCGTCCTCCCGTCGAGCCCCCAGGACCGGGTGCTCACCGAGGAAGTGTTCGGCCCGGTGGTGGCGGTGCTGCCCTTCGAGGACGAGCCCGACGCCCTGCGCCTCGCCAACGCCACCGACTACGGCCTGTCCGGCTCCATCTGGACCAGCGATGTCGGGCGGGCGCTGCGGGTGGCCCGCGGGGTCGAGGCCGGGAATCTGTCGGTGAATTCCCATTCCTCCGTGCGCTATTGGACGCCGTTCGGCGGATTCAAGCAGTCCGGTCTGGGCCGCGAACTCGGCCCCGACGCCGCGCGCGCCTTCACCGAGACCAAGAACGTCTTCCTCGCCACCGAGTAACCAGCCCCTCATCGAAGGAGATACGTTGCAGCGCTTACAGGATCGAGTCGCGGTCGTCACCGGCGGCGGCAGCGGTATCGGGCTGGCCACCGTCCGACGCTTCGCCCAGGAGGGCGCCAAGGTCGTGGTCGCCGATATCGACGCCACCGGCGGCGAGGCCGCCGCGGCCGAGGCCGGCGGGCTCTACGTGAAGGTCGACGTCACCGACGAGGAGCAGGTGCGGGCCATGTTCCAGGCCGCCGTCGACACCTACGGCGGCCTCGACATCGCCTTCAACAACGCGGGCATCTCACCGCCGGAGGACGATTCGATCCTCACCACCGGCATCGACGCCTGGAAGCGGGTGCAGGAGGTCAATCTGACCTCGGTGTATCTGTGCAGCAAGTACGCCATCGAGCACATGCTCGAACGCGGCCGGGGCTCGGTCATCAATACCGCGTCCTTCGTGGCCGTCATGGGCGCGGCCACCTCCCAGATCTCCTACACCGCCTCCAAGGGCGGCGTGCTGGCCATGAGCCGGGAGCTGGGAGTCCAGTTCGCGCGCCAGGGCATTCGCGTGAACGCGCTGTGCCCCGGACCGGTCAATACTCCCCTGCTGCAGGAGCTGTTCGCCAAGGATCCCGAACGCGCCGCCCGCCGCCTGGTGCATATCCCCGTCGGCCGGTTCGCCGAGCCGGAGGAGATCGCCGCCGCCGTGGCCTTCCTCGCCAGCGACGATTCCTCCTTCATCACCGCCTCGCAGTTCCTGGTCGACGGCGGTATCTCGGGCGCGTACGTGACGCCCCTGTAGCGCAACGATTTTCGGGCGCTGCGGGTCAGGCGCCGACGGGGGCCTGGTCGGCCGCCGGCGGCTCCTCCACGGTTCGTTTGGGTCCGGTGAACCAGCGCCGGGCCGAGACGAGCCACCAGACGGCGATCGCGCCCACCACCCCGACCAGGGTGAGGGGCGCGTAATTCACCGCGTTCCAGGTGAATCCGTCCACCCACGGATACCCGTGGTCGTCGGTCGGCAGGATGAACAGCACGCTGATGATCACGATCCAGATCAGCGCGATGATCCCGATCGGCCGATACCAGCGCCCCAGCTGCCAGGGCCCGGCCTGGAATCGGTTGCCGCGCAACAGCCGCAGCAGCACCGGAATCCCGTAGGCGATGTACAGGCCGATGGTGGCCACCGAGGTGGCGGCGGCGTACGCGGTCGGGGCATTGGCGGCGGGCACCAGCATCGACGGAATCAGCAGAATGAACGCGAACACCGAGACGAAGAAGACCGCGTTCACCGGCACCCGGCGGGCCGACAGCTTCGCCCACAGCTTGGATCCCGGCACCGCGCCGTCGCGCGCGAAAGCGAACAGCATGCGGGAGGCCGCGGTGACCGAGGCATAGCCGCAGAACAACTGCGCGACGGCGGCGATGATCAGCAGCAGCCCCGACCAGAACGAATTCAGTGAATTCTGCAGGATGTAGATGACCGGATAACCGCTGTTCTTGGCCGGATCCAGCGCATCGTCGAGATTCGGGATCGCGAACGTCACCGCCATGATGAGCAGATACCCCGCGACCGCCGACACCACAATGGTGTTGATGATCCCCTTGGCCGCCATGCGCGAGGCGTCGTGCGTCTCCTCCGACATGTGCGCCGAGGCGTCGTACCCGGTGAACGTGTACTGCGCGTGCAGCAACCCGAGCAGGAAGCTGAACGCCACCCCGCCGAACCCGATCGCGCTGTTGTCCACGGTCTTGGTGAACACGAAGCCGATGCTCTGGTGGTGGCGCGCGCCGAATCCCAGCACCACCACGAAGATGGCCACACCGCCCACATGCCACCAGGCCGACACATTGTTGATGACCGCCGACAGGTGCGGGCCGATGATGTTCAGCACCGCGTGCAGCACCAGAATCCCGGAGAACACCGCGAAGATGGCATTGCGGTCGGTCCCGATATCCCATCCGATCACATTCAGCACCACGGTGGTGAAGATGGCGGCGCCGTAATCGATGGCCGCGGTCACCGCGATCTGCCCGATCAGGTTGAACCATCCGGTGAACCAGCCCCACACCGGCCCGCCCAGCTCCGACGCCCACCAGTACAGTCCACCGGACGTCGGATAGGCCGAGGCCAATTCGGCCATGGCCAGCCCGACGAACAACACCATGACCGAGACCAGCGGCCAGCCCCACGCCATGGTGATCGGCCCGCCATTGGACAGGCCGATCCCATAACTCGCCAGGCCGCCGGTGAGAATCGAGACAATGGTGAAACTGATGGCGAAATTGGAGAATCCGGACCAGGATCGCGCCAATTCCTGCTTGTAACCGAGTTCGGCGAGCCGCCGTTCATCATCGGATCGAGGCTGGGTTGCGGTCATGCTAGCTCCCGAGTGAAAACGCCGCCCTCACACGGCATTTGCCAGGAGCCCAGTGTGCGGTAATCCGGTGTCGAGCCGCAGGCCAACGGGCAAATTAGTCGCCCGGTCCGGAAACCGCGAGGGGCTCGCGGTGCAGGACCAGCTTGGTGGTGTGCGCCGCGTACGCCGCGGGCGCGTCTTCCCAGGCGGCGGTCATCGTGGTCACGACTTCGGCCGGAAAATTGTGGCGGGCAACGAAATCCAGTACATCGGGCAGAATTGGCCGGACATTCGAGACGCCGATCTTGACCGTCGCGTCGGTGGCGTACATGTGCATGAGCGGGACCTTTGTACCCACCGGCAGGTAGTAGCCGACCGGCTGGCAGAACCCACCCGGCCCGAGCGAGCGCAGCGCGAGATCGACTCCCGCTGCCGTGGACGTGCCCTCCACGGCGATGTCGTAGTCGCGGCGCGGGACATCTGCGCGGCGTAGCTTCCGTCCTGCCGTGGGATGGGCTCGGGCGCCGAGCTTTTCGGCGATGGCCAGCCGCTCGGGCCGGTGATCCACGTAGTCGACGACCTCCGCGCCGTGCGCGACCGCCAGGCCCGCCGCGTAGAGACCGATGCTCTGCGCGGCCCCGCCGAGGATCAGCGCCTTGCCGCCGGGCCGTTCCCGCAGCGCCGGGACCACGCACCGCCACGCGTCCGAGAGGTTGTCACTGGCGGCGGCGACGCGCAGCGGATCCACACCCGCCGGCACCGGAACCAGCATGTGGTCGGCGAAGGGAATGCGCAGCAGATCCGCGACCATGCCGCCCCACGGGCCGCTGGCCGCCCCGAAACCGAAGGCCGCCAAGGTCGAGGCGCGGGTCGTCGAACACTTCGCGGTCAGGCCCAGCCGGCATTCCCGGCAGTCGCCGCAGGACACCGCCCACGGCACCACTACCACGTCACCTGGCCGCAGGGTCGTGACGTCCGAGCCGACTTCGAAGACCTCGGCGACGCATTCGTGCCCGATCGCGAAGGGCCCCTGGAACGGAACCGGCCCGCAGATGCTCCGCACCACCGGATCGATCAGCCCGGCGCGCAGACCCAGCTGCATGGCCCGCGAGACGTGCCGGTGGATCGGCATGGTGTCGCCGTCGCAGCGCCCCGCGACGAACGGCCGCACCAGCGCGTCCCGGGCGTCCCGCAGCACCGGCGTGGGACGCTCCCGCCACTCCAGCCGCCCGGTCCGGACGAACTGCAGCTCACGCATCCGACCGCTGCCCCTGGGCGAGAGCGGCCAGTTCCTTGAACTTCACGACCGAACCGGCCGCGCCCCAGGTGCCTTCGGACTGCTCGTGGATCAGCACCCACACCCGCAGCGCCTCGCTCTGGCCCAGGCCCGCGGCGGCGAGCACCTTTTCGGTGACCTCGGCGATGAGCCCGGTCTTGCGGCGATCGGACAGCGCGCCGGCGGGGACGGTCACGTCGACCCGGAAGCGCGGCAGATCGTCTTCGAGCGCCCCGAATCCGCCGTCGGCGACCTCCTCGATGCGGCACCACGCCTGTGCGCGAAAGAACGCGGTGTCGGGTGCGCCCTCCCACTTCAGCAGGGTCTGCGGCAGCGCTTTCGACAGCTCGCCCCGCGCGTCCCCGGTCAGCACCCCGGCGGGCAGGGACAACTGAATCATCGGCATCTACGTGCTCCTTCGCTTCCAGCCGACTGTCTATAACAGTCGTTATAATCGAGGGACGGTACTCTATGACGGTTGTTATAGACAAGGAGGAGTCGATGGCGGGGACGGCGAGCGAGACCGCGGATTCACGCGGCAAACTCGTGGCCGGGGCGGCCGACATGATCAGGCGGCGCGGCCTGAACGCGACCAGCGTGCGCGAACTCGCCAAATACGCTCGCGCGCCACTGGGTTCGACGTATCACTACTTTCCCGGCGGCAAGACCCAGCTCGCGACCGAGGCGGTCACCTTCGCCGGGGATCTCGCGGCGACGCTGCTCGCCCGCGAACTTGACCGGGGGCCGATCGAGGGGCTGCGGGCCTTCCTGCAGATGTGGCGGAAGGTCGTGGTGGACACCGGCTTCCGCGCCGGGTGCCCGGTGCTGGCGGTCGCCGTGGAGGACCTGCCCGAGGCCGAGGGCGCACCCCGCGAGGCCGCCGCCGCGGCCTTCGGCCGTTGGACCGAGCTGCTGACCGACTCGATGTGCGCCCACGGGGCCGAACGCGCCGAGGCCGAGCGCATGGCCACCCTGATCGTCGCCGCCGTCGAGGGCAGCGTGGCCATGTGCCGCGCACAGCAGAGCGCGGAGCCCTTGGATCGCATTGCCGCACAGCTGGAACCGCTTGTGCGGTCGACGATTACGCGCGACCGGACCTGAGGTCCCGGCTCCCGCCCGAAGCGCGCCGATCCGGGACAGCGAAAGCCGCGCGGTGGATCAGACCGCGCGCAGTCCCGCCGCGGTGACCGATACCAGGCGCCCCACCGCTGCCTCCGACGTCGCGTCGGCCGCGGCCGACAGGGCGTGCAGGCAATAGGCGGCCAGTTCGCCGGGCGGGACATCGGCGCGCAGTTCGCCGGTGGCGGCGCCTTCTTCGATCAGCTGCCGGAGCAGATCGCGCAGCTGGTTCAGGGCGGCGACGATGTGCTCGTCGGGATGCAGGAACTTCACCAATTCCCGGTCGTGACTGCCGGTTTGGCGGGTGATGTGGGCATAGGCGGTGAGAACGGCGTCGAGCCGGCCACCGGCACTGCCCTCGCCGTCGCGGACCTTGACCAGCTCGCCCAGGTGGGCCTCGATCTGTCGGGCGTGCCAGGTGCGCAGAATGGTCTCGACATCCGGGAAGTACTTGTAGAGCGTGGCCCGTCCGATGCCAGCGCGAGTGGCGATCTGCGACATGGTCACCCCGCGCAGTCCCTGCTCGAAGGCCAGGGCCGCGGTGGCGTCGAGGATCGCGTCCCGCACCTCGCGGCGATGGGCGTCGATCGTCTCGTTCCACAGCTTCGGCACGCCTCAACCATACAGACTGACCGCCCTGTAGACACTGACTCTTGACCATAGACACAGTGTCTCGATAAATTCGAAGCATCAGGTCGCAGCCGACCCTCCCGACAGGAGAATTCCGTGTTCCCACCCATCGACGACCCCCACCCCGAATACCACGACCCCAACGCACCCGACACCCTCTACGCGACGAAGCCGCCGTGGGACATCGACCGTCCCCAGCCCGCCTTCGCCACTCTCGCCGAGGCGGGCGCCCTGCACGGCCGGGTCCTCGACCTCGGTTGCGGCACCGGCGAACACGCGCTGCTCGCCGCCGGCCTGGGTCTCGACGCCACCGGGATCGACCAGTCCGGGCACGCGCTCGAACTGGCCCGGCGCAAGGCGGCGGAACGCGGACTGCACGCGCGGTTCGTGTGCCACAGCGCCCTGGACCTGGCCGGCCTCGGCGAGACCTTCGACACCGTGCTGGACTGCGGCCTGTTCCACCTGTTCGACGGCGCGGACCGCATCGCCCTGGTCGACGGCCTGGCCACGATCATTCCGCCGGGCGGACGGTACTTTGTGCTCGGTTTCAGCGATCGCCAGCCCGGCACCTGGGGTCCGCATCGCCTGAGCCGCACCGATATCGAGTCCGCCTTCACCGACGGCTGGCGACTCGATTCCCTCGAACCGGCCACCCTCGACATCCTTCCCAGCCCGACTCCGGTGGCAGCCTGGCTCGCCGCCCTCACCCGGCAGTGATTCCCATGCCCGCACTCGAATCCCGCGTCCCGACCGACCGACCGGCCCGCTACCTGCGTCAGTTCCGCACCCACGCCGAGGCCATGGCCTCCCCGCGCGGCCACCGCGTCCACGCCGGCAATCCCCAGGCCGCCGGCGAGTTCCACCTGCGCGTCGAAGGCACCGATAGCCGCACCACAGCCCATTTCGACCCCTGGGGCCGCTGCACTCTCACCGCCGAACCCGAGACACTCGTGGTGCGAATCGACGCGACGGATGCAGCGGCCCTGCGCCGCATCCGCGACATCCTCACCCGCGACCTCACCCGCTTCGGCGGCGGTTCCCTCACCGTTCACTGGCGGGATCCGGACTGACCGGCGTTCAGGCCAATCCGGCGCGCAGCACGAGAATCGCTATCTGCGTGCGGTTTTCGAGCCCGGCTTGGCGATGACGCGGCTGATGTGCACCTTGACCGTGGACTCGCTCATGTGCAGGGTGCGGGCGATCTCGGCATTGCCCGCACCGGTGGCGACTACCCGGGCGACCTCGCGTTCCCGATCGGTGAGCTGGGAAAGCTGGGCGAGCTGGGCGAGCGCGTCCGGTTGCTGCGCGCCCGGACCCTGCGTGAAGGCGGTGAGCATGCGTTTGGTGATGGCCGGCGCGAGGATGGCGTCACCGGCCGCGACCACCTCGACGGCGCGGGCGAGTTCGCGGGGCGGAGTGTCCTCGAGCAGGAAGCCCGCCGCGCCGGATTCCAGTGCGGCGTAGACGTATTCGTCCAGTCCGAAGGTGGTTAGGACGACCACCGCCGGCGGTGTGGGGAGGCCGCGGACCCGGCGGGTCACCCCGAGGCCGTCCACGTGCGGCATGCGGATATCGGTGACCACCACATCCGGGCGGTGCCGGCGCAGATGCCCGATGGCGCTGCGCTTGGGATGCACCGCGCGGGCATCGAGCACGACCGGCCGGACATCGAAGGCACCGAAGGATTTGCCGGTGGCCCAGCCGAATTGACCGGCGATCTGGCCGAAAATTGTGTCAGCCCCCTCGACAGAACTCCTGTCTTTGCGCCGTAAAGTGATACGTTTTCCCTATGGCCGGTTCGGCCGATAACTCTTATTGCGCATCAGGGAGATGCCGTGTCCAGAGCTGTGAAAGCGACCGCCGCATGGGTTTGCGGGGGGATTCTCGGAATTGTTGCCGGTTTGTTCGGCGCGGGCGGCGCGTACGCCGACGACTCGAGCGGGCCCGTCCAGGTCGGCGACACCGTGTATTTCAGCCTGGGCGAGTGGAACTGCTCGATCGGCGCGGCCGGTGCAGTGGGGTGTGATCTGACGGTTCCGGCCGCCACCATGAATGTGCTCTATGCCGGGGCGCAGGTGCCGTTCTCGAATGTGCCGGCCATTGCCATCGATTCGGCCGCGTTGCCGGCGCATCCGGAGTGGAATTCCAACGGCAGCCACACCCTCGCGGGCGGAAATCCGGGTCTGGCCCCCATCGCGCAGGTGAGCGGGCACGATCCGCAGTTCTCGATTACGCGTGCCGGCGCGACCTGTCAGATCACCTTCAATGGCGCGGCCGTGTGCACGTCGATGGGGCACGGGTTCAGCCAAAAGGGACCAGTGCCTTTCGGCTACTGATCCCCTTCGAATCACTTGATTTACCGGTACCAGACGCCGGAATCCCAGTCGCCGTAGTCCCAGACATTGAAATCGTAACGACCGTGCGCTCCCCCGAAGAGGTAACCCCACCAGCCGGCCGAAGTGTCGCAGATCTGGTCGTCGTGGTTGCACACCGTCAGAACCGGGAAGCCGCCGAACCAGTCGTCGACGCCGGCCAGCGGATAGCCGACGATCCCGCTGCCGGGAGTCGAGGACAGTCCGCCCCAACCCGGGCCGGGGGCCCGCTTGGGATCCGACAGCAGAATGGCATTGGCATTGTCGACGTCCTGGTGTGCGGTGACCCAGGCGTGCACGATGCCGGCGCCCTCACTGTGCCCGATCAACCGGATGTGGTCGCCCGGGCATTCGTTGCGATGCTGCCAGAACAGTCGGTCCAGTTCGTTCAACCCCGACATCGGGTCGGCGGAGTTGTATCCGACTGGCTGATCGACGTACGGAGCGAAGATGGACGAGGTGTTGTCGCCGAGTCCGCCGATGCCGATCGCCCAATCACCGGTGCAGACATCGGCATTGGCCTTCGGAGCCGTCAGGTGTGTAATGGAAAAAAGGATGGCCAACAGTAATGCGGCGAAGAGCGCCGTTGCTCTACGCATGATCGTAACTTTCTCTATTTGTGTAACCTCCGGGGCGAGCCCGGCTTGCGCATGATGTACCCAGAAATTGCTGGAGTTCTTGTTTTCTGGCGAAACAGTTACACACGCACTGTTTTTGTTGGCCGTATCGCGATGTCAGCGAGCCGCGCGCACACGACCCGGCGAGCTTGCCGGGCATTGACGCGGGGACGTTCCGCCATCAGTTGCACAGCGCGCGGGCAGGCTCCGGCCGAATCCGGTATGCCGGAGCGAAACTCCCGTAATCGAGGATGCGCTGCTCGAAGGCGGCGGCACCGCCGGCTCAGTTGCGCAGGCGGACCAGGGCGATGGGGCACTCACTGCCGTGCAGCAGTGCGTGACCGGTCGAGCCGAGCGCCATACCGGGATAGCCACGGGTGCCGTGGCTCCCGACCACCAGCAGTTGCGCACCAGCCGCGGCATCGAGCAGAACGCGGGCGGGATGCCCTTCCTGCACAACAGATTTCACCTCGACGCCCGGGTAGTTGCGGATATTGCGATCGAGCATGCGGGTGAGCAGCTGGACCGCGTCGTCATAGGAGTGGGTGTCGCTGTCCCCGGCCAGCTTCCACGCCTGGACCGCGATCAGCGGCACGCCGCGCCGGGAAGCCTCGTCGAAGGCGATCTCGAGTGCGCGGACGCTGTGCGGCGACCCGTCCACGCCGGTCACCACGGGCCGGTCCGACAGCCCGTCCGTCTCACCGGGCACCACCACCACGGGCCCCTGCGCGTGCCGCGCCACACCGGTGCTGACCGACCCGAGCAGGCTGCGATGGTAGGCGCTCATCCCGCGCACGCCGACCACCACGTAGTAAGCGGTCGCGGCGAGCTCCGCGAGCACCATGACGGCCGGGATGTCGACGAGGAAGGTGCGGATATCGCGAATCTCGCGGTCCCCGGCGGCTTGCCGCGCGGTCTCGGCGGCGGTGTCGAGGGCGGCCTGGGCGGTATAGCGCAGCCGATCGTGCAGCAGCCGGACCGGGCTCTCGTCCAGGGGCGATTCGGCGACCGCGGGCACCGCGAACACCAGGTGCAGGGGCGCGTCGCGCAGAGCCGCGTCCACGGCGGCCCAGCGCACGGCGTGCAGGGCGGACTCGGAGGCGTCGACACCGACCACGATCGGCCGGTCGAGACTGCTGGCAGGCACCGCGTTCGGCCTCCTTCCGGGTGGAAAGAACCTTCAGCGGGCGATACTACGAGCCGACCAGCCGGTCTCGGGGCCGACTCGCCGTGGGCAGTCCGACGATGAACAGGTTCCACCCGCCCGAGCACCGACCCCGGGTCGCCGAACGTTCCGTCACCCGTATCCCGCCCCGGAAACACTCCACCCGCCCGGACGGACCTCGATCAGTGTTTATCGCGGGACGGACTCACTCGCCGCCCACAGGCGCGGCGACGGCCGCGGCGGCGGGAAGGTTTCGGCGCGAACGATATTCGCCCCGCCAGCGCAGGAACCCGAGCGCCACGAGCAGGAAGAACAGACCGTAGACCGCGCCCGAGGCGTACAGGCCGGATTTCATCGCGAGCGGCACACCGACCAGATCGACGAGCATCCAGATGATCCAGAAGTCGGTCAGGGCCCGGCTCTGCGCGAAGGTCGCGATGGCGCTGCCGACGAAGACGTAGGCATTGGCCCACGGGGACCAGGCGATGTGCAGCCAGCCGAGGTGGGCGAACGCCTCGGCCACCGCGACCGTGCCCACCACCAGCAGGGCCAGCAGCGTCAGGCGTTCGCGGCGGGTGGCCGGCCGGACCATCAGGTCCCGGTGCTCGGAGGTGCCGCGCCGCCAGGCCAGCCAGCCATAGCCCGCGAGCCCGATGAACAACAGCTGCTTGAGCGCATTGCCGGGCACATGGGCGTGCACCGACGCCACCAGCAGCAGGACCGCACCGGCCAACTGCACGGGCCACGTCCAGATGGTCTTCCGCATGGCCAGCCACACCACTGCGAGGGACAACAGATTGCCGATGGCATCGGTCCAGAGAATGTGTTCACCGAACAGGTCGAATCCGGCGTTCACCGGGCCTCCTCCGCTGCGTGCCGAGCACAGCTGCCGGATCCGGGTCCCGGGGCGTGCGTGCTGTCGTCGTGCGGAACCACCGTGCCACAGCCCGATATTCCCGCCACCGCCCCTTCCTCGATCAGCGGAGGTATGGGCCGCGTCCAGGCAGTCCGAGCGACCAGATCGATCGCAGACCGGACATTCGACGGCGTGAATTGCAGCCAGATGATGGATCCGTAGTGGATTCCGGCTGACTTCGCGCGGCGGAATGACCTTGTGCGCCCGCGTGAGTACGTTGGCGGATATGCGCACCGAAGGTGATTCCTGGGATATCAAAACCAGTGTTGGATCCACGGCATTGTTCGTGGCGGCCGCCCGGGTGCTGGGTGGCCGCACGGCCGATGCGCCGGCGCACGATCAGTTCGCCGAGCTGTTCGTGCGGGCGGCGGGCGGGGAATGGGCCGAGCTGCTGGCGGGCCGTTTGCCCGAGCACCCGCTGCTGGCACCCGAGTTCGGGGTGCAGTTCCAGCAGCATCAGATCGCTCGCACCCGATATTTCGACGATTTCATGGCTGCCGCCACGGCCTCGGGCATCCGACAGGTGGTCATTCTGGCGGCCGGACTGGACTCCCGCGCGTACCGCCTGGCATGGCCGGACGGGACCGTCGTCTACGAGCTGGACCGGCCGCAGGTGCTCGAATTCAAGCGGGAGACGCTCACCGCGGCCGGGCACCGGCCACACGCCGAGCGGCACGAGGTGGCGGTGGATCTGCGCGAGGATTGGCCGAAGATCCTGCGCGACAATGGATTCGATCCCGCCGCGCCGACCGCGTGGCTGGTCGAGGGCCTGCTGATCTATCTCACACCGGCCGCGCAGGACCAACTCTTCGACGCCATCGTTGAGCTCAGTGCGCCCGGCAGCCGGGTCGCCATCGAGCAGATGGATCCGCTGCCCGCGGAGTCGATCGCCGAGATGACCGGGGCGGGCGAGACCGGCTCGGACTGGATGGACATGATCTACAACGAGCCCCGCAGCGACGCCACCGAATGGTTCGCCGCCCGCGGCTGGACCGGTGAGCGCGTCAACCTCACCGACTACATTCACGACCTCGGCGGGACTCCGCCCGGCAATCCGCGACAGCAGTCGCTGATCAACCTGGTCACGGTCACCCGGCCCTGACCTCGCGCGGTCCTGGTATCACAGCGGCACGCTGTCCAGGGCCGCGCGCATTTCCGCGAGCACCAGCGGAAGTTCTTCCGGGGCAGGCGATCCCAGCGCGATGCGCAGCCCGTGCGGCACGTGCGCAGTGGTGGCGAACGCCTCGGCGGTGCAGACGCGAATGCCGCGCCGGGACAGTTCGGCCGCGATCCGGTCCATGCGCTGGTCCGGATCGATGGGCAGCCACGCGAAGAAAGAGCGCGGGTGCGCAATCGGATTCCGATCGCCGAGCTCCCGGTGCAGGATGCGCTGATGCTCGTGCGCCACAACGCGACTCGCCTGTTCGAGAGCGTCGACGGTGCCGTCGGCGAGCCAGCGGGTGGCCAGGGCGCTGGTCAACCCGGGCGGACCGGCCATGGTGGCGCGCAGGGTGCGGGCCAGGGCCGGCGCGGCCACCGGCGGGTGGACCAGCATGCCGAAACGCAGTCCGGCCGCGACGCTCTTGGACAGGCTCGCTACCCAGAAGGTGCGCTCCGGGGCGATCGCCGCCAGCGGTGGCGGGGCCGGGGCGGCGAGAAACGCGTAGGCGGCGTCCTCGATCAGGAACAGGTCATGGTGGCGCGCAACGGAAACGAGCGCTCGCCGCCGGTCGCTGTCGATCACCCAACCGAGCGGATTGTGCAGGGTCGGCATCGTATAGACCGCGCGCACCGGCCTTTTCGCACACAACCGCGCCAGGGCGTCGGGATCCGGGCCGTTCCCGGCCGCCGGAACCGGTGCGAGAGTGAGCCCGTGCTCCTGGGCCAGCAGTTTGAATCCGGGGTAGGTGAGCTCGTCCACGGCGATCACATCGCCGGGCGAAAACATCGCTCGCACAATCAGATCCAGCCCATGCTGCGCTCCGGCGGTCACCACCACCCGCGCCGGATCGACCTCGATCCCCCGCCGCCCGATGAACCCGGCGACCGTCGCGCGATCGTGCGGCCGCCCGCCCGGCGGCTGCTGCCGCAGCAGGGCGTCCAGATCGCCGGAGGCCGCCAGCTCACGTAAACCCGTGCGCAGCAATTCCTCCCGACGCGGCGACAGTGGCTGGGTGAAGGCCAGATCCGCCCACACCGTCTCCACGCCCGGCCCGTACTCGGCCGCGGCCAGCCGCACCGACCGATCCCGCACGAAGCTCCCCCGCCCCGGTTCGCCGACCACCAGCCCCGCCCGCTTCAGTTCCGCGAACACCCGGGTCGCGGTGGCCACCGCGATACCATGCTCGGCGGCCAGTTGCCGATGCGTCGGCAGGCGCTGCCCCGGCGCCCAGCGCCCGTCCCGGATCTGCTTGGCAAGGGCGGCGGCGACATCGGTGTAGGTCCGCATCACCCGACTGTACCTAGGACAATTTCTTGATCGTCCTAGCGCGGCGTCCTACCGTCCGTTCCCATGACGATCGCGACCACCGAAGTGCCCGTGCTGGACTTCCTGCGCGCACAGCTCGACGGCACCGGGACCGATGGCCTGACCTGCCAATTCCGCTATCCCACCGCCATTTCCCGCACGCTTGGTATCCGGCTGGTGGCCATCGACCCCGGCCGCGCCACCGTCGAGATCGACACCGATCCCGCCCGGCACGGCAATCAGCAGGGCACCGTCCACGGCGGCCTGCTCACCGAACTGGCCGACGCCGCCATCGGTACCGCCCACTCCACCGTCGTGGGTCCCGGCGAAACGTTCACCAGCATCGATCTCCGCGCGGTCTTCCTCCGCCCGGTATGGCAGGACACGCTGCGCGCCACCGCCTTCCCAACCCACTCCGGCCGCACCATCACCCACTACCAGTGCGATATCACCCGCACGGACGGCAAGCCGGTCGCCACGGTGACCAGCATCGTCACCACCCTGCGAGGCGAGCGCTCCCACGGCCGCTGATTCGCCGGCAAGGCCGAATGGCTCCTCAAGGACCGCCTCATCGCCCTTGGCGTCGAGGACCGCGAGGGCGAGCCGTTCGCCCCGCACATCGAGGTGGACCGCAACCTCTGCACCGGGCAGAACCCCGCCTCTTCGATCCCGCTGGCCGTAGAACTGCTGGGTGCAGGCTATTTGCGTGCGCCGACGATCCGCAGCGCCAGATCCACGTAGTATTCGCCGATCTCTTCGGGCGACAGCAGTCCGCCCTCCCGGTACCAGCGCGCGAGGTCGATGCCCAGGGAGAGCAGCGCCACCGCCGCCATGCGCGGATTCGGGTTGTCGAACACGCCCGCGTCGACCCCGCGCTCGATCAGCTGCCGCATCTCGGTGTCGATGACGTGGCGGATCTCTTTGATCTCGCGCTGATGCTCGGGGCTCAACGCGGCGAGTTCGTAGTTGATGACCCGGGCGACGGTGTGCGCGCGGGCGTGGTGGATCGCGAATTCCCGGATGACCGCGACCAACTGCTCGACCGGGTCGTCCGAGGCGGCCACCGACTCCCGCATCCGCTCGAGCGTGTCCAGGTGCCCGCTGTGCGAAACCTGGTAGAGCAGCTCTTCCTTGGAGCGGTGGTGGACGTAGATGGCCGCCGTGCTCAGCCCCGCGATCGAGGTGATGTCGCGCGTGGTGGAGCCGTGGAAGCCGCGCTCGGCGAAAGCGGCGACCGCGGCGTCCAGTAGTCGGGCCCGCGTCTCGTCCGCGCGCGAGCGATCCTCTGATTCGGTCACGTGGACAGTCTTACATCAGAGCGCGAGCACCAGTTTTCCGGTGTTGCCGCCGGTGAACAGCAGATTCAGCGTCTCACCGAAATGCTCCACCCCACCCTTCACGACATGCTCCCGGCTCTTGATCCTGCCCTCGGTCAGCCACTTCGCGATGTCCGCCACCGCCTCGCCGTAGCGGTCGGCGTAGTCGAAGACCACGAAGCCGGTCATGGACGCCCGGAACACCAGCAGCGACATGTACCGCGACGGCCCGGGCCGCAGCTGGTCGTCGTTGTAGGCCGCGATCGCCCCGCACAGCACGATCCGGGCCCCGCGGCGCAGATTGGCCAGCGCCGCATCGAGAATCTCACCGCCGACATTGTCGAAGTAGATGTCGATGCCCTTGGGCGCGAGTTCCCGCAGCCGCTGCAGCACGTCCTCACCGCGGTAGTCGATCGCGCCGTCGAAACCGAATTCCTCGACGAGCAGCCGGCACTTCTCCGCTCCGCCGGCGATCCCGATGACGGTGGCGCCCTTGGCCTTCGCGATCTGGCCGACCACGCTGCCGACCGCGCCCGCCGCCGCCGAGACCACCACGGTCTCACCGGCTTTCAGCTTCCCGACCTCCAGAAGCCCGAAATACGCTGTCATGCCGGGCATTCCGAGCGCACCCAACCAGGTCGGCCCGGGCGCGACGCCCAGGTCGACGTGCTGCACGCCGCGGCCATCGCTGATCGCGTACTCGGTCACCCCGAAGGTGCCGCTCACGGTGTCGCCTACGGCGAAATCGGGGTGAGTTGATTCGACCACGGTCGCGATGTCCAGCGACCGCATCACTTCGTCCAGCCCGACCGGCGGGAGGTAGGAGCGCACGTCATTGAGCCAGCCGCGCATGGCCGGATCGAGCGAGATGAAGTCGATCTTCACCAGGATCTGCCCAGCGCCGAGCGGGGGCAGTTCCTCGGTGGTCACCTTCCAGGTGCCGACGCCGGGCAATCCGGTGGGACGCTGGGCCAGTCGTACCTGCTGTGTCTTCGTCATGGGGACTCCTCAGATCGCGCCCTGGTCGGGCTCGCCGGCGGGCAGCGGTTCGAAGACCTGGACGTCCGGCGGTGCCGCGAGGGCGTCGGCCAGGGCCGCGCCGACTTCGCGGAGAGCCGCGCCCTGGCCGTGTTCGCGCAGCGCGTCCCGGGACGCCCACTTCTCGATCATGACGAACTGCCCGGGGTTCTTGGCGTGGCGGTGCAGCGCGTAGCGCAGGCAGCCGGGTTCGGCATGCACGGCCGGAGCGGCCGCGCGCAGGGTCTTCTCGACCAGGTCTTCCTGGCCGGGCTTGGCGATCATGGTCGCGACGACGACGCAGGGATCGGCCATGGGATCCTCCTCGGAGAATGGATGGTGTCGAAACTCGTTGCGGTTACCCGCGTTTGCCCCAGTTGGGGTCGCGGCGGCGCAGCTCCCACTGCGCGATGGAACGCTTGTGCACCTCGTCCGGTCCATCGGCCAGGCGCAGGGTGCGCAGGTGGGCGTACATGCTGGCGAGCGGGAAATCGTCGGAGACGCCACCGCCGCCGTGCACCTGGATGGCGCGGTCCACCACTTTGAGCGCGACCCGCGGGGCCGCGACCTTGATCGCCGCGATCTCGGTGCGCGCGGCCTTGTTGCCGACGGTGTCCATCAGATGCGCGGCCTTGAGCGTCAGCAGGCGGGCCATATCGATCTCGATCCGCGACTCGGCGATCCAGTCCTGGACATTGGCCCGATTCGCCACCGGCTCACCGAAGGTCACGCGCGACTGTGCACGGTCGATCATCAGGTCCAGGGCGCGCTCGGCCATGCCGATGGCGCGCATGCAGTGGTGGATGCGGCCCGGGCCCAGGCGGGCCTGGCTGATCATGAATCCGTCGCCCTCACCGGCGAGCAGCGCGGTCCTGGGCACCCGCACGTTCTCGAACAGCACCTCGGCGTGACCCTCGCGGTCCTGGTAGCC
Source organism: Nocardia sp. NPDC046763 (assembly GCF_040645495.1). Classification (NCBI taxonomy): domain Bacteria; kingdom Bacillati; phylum Actinomycetota; class Actinomycetes; order Mycobacteriales; family Nocardiaceae; genus Nocardia; species Nocardia sp. NPDC046763. The sequence goes on along the minus strand of NZ_JBEYYI010000027.1, from coordinate 71,101 downwards.
GAAGACCGGCAGGCCGCGTTGCACGGTCACACCCGGGGCATCCATCGGAACCACCATCATCGACTGCTGCCGGTGCGTGGCCGCGCTGGTATCGGTCTTGCCCATGACGATGAGGACCTTGCAGTTCTTGTGCAAGGCATTGGAGGTCCACCACTTCCGGCCGTTGAGCACATAGTCGTCGCCGTCGCGGTCCATGCGCAGCTGGATATTGGTGGCGTCGGAGCTCGCGACCGCGGGCTCGGTCATGGCGAACGCGGACCGGATCTCACCGTCCAGCAGCGGGCGCAGCCACCGCTCCTTGTGCTCGGGTGTGCCGAAAAGGGTGAGCACCTCCATGTTCCCGGTGTCGGGGGCGGCACAGTTGGTGGCCTCCGGCGCGAGATGCGCACTGCGGCCCATGATTTCGGCCAGCGGCGCGTACTCCAGGTTGGTCAGGCCCGGACCCCACTCCGGATGCGGGTGGAAGAGATTCCACAACCCCCGCTTCCTGGCCTCGGTCTTGAGCTCCTCGACGATCGGCGGCTGGAAGTGCGGATCCCCGGACGCCGCCATCTGCTCCTCGTACACCGCCTCGGCCGGGTAGACGTGCTCGTCCATGAAGGCGAGTAGATCGTCCCGGTAGCGCTGGGCCCGATCGGTCATGTCGAACATGCTCACTCCTCGAAATAGTCTGTGCCGCGCAGGCGAAACTCTACTTGAACCCGGATTCAACTTCGTTTTCCGGCGGCCGAGCCGAGGTCGGCCAGTTCGGCCAGCACCGCGCGGTGCCGGCCCGGACTGCCGAGCCCGAGCTGATCGGCCTTGGCGCGCTTGAGATACAGATGCACCGGATACTCCCACGTCATGCCGATGCCACCGTGCAATTGGAGCGCTTCTTCGGCGGATGTCACCGCGACGTCCGCGCAGTAGGCCGCGGCGACCGCGGTTCCCACGGCCGCGTCGGGATCGCCCGCCGCGATCGCGCCCGCCGCGTAGCGGGCACTGGCGGCCGCCGCCTCGACCGCCACGAACAGGTCGGCGAGACGGTGTTTGAGCGCCTGGAATCCGCCCACCACGCGGCCGAATTGGCGGCGCATCTTCAGATAGCCCACGGTGGTCTCGAGGCACCATGCCGCGATACCTGCCTGCTCCGAGGCCAGCAGCGCCGCGCCGGTCTCCAGCGCCGTCCGCAGCGCGGCCGCTCCCCTGTCTGCCGGGACCACGAGCTGCCCCGGCACAGCGTCGACCACGACATCGGCCAGCGGCCGGGTCATATCGAGCGAGACCACCGGCGTCACCGCGGCCGCAGCCACCGGCACGGCGTGAATCTCGGTGCCGGAGGCGGTGTCGACCGCGGCCAGCAGCACATCGGCGTCCAGGACGCCCGCGACGCTGGTCGCGCTGCCGGACAGCCGGCCGTCGGCATCCTTCCGGAAGGACGGGACCGCGTCCGGCGAGGCGGCGGTGAAGGGCGCGAGCAGCGCGACCGTCACCGCACCGTCGGCGAGCTGCCCGACCAGGCCGGAATCGCCGGCGAGCAGCACGGTGGCGGCGATGACACTGCTGGTGAGAAACGGTACGGGCGCGACGGACCGGCCCAGTTCTTCAAGCACCACCGCCGCATCGCGAGCGGAACCGCCCGCGCCGCCACGCTCCTCGGGGACGAGCAGTCCGGCCAGCCCCAGATCCCGCGCCAGCGCCTTCCACAATCCCGGCGTCAGTGCCCGATCGCTCGCATAGGCCCGCGCGACAGCCGCCGGATCACATTGGGCCGCAAGCAGATCGCGCACCGCGTGCCGCAGCGCCGCCTCGGTGTCGGTATCGAGCAGCAGGATGTCGTCGCTCATCGGGCCAGGTCCTTCCAGGCGGTGTCCTTGTCTCCGCGCGCCTCGGCGGGCAGGCCGAGGACCCGTTCGGCGACGATATTGCGCAGGATCTCGGACGTGCCGCCCTCGATCGAATTGCCCTTGGCGCGCAGGTAGCGGTAGCCGGGCCCGCGGCCGGCGAAGTCGACGCGGTCGGGCCGCACCATCGTCCAGTCGTCATAGCGCAGGCCGTCCTCGCCGAGGATCTCCAGTTCGAGACCGGTCAGCTGCTGGTTGGACCGCGCGAAAGCCAGTTTGAGCGCGGAACTTTCGGGCCCCGGCTGACCGGCGGAGGTCCGCTGCCGCATGCGGGTGGCGGCCAGCCGCCCGGCTTCGGCCTCGACCCACAGCCGCAGCAGCCGGTCGTGCAGCTCCGGGGTGTGCCTGTCCGGATTCTCCCGCCAGGTGCGGGCGACCGCCGCGAGCACACCGCTCTCCCGCGGCACCGCGCGCCCGCCGATGGCCGCCCGCTCGTTGTTGAGGGTGGTGGTGGCGACGCGCCAGCCCTCCCCCACCCCGCCGAGGCGCTGGGCGTCGGGGATACGGACGTCGGTGAGGAAGACCTCGTTGAACTCGGCCTCGCCGGTGATCTGGCGCAGCGGCCGCACCTCGACACCCGGATGGCGCATATCGCAGATGAAGAAGGACAGGCCCGCGTGCTTGGGACGGTCCGGGTCGGTGCGCGCGAGCAGGATCGCCAGATCGGCCTTGTGGGCCACCGACGTCCACACCTTCTGCCCGTTCACGATCCAGTCCTCGCCGTCGCGGACGGCCCGGGTGCCGACCGCCGCCAGGTCCGATCCGGCGCCCGGCTCACTGAACAGCTGGCACCAGATCTGCTCGCCGGTCCACAGCGGACGCAGGTAGCGCTCCCGCTGTTCCGGGGTGCCGTGGATGGCGATGGTGGGCGCCGCCATGCCGAGGCCGATGCCGTTGAGCTCGGCCTGATTCCCCGGAGCTCCCGCCTGCTCGAACAGCTCGTCGACGAACAGCTGGAGGTCGCGCTCGGCACCGCGGCCGCCCAGCCCGACGGGGAAGTACACCCAGGCCAGGCCGGCGTCGAAGCGGGCGCGGTGGAAGGTCACCGGGTCGGTGGTAGCCGGATCATGCTCTGCCAGCAGGGATTCCACCCGCCGGCGCAGGTCGTCGCGAACCGCATCACTCATCGGTCCTGCTCCTTCGTCTCAGGGCACCAGCAGGGAGACGGCTTCGGCGACGCAGGCCGGTTTGGCGGCGCCGTCGATCTCCACGGTGACCCGGCTGACCGCCTGGAACCCCATGCTCGCCGGCGTCAGCGACACCAGTTCCACCCCGGCGCGCAGCCGCGAGCCCACCGGGACGGGGGACGGGAACCGAACCTTGTTGGCCCCGTAGTTGACTCCCATCGACAGCCCCTCGACGGTGTACACGCTCGCGGTGAGCATGGGCAGCAGCGACAGGGTGAGGAAGCCGTGCGCGATCGTCGTCCCGAACGGACCGGCGGCGGCCCGTTCCGGGTCGATGTGGATCCACTGGTGATCGCCGGTCGCGTCGGCGAACCGGTCGATCTGCTCCTGGGTCACGGTGTGCCAGTCGCTGTAGCCGAGATGGGTGCCGACTGCCTTCTCCAGTTCGGACAGCCCCTGGAATACCCGCATTGTTCGCGTCCTTCCGTTCGATTCCGTTGCGCGGCTAGTTCTTCGGCCCGCCGGCCACGTAGATGACCTGTCCCGACACGAATCCCGCGCCCTCGCTCACCAGGAACGACACCGTGTGCGCGATGTCCTCGGGCTTGCCGGAGCGGGCCACCGGGATGGTGGAGATCAGCGCCTGCCGGAAGTCGTCGAACGAGACACCCATGCGCTCGGCGGTGGCCTGGGTCATCTCGGTTTCGATGAAACCCGGCGCGACGGCATTGGCGGTGACACCGAACTTGCCGAGCTCGAAGGCGAGAGTCTTGGTGAAGCCCTGCAATCCGGCCTTGGCGGCCGAGTAGTTGGCCTGGCCGCGATTGCCCAGCGCCGAGGTGCTGGACAGGCTGACGATACGACCGAAGCCCTGCTCGATCATGTGGCGCTGGACCGCCCGCGTGCACAGGAACGCGCCGCGCAGGTGGACGCCCATGACCGCGTCCCAATCGGCGACGGTCATCTTGAACAGCAGGTTGTCGCGGAGGATGCCCGCATTGTTGACCAGCACGGTGGGTGCGCCCAATTCGGCGGCCACCCGGTCCACGGCCGCGGTCACGGTCGCCTCGTCGGACACGTCCGCGCCGACGGCGAGGGCGCGGCCGCCGGCCGCCTCGATCTCCGCGACGACCGGTTTGCAGGCCTCCTCGTCGAGATCCAGGACGGCGACGGCCATTCCGTCGTCCGCCAGTCGCCGTGCGACCGCGGCGCCGATGCCCCGGGCCGCGCCGGTCACCACCGCTACCCGCGGTGTCTGCGTGCTCACGATGTTCTCCTCTGTGGTGCGATCAGGTCGGTTCGGTCAGGCCGAGGGCGTGCAGACCACGCGCCCCACGGTCTTGCCGTCGGCGAGGCGCTGGACGCCATCGGCGATGTCCGCCAGGGCGAGTCGTTCGCTGACCAGGGGGCGAATCGCGCCCGTGACGGCCAGCCGGGTCAGCTCGCGGTGGCATTCGCCCACGGCGGCCGGGTCGTGGGCGTTGTAGAGCCCCCAGTGCAGGCCCACGATCGAATAGTTCTTGACCAGAGCGTGATTCAGTGCGGCGCTCTGGATGTCGCCGCCCGCGAAGCCGACGACCAGGATGCGGCCCTCGAAGGCGATGCACTTGGTCGAGCGGCTGTAGGTGTCGCCGCCGACCGGGTCGTAGACGACGTCGGCGCCGCGATTGTCGGTGACCAGCTTGACGACCTCGACGAAATCCTCACTCCTGCGGTCGATCACGATGTCGGCGCCGAGCGCGCGGGCGTACTCGGCCTTCTCGGGCCCACCCACCACGCCGATGACGCGGGCCCCGGCCGCTTTGCCGAGCTGGACGGCGGCACTGCCGACCCCGCCCGCGGCCGCGTGCACCAGCACGGTCTCGCCCGCCTGCAGCGCGGCACGGCGATGCAGGCCGAACCATCCGGTCTGGTAGCCGACGAACAGGGCCGCGGCCTCCGCATCGTCCAAAGCGGTTGGCGCGGAGAAGGTCTGGGCCGCCTCCAGGACCGCGTACTCGGCGAAACCGCCGTACGGCAGCGAGCTGCCGCCGAGCACGCGGTCACCGACCGCGATCCCGGTGACGTCGCTGCCCGTGGCCACGACCTCCCCGCACAGTTCGACTCCGGGCGTGAACGGCAGCGGCGGCTTCACCTGGTACAGGCCGCGGCACATGAGGACATCGGGGAAGTTCGCCGCGGCGCCGGTCACCCGCACGACCACCTGACTCGGGCCGGGTTCGGGGCGCTCCACGGTGTCGAGCCGCATCACCCGCGCCGGCTCGCCCAGTTCATGGACCCGCCAGGCCCGCATGTCCGCCACTCTAGACGCCCCCGGTCAGCGTGAGGCCGCCGTCCACCACGAGCAGCTGGCCGGTGAGCCAGGCCGCGTCCGCGGAGAGCAGGAAGGCGACCACGCTGCCGATGTCCTCGGGCACGCCCAGGCGCTTGAGCGGGTAGGCGGCGGCGATCTGCTCCTCGCGGCCCTCGTAGAGCGCGGTGGCGAACTTCGTCTTCACCACCGCCGGCGCGACGGCGTTGACCCGGATGTCCGGGCCGAGTTCGACCGCGAGCTCCTGGGTGATGTGGGTCAGCATCGCCTTGCTGGAACCGTAGAAACCGATGCCGGGCGCGGGCTTGAGCCCGGCGACCGAGGAGACGTTCACGACCGCACCGCCGTGGTCCTTCATCCACGCCCGGTAGGCGTGCTGCACCCACGACAACGCGGCAAGACAGTTGACCTCCACGATCTTTCGGGCCGCGTCGAGCGAGAGCTCCACCATCGGCCCGAACACCGGATTGATGCCGGTGTTGTTCACCAGCAGGTCGGCACTGCCGAAGGTCTCGACCGCCCGCTCGAGGGCCTCGGCCTGATGCGCGGCATCGTCGGCGCGCCCCGCCACAGCCAGCGCCTTCGACGGCCCGCCCAGCACCGCGACGGCCTCGTCGAGCGCCTCCTGCTTGCGGGCGGTGATCACGACCTTGGCGCCCTCGTCCACCAGGCGCTGCGCGATACCGAGGCCGATACCCCGGCTGGCGCCGGTGACGATGGCGGTCTTGCCTTCGAATCTGTTCACGGACAGGTCCTTTCAGGTCGCCCGTGGCCACGGCGGTCTCGCGCCGCGACCCGGGGCCGACCCCGAGCAGGGAACTTACTAAGCGCTTATTTTCTTCCGCCACCATGCGCCAAACTCCCGTCGCGGTCAATACCACCGAGGAGGTCCCATTCCTGTGATACGTCGCACATTGCCCTCGAAAGCCGAGGTCATGCAAGAGAAATCGACGCGAACTCGAACCTGGATTCAGATTCCCGGACCTTGCGACCGCTACCGCCGCGATCCACTCGGACGAGGTCGCGAGCTGTTCGGACCCGACCTGCAGGGCATTGACCACGAGCCGGCGGCGGCGCCCGCGGCCTTGAAGATGTCGGCGGTCCTGGCGTCGAGGTAGACGTCGCGTTCGAAGACTTCGCGCACCCCGGCGATGAGGGCGGCGCGGGTGCGCTCGCCGCGCCTGGTACGCGGGGGCACGCGGCGAGGCACGGCCTCGCGGTCGAGGGGTTCGGACGTCACGGCGGATCACCCACTCGGTCGCCGGGACGGCTGCCGATTGCCACCGTATCACCGCGTGTACCAGCACATATCGTCCCACGCCGACATCCTTCGGCCCGCCCGTTCACGCGGCCGCGACGGCGGGCGACCGTTATTGAAGTCGACACCGGATTCAGATATGGTCGCGCACAGGGTCGTGACATCGCTCACTCCGACCCCGTCTCATTCGATCTCTACATAACTGGATGTTCCATGACAAATGTCGCCGACCGTATCTGGCAGCACGCGTCCGAACGCCCCGACGCCATCGCGCTGCGTCACCTGGACGACACCCTCTCCTACGCCGAGCTGGCCCGCCGCAGTGCGGCCTTCGGCGGTCAGCTCACCGAATCCGGTGTCGCGGTGGGAGATCGCGTGCTGCTGGTAGCGCCGACCGTGCCGGAGTTCGTGATCGCCTACCTGGGCGCGCATCTCATCGGAGCCGTCGCCATCCCGGTGAACACCATGGCGACCGCACCCGAAATCGGTTATGTGCTCGACGATTCCGGTGCCAGGCATGTCATCGCCTGGCATCTGGCCCGCACCGCGGCCGAGCAGGCCGCCGCCGAGCGCGGCATCCCGGTGCAGGTGCTCGAACCCGGTGCGCACACCTGCCCCGCCCAGCCGACCGCCGAACCGGTCCGACGCGATCCGGACGACACCGCGATCCTGCTGTACACCTCGGGCACCACGGGCAAACCGAAGGGCGTGGAGCTCACCGTCGCCAATCTGATCGAGACCGCACGCATTTTCATCGATCAGCTGCGGCTCACGCCCGAGGAGCGCTTCGGCACCGGGCTGCCGCTGTTCCATGTGTACGGGCAGGCGGTGTGCCTGATCACCACCCTGCACGCGGGCAGTTCGTTCTCCATGGTGTCGCCGTTCGTCCCGGGAGCGATGATCGAGACGATCCGCGATCACCGGCTCACCGTGGTGTCGGGCGTGCCGACCATGTGGAATGCCATGCTGCACAGCGCCGGCGACTACGGTCCGGAGGATTTCGCGAGCCTGCGGCTGGCCTGCTCGGGTGGCGCGTCGCTGCCCGCGGAGGTGATCCGGTCCTTCACGGAACGTTTCGGCTGCACCATCCTCGAGGGCTACGGGCTCACCGAGTCCTGCGGGGCCGCGACCTACAACCCCCTGGATCGCGAGCAGCGGGCCGGGTCGGTGGGTACCACGCTGCCGGGCACGTCGATCGAGGTGCGTGATCCGGAGGGCACGGCGCTGCCCGCAGACACGGTCGGCGAGCTGTTCATGCGCGGGCCCAGCGTGATGAAGGGGTACTGGCAGCGGCCCGACGCGACGGCGGCGGATCTGTCCGGCGGCTGGCTGCGCACCGGCGATCTGGGCCGCGTCGACGCCGACGGCTACGTCTACATCGTCGACCGCGCAAAGGATCTCATCATTCGCGGCGGCTACAACGTTTATCCGCGCGAGGTCGAGGAGGTGCTCTACGAGCATCCCGGGATTGTCGAGGTGGCGGTGATCGGCCTGCCCGACGACCACTACGGCGAGGAGGTGGGCGCGGTGGTGGCCACCGCGCCCGGCGTCCAACTCGATCCCGGAGAGCTGCGCGCCTGGGCCAAGGAGCGCCTGTCCGCCTACAAGGTGCCGCACCGCTTCGCCTTCACCGACCAGCTGCCCAAGGGCGCGACGGGCAAGATCCTCAAGCGCGCCATCGACCCGAACCTGTTCACAGACAAGGCATCCCGATGACCATCGTCCCCACCGTCACCGGCACCGTCGATTCCAGCGAGCTGGGCCGGGTGCTGGTGCACGAGCACGTCTTCGTGCTCGGCGAGGAGTACCGGCAGAACTACGGCGACTGGGATGAGCAGGCCCGCGTCGACGACGCCGTGAAGCAGCTCGACGAGCTGAAATCGCTGGGCATCGACACCATCCTGGACCCGACCGTGCTGGGGCTGGGCCGCTATATCCCCCGTATTCAGCAGATCGCGGCCCGCACCGAGCTGAATATCGTCGTCGCCACCGGCATCTACACCTACAACGATCTGCCGTTCCAATTCCATTACAACGGACCGGGTTTGATGATGGACATTCCCGAGCCGATGGTGGAGCTGTTCGTCGAGGACCTCACCGAGGGCATCGCCGGGACCGGGGTGCGCGCGGGATTCCTCAAGTGCGCCATCGAGGAACCCGGACTGACGCCGGGTGTGGAACGGGTGATGCGCGCGGTCGGTCAGGCGGCGGTGCGGACGGGCGCGCCGATCACCGTGCACACCAACCCGCACACCCGTTCCGGGCTGGTGGCCCAGCGGGTGCTACGAGAGGAGGGCGCGGACCTGACCCGTGTGGTGATCGGCCACTCGGGTGACTCCACCGATCTGGACTATCTCACCGAATTGGCCGATGCGGGTTCCTATCTCGGCATGGACCGCTTCGGCGTCGACGTCCTGCTGCCCTTCGAGGACCGCGTGAACACCATCGTGGAACTCGTCCACCGCGGCTACCGCGACAAGATCGTCATCGCCCACGACGCCGCCTGTTTCATGGACTGGTTCGACCCGGCCGCCAAGGTCCAGATCGCGCCGAAGTGGAACTACCGCCACATCAGCGAGGACGTCCTCCCCGCGCTTCTCGCCAAGGGCCTCACCGAGGACGATATCGACGCCATCCTGGTGCGGAACCCGCGCCGCTACTTCGAGAAATGACAGTGCGCGCCGCCGCGGGGGATCCCCGCGGTGGCGCGCAATCCCTCCGGTGTCAGTCGGGGACGACGATGGCGAGTTCACCGGCGGCGTAGCGGGCGCGCAGCACCTTCTTGTCGAACTTGCCGACGCTGGTCTTGGGCACCTCGGAGACGAACGTCCAGCGTTCGGGGAGCTGCCATTTCGCGATCTTGCCGGACAGGAACGCGCGGAGCGCACCGGCATCGGGTTCGGCTCCGGCGCGCAGTGTGGCGGCCACGACGGGGCGCTCGTCCCACTTCTCGTCCGGCACACCGAAAACGGCGGCCTCGGCGATATCGGGGTGCGCCATGAGCGCGTTCTCCAGATCGACCGAAGAGATCCATTCACCGCCGGATTTGATGATGTCCTTGGCCCGGTCGACCAGGGTGAGGTAGCCGTCGGCGCTGATGGTGCCGACGTCGCCGGTGCGCAGCCAGCCGTCGCGGAAGGCGTCGGCGCCGATTCCCGCGGCATCCGGCGAGTAGTAGGAGGCGGTGACCCACGGGCCGCGAACCTCCAGCTCTCCCACCGCTTTTCCGTCGCGGGGCAGCTCGGCGCCATCGTCTCCGATGAGCCGTGCCTGTACCGGGGCCGGGATGCGGCCCTGGGTGATCCGGTAGGCGAAGGCGGCCTCGCCGTCGAGGCCCGCGGGTGGCCAGGCCAGCGCGCCCAGCGGGGAGGTCTCGGTCATCCCCCACGCCTGGATGATGCGCACGCCGTGCCGTTCCTCGAAGGCGCGCATCAGCTGCGGCGGCACCGCGGCACCGCCGACCACGACCGCCCGCAGATGGGTCAGGTCCTGCGGCTGCGCGTCGACGGCTGCCAGCACGCCGTTCCACACCGTCGGCACGGCCGCGGCGAAACTCGGCCGCTCGGCGGCCATGAGCGCCAGTAGCGGCTCCGGCTGCAGGAAGCGGTCGGGCATCACCAGCGACGCCCCGGCCATGAGCGCGGCATAGGGCAGACCCCAGGCGTTGGCGTGGAACATGGGCACGATGGCCAGCATCCGGTCACCGGCGCGCACGCCCATGGCATCGGTGGTGCAGGCCTGCATGGAGTGCAGCCAGTTCGAACGATGGGAGTAGACAACACCTTTCGGGTCCCCGGTGGTGCCGGAGGTGTAGCACATGGCGGCGGCCGAGCGCTCGTCGAGGACCGGGAAGTCGAAGGTGCCCGGATACTGCGCCAGCAGGGTGTCGAACCGATGGACGGTAACGCCCTCGGGTGCGGGCAGCGCCGAGGCGTCACCGTTGGCGACGATGACGTGGCGCACGGTGCGCAGGGTCGGCAGTACCGGCGCGAACACCGGGATCAGGGAGGCGTCGACGATCACGACACGGTCCGCCGCGTGGTCGGTCACGAAGGTGAGCTGTTCGGGGAACAACCGGATATTGATGGTGTGCAATACCGCCCCCATCGCGGGCACCGCACAGTAGGCGATGAGGTGCTCGTTGTTGTTCCACATGAAGGTGCCGACGCGATCCCCGCGGCCGATGCCCAGCGCGGTCAGGGCGTGGGCGAGCCGGGCCGCCTGCTCCCCCAGTTCACGGTAGGTCAGGACGCGGGATTCGGTGCCGGTCCAGGTGCGGACGGTGGCATCGGCGTGCACCGTGCTCGCATAGCGCAGCAGGGTGGCCAGGGACAGCGGTTCGTCCTGCATGGTGCTGAGCATCGGCAGGTCGAGCTCGTCGTAAGTCATTGTGCAGATGTCTTTCTCGGGTACGGCCCGGGTGAACCGGGCCGGGCGCGGACGTGGCGCGCCCGGCCCGGTTCGCTGCGCTCAGCCGCGCAGCGCGGAGGCGAAGATGCCCGGCAGTGCGGCGGCGCCGGGTCGCTTCGCGAAGTCGGTCAGTCGCCGCAGGGTGGTGGCGCCGGTGCGATTGGTGACGAACCACGGCGGTTTCGGGGAGAGCGCGAACTCGCCGCGGAGCAGCGATCGCGGGGCGGGGCGGAAGGGGCCGCGGACCACGGTGCGCTCCGGATCGGCGATCAGCAACCCGTTGTGTACCACGCCGATTCCGCTCTGGATGTCGGCGAGGGTGTGCCCGGGGAAGGCGCCCCACGAGGCGCGGGCGGTCAGGTAGCCGAGACCGGTCCAGGCGTTGATGGCGACGGTGCCGTACCGCAGGTCGGCGATGGCCCGGTCGAAGCGCTCACCCAGCCGGTCGATGGTGGCGGGGTCGGCGATGATGTTGACGCCGAGGGTGCCCTCGAACTCCTCGTTGGACGCACGCACCGCCTGCGTGAGGAATTCCGCTGCGTCGCCGCCCAATTCGAGCACGCCCAGCACCGGGGCGAAATACTCGGTGTGCAGCGCGGTTTCGGCCCGGTCCGGCGCCAGCCCGGTGATGAGGGTGCGCGCGCCGATCCGCTCGGCGTCGGGATAGGAGGTGCGCGCGCCGTCGACGCGGGCGGCCGAGCCCGGGTAGTAGTCCGGACGCTGCGGAGCCCGCTCGAGCGCGGCACGCAGTTCAGCGAGGAACCGGTCCTTCTGGGGCCAGTCCGCGGAGATCACCGCGACCTGCGCGGCGACGCAGTTGTAGCCGTTGTTGTGCAGGCGCTGGGTGGCCAGGTGCTCGGCCTGGAACCGCAGGTCGGCGTCGGACCAGCGGCCAGGGATCACGATGGTGGGTGAGACGCCGCCCAGTTCACTGGTGATGGGCTTGTCCAGTTTCGGTGTGCCGGCGGCCTTGTTCCGCGCGCCCTCCTCACCGGTGCCGAACACGATGGCGTCGTGGGTGAGCGCGCTGCCGGTCATGTGCACCGCGTCCACGCCGGCGTGGTGCACCAGTGCCGTGCCGACCTCGGGGCCGCCGGTGAGCAGGCGCACGAAGCCGCGCTCGATCAGGGGAGCGAAGATCTTCTCCAGCACCGGCAGCAGCGGATCGGTGATCGGATTCAGCTTGAGCGCCACCACCCGGTTGTCGGCGTAGAGCTGGTAGAGCACGTCCAGCGGCGCGATCGAGAAGATATTGCCCGCGCCGAGGACCACGCCCACACCGCCGGTCTCGGCAGGGGTGAGCTGCCCCAGACCGGCTCGGGCGCGGACGGTTTCGGCGTCGACGCCGGGCCTGGTCCAGACCTCCGCGCGGAATCCGTTGAGCAACAGCCAATCGAAGACGCCGTGCGGGAAGACGTCGACCGCGGTGCGGCCGCCGGGGGCGGCGTGGATCGGGTAGCCGTCGACCGGACTGCGGCCCTGCTCCAGTGCCAGCAGCGATTCCGCGAGCGCGGCCGCGCCGGTGAGCAGCGAGTAGGGGCCGCTCACCCATTCCTCGCCGAGCAGCGGCGAGTCCAGGGGCAGCTTCTTGATGCGGGCGGCGGTCTCGACCCACTCCCGCGCGTAGCGTGCGGTATTGGCGTGAATCTGGTCGAGCAGCTGCCGCCGTGCGGGCAGCGCGGTTCGGCCCCAGTCGATTTCGCCCTGCCGTAGTGCGGAGACGGCGGCGTCGATGCTCGCCGCGGCGGTGGTCGTCACGATGCGCTTCCTTCCGAGTCGGCGTCCTCGGCGAGCATGACGGCGGCCTTCTCGCCGATCATGATCGTGGGCGCGTTGGTATTGCCCCGTACCACCGACGGCATGACCGAGGCATCGGCGACGCGCAGGCCCGCAACGCCCAGTACGCGCAGGCGCGGGTCCACGACCGAGCCGATGGCGCAGGTAGAGGTGGGGTGGTAGAGGGTCTGGGCGGTGCGGGCCGCGAAGTCGAGCAGCTCGGCATCGGAATCACCAGCGGGAGTGAGGAATTCGCCGGTGGTGAGCTCGCGCAGCGCGGGTTGGTCGGCAATGTCGAGGGCGCTGCGCAGTCCGGCGATGATGCTCGCGCGGTCGGCCTCGGTGTCGAGGTAGTTGTGGCGGATGCGCGGCGCGGTGGCCGGGTCCGCCGAGCGCAGGGTCAGTTCGCCGCGGCTGGTCGGGTTGATCAGGCAGGGGCCGAACGCGTAGCCGTGCTCGGTCGCGGCGCCCATGCCCTCACCGTGGAAGAGAACCGGGGCCTGGTGGAACTGGATGTCCGGGCCCGCCAGTCCGGTACGGGTTTCGAGGAAGCCGCCGGTCTCACCGATATTCGAGGTCAGCGGGCCGCGGCCGGATTCCTGAAGCAGGCCCAGGTTCTCGGGCGTGAGCGCGGTCATCAGGGATTCGCGGTCGGTGCGGTAATTGAGGAACACCGACAGGTGGTCCTGGAGGTTCTGCCCGACCGGCAGATCGCGAACGGTCTCGATGCCGAAGGCCGCCAGCTGTTCGGCCGGGCCGATGCCGGACAGCAACAACAGCTGCGCGGAGCCGTAAGCGCCTGCGGCCAGCACGATTTCACGCCGGGCCCGAATGGTCTCGGTGCTGCCGCCGCGGCCGATCACCACACCGGTGGCCCGGCCGTTCTCGATGACGATCCGGTGCGCGAGGGCATCGGTGATGACCGTCAGGTTCTCCCGCTCCAGCGCCGGGTGCAGGTAGGCGACCGCGGCACTGCATCGCATGCCGTTGCGCTGGGTCACCTGGTAGCGGCCGACGCCGAGCTGGGTGACGCCGTTGAAATCGTCGTTGCGGGTGTGCCCGGCCTGTTCGGCGGCACGCAGGAATGCTTCGCCCAGTGGATGATTCGACCGGCTGTCACTGACCGACAGCGGCCCGCCCACACCGTGGTAGGCGTCCTTGCCGCGCTCGTTGTCCTCGGCCTGCACGAAGTACGGCAGCACCTCGTCGTAGCTCCACCCGTCCGCGCCGGCCGCGGCCCACGCGTCGTAGTCCGCGCGGGCGCCACGGATGTAGATCATGGCGTTCATGGAGCTGGATCCGCCCAGGACGCGGCCGCGCGGCAGGTAGGCGCGGCGGCTGTGCAGCCGGGGTTCGGGTTCCGTGTCGTAGTCCCAGTCCAGCGGGCTCTTGAACAGGGACGGGAAGGCGACCGGCAGGTGGATCTCCTCGGCGGTGTCCCGCGGCCCGGCCTCGATCACGGCCACCCGGATCGCCGGATCCTCGGACAATCGACTGGCCAGCACGGATCCTGCGGACCCCGCGCCTACGACGATGTAGTCGTACACGGTCGGCACCTCTCTCCACCTCATCGATCGACCCGGGTCCGCTATGACCCGGGTCACTGTCGCTGTCGGTGTCGATACTGCGGGTCAGGTGCATCCGCCCACCATGTGCGCGGGTTTGCCGATGCCGCCCGGCCGACTGTGCTGGAGCACAGTAGGCGTCGAGAGCAAGTGCCTACTATCGAATCCATGACAGCGCTCACCGGCCCGCCGCGCAACGGCTCCACCGCAGTGCCGCCGACCGGTTCGACCGTGGTAGCACCGAGCGGTTCGACCGCGGTAGCGCGCACCCTGCTCGTCGAGGTCGACGACCTCACCACCGAACTCGTCGGCCGCATCCTCACCGGCGAGAACGCCTACGCGGAGGCCGCCCTCACCGAGGCGCAGCTGCACCTCGTCGTCCGCGACAATCTGGCCGCCCTGCTCGAACAACTCTCCGGGAGCGCCGGGCGGCGGCTGCAACCGGCGACCGTGGTGGGCCGGGTCAAGGCGGAACTGGGCGTGCCGATCGCGGCGGTGCTGCACGCGTACCGGCTGGCGGGACGGCTGCTGTGGGAACGCGCGCTCGTCACGGCGCGGGGGACGAATCTGGACGCGCTGCCGCAGCTCGGCTCGGAGATGTGGCGGCTCCTCGACGACTATTCCGGAGCCGCCGCCGACGCGTACGCCGACTACCTCACCGAGCGGGTCCGCCGCCACGACGTGGAGCGTCGCGCCATGCTGCGGCGGCTGTTCGACGGCGAGGCGGACGATCCCACCCAGCGCGACATCGCCCGGGCCCTGCACCTGCCGCCACTGGGCAGTTTCGTCGTCGTGCACGCCGAAACCGATTCCGGCGCAATCGAACCGCTGTTCGGGATCGAGGATCGGCTGCGGGCCGACTTCGTCGAGTCGATCTGGCTCACCGAGCCGGGCGCGCGGATCGGGCTGCTCAATGTGGCCACCGCACGCTCGCACGAACGGGTGCTGTCGCGCCTGCGCGCCCATGCGACCGGGCGAATCGGGGTGAGCCGTCCCTTCCCGACGCCGGGATCCGCGGGGACCGCCCTGCGCGAGGCCGAACTCGCGGGGCGGTGCGCGCCACCCGGCAGCCCGACCGTGACCGCGTACGGCAGCACGCCGATCCCCCTCGTCCTCGCGCATGCGCCCACGGCGTCCCGGGAATTGGCGGACGATGTCCTGGGCCCGGTACTCGAACTGCCGCCGGAGGAACGCGACACCCTCCTCGACACCCTCGAGCTGTGGTTCGAATGCGGTGGCTCCAATACCGAAGTGGCGCAACGGCTCCACTACCACCGCAACACCATTCACTACCGGCTGCGGCGGATCGAGACGCTGACCGATCGCCGGTGCTCGGACCCGAAAGCCGCCGCCGAGCTGTACATAGCCTTGCATGCCGCGCGGCTCGCCGGATTCGATCCGGCCTGAGCCGCAACCGGGTTCAGCGTCCGGATCACCCGACTTCCTCGCCCAGCTGCGCCGCGAACTCGACGAACCGACCCAGGAACTGCCGGGGATCACCGTCGACACCCGGCACCCGGCACCCGGCGTATCAGCCCGGCCCCGCCGCCGCGCTGATGCCGGGCGTCACGGCGCCAGCGGGAGTCGATCGGGCGTGCGGGCTACCGGCCGTCCCGCGGCACGGACCAGCTCACCGATCCGGATCGCATCGCGGACGGCCGCGCCACCGGCATCGTTGTTGAAGAAGACATAGGCGTCGAGATTCCGATCCCACGTGTCCTCGATGCGCCGGACCCATTCGGCCAGAACGCGTTCCGGGTAGCGAGGCGCGGACCGGCCGCGACCTTCATGGAAACGGACGTAGGCCCAGTCGGCCGTGCGCCACAGCGGCGTGATCGGCCGCCCGAGCCGGTCGGCCCAGCACAGTGCCGCACGGTGCGCTTCGAGCACGGCCCGGACCCGGTCGTCCCACCAGCTCTCGTGGCGCGGCTCGACCGCCACGCGCAGCTCGGCGGGGATCAGCCCGAGCACCCGGTCGAGCCGCTCGGGTTCGGCGGGCAGGGTGGGCGGCAGCTGAATCAGTATCGGCCCCAACCGATTCCCCAGTCCGCGCGCCGCATCGATCATCCGCTCCAGCGGGACTTCGACGTCCCGCAGCCGGCGATAGTGGGTGATCACCTGACTGGCCTTCACCGCCATCACGAAATCCTCCGGCGTCCGCCCGTGCCATCCCTCGAAGGTCGTCCGCGCCACCGGCCGATAGAAGGCCGCGTTCAACTCCACGGCCCCGAACGCCCGCGCGTACACCTCGAGCCACCGCCGCTGCCCGAGCCCTCGCGGGTACACCAGCTCCCGCCAGTCGGCGTACTGCCACCCCGATGTCCCGACGAACATCGTCACGGCTCGCCACCCCGGCCGCGCATCACGAGAGCAAACCTCCGGAGGCCATACCCCACTGTCCCACTACCGGTCCGGCAAGACAGTGAAATCTTTGTGTTTCACACAACTTTTCGATCGATCAGCTTCGGTCGAGTAATCTCGTGGCGCCCGCGGGCGCCACGAGGCCGCCCCACGTCATACCCAGGACGGTCGATCGACGCGCAGGCACCGTGAGCGGGGTGGCTGTGGCCTACTCTCGGATGGCATGAGCTCAGCCGCTGATACAACTGCCGTGACGAACTTGATCGCGAAGTATGCCGAGTTGGTCGATAGTGGGGATTTCGCTGGAGTGGGTGCGTTGTTCGCGCACGGTGTGTTCGGCGGCAGTAGTGGGTCGGTCGCGGGGAGTGAGCGCATCGAGAAGATGTTCCGGGGCATGGTGATCATGTACGAGGACGGAACGCCGCGCACCCATCACGTCACCACGAACATCGCCGTCGAATTCGACGAGGATGCCGATACCGCCACGGCGCGTTCCTATTTCACGGTTTTCCAGGCCACGCCGGACCTGCCCTTGCAGCCGGTGGCGGCCGGCCGCTACCGGGACCGCTTCGAGCGCAGTGCCGGGCAGTGGCGGTTCGCCGAGCGCCAGGTGCAGATCACGCTGACGGGCGACACGAGTCGGCACCTGCGCACCCCGGCCCCACAGGAGAGCTGACGGGCGGGTCATTCCCACCCGTGCAGGGCGAAGGAAGTGCCGAGGTGGCAGTTGCGGACGCCCGCGGCCTGGTAGGGGATGATATTGGGCGGCAGGGCATTCGGGTCGGCCCAGAGCAGGCCGGCGCATTTGTGGGGCTCCATGTTCACCGGCTCTCCGGTCCAGCGGAGCGCTTCGAAGAAGAAGCCGATGCGGGCGGCCCCGGACTCGCCACGGTGGTGGAGTACGTGTGCGAAGCGCAGATCGGCAGGATCGATGGTGATTCCGATTTCTTCCATGGCTTCACGGATCACGCCGTCCACCACCGATTCGCCGTCCTCGAGGTGGCCGCTGGGTAGATTCAGCCAGCCGTCACCGTAGCCCGTGTTCGCGCGCTCGCCGAGCAGAACCAGGCCATCGCGCCACAGGACGATGTGGACATCGATGATGCTGCGGTAACGATCCGTCACTCTCCGACCCCAATTCCGTACCGGCGCTGTCGTTCTTGTTGCCGACATTGTCGCCGATCGGGGGCTCAGCGGGGTGATCCGCCCGACTTCCGCCCGATTCCACACGCCCACAAGGTCCCCAGCACCGCCCCCGGCGGCACCAGCACCCACACCCACCACGGATAGAACCACTCCAGCGTGACACCCAGCAACAGCCACACGATCAAGTTCAGCCCGCTGAGCGACAACCACACAATGGTCAGCACCGTCATGGCGATCCGCCCGCCCGATGGCCCCGGCTCTTTGATCTCGGGCAGATCAGCGGACACCTTGGCCAGCTCGCCCCGGGTACGAGCCTGCCAGATCGACTGCACCCGGCTGTCGAACTCACCGAGATCGAGCACGCCGGCGTCCACAGCGCGGCGCAGCGTCTCCTCGAGCTTCTTTCTTTCGGCATCGGAGATCCGAATGTCGTTGGGGTGCACCGGCTCACTCACCATCCCGATCCTGCCATCCCGGGCCCAACCGCGCACGCGAGTGAATGAGGAGCGCGACGAGAAGCGACAGCACCCGGAAAGGCGGTCACGGTGAACCGATTACGGAACTCTCCGGATGCTGTTCAGCGCTGGTGCTCGATTCCGTAGCGGCCCGGCTGATATCCGATCCGGCCGAGGTCGACGGGGCCGGCGTCATCGCGGCGGCCGCCCGCAGCATGGCCACCGTCCGGCAGGTGTGGCTGACCTCGGTGTGGGGCAACGGGATTCAGTAGACGACGATCGGCCCACCACGAATCGTGGTGGGCCGATCGTTCAATGAAACCCTTTACCGCACGCCGGTGACCTGCCCGGACGTGGATATCGCCGGGACTAGCCGCGCCGGGCCGCTGCGGTCACCGGACCGACGGCCCGGAAGGTGAGGGCGACGACGAAGGTCAGGGCCGCGATGGCGGCGGCGGCCGCGAAGGCGGTGGTCATGCCGCCGACCAGCGCGTGCTGGAGCGAGCCGCCCGCATCGCGGGAAGCGGTGCCGAAGACCGTGACCAGGATGGCCAGGCCGAGGGAGGCGCCGGTCTGCTGGAGGGTTTGCAGTGCGCCGCCGGCCGCGCCCGCCTCGTGGGTGTCGACATTCGACATGATGATGACGTTCAGGGGCGAAACCGCCAGGCCGATACCGCATCCCATCAGGATCATGGCGATGAACAGGAGCGGGAAGTAGCCGC
The DNA here is from genome assembly GCF_040645495.1 of Nocardia sp. NPDC046763. Lineage (NCBI taxonomy): Bacteria > Bacillati > Actinomycetota > Actinomycetes > Mycobacteriales > Nocardiaceae > Nocardia > Nocardia sp. NPDC046763. The sequence continues at coordinate 52,087 of NZ_JBEYYI010000027.1, read as the reverse complement.
TGTCGGCTGTCAGCTGGGTGAGCAGGACCAGGCCGGCCACCATCAGGGCCGCGCCGGTGACGGTCACCGGTTTCGGGCCGAAGCGGGGCAGCAGGCGCGGGATCAGCCGGATCATGGTGAACATCAGCAGGGCGGTGGGCAGAAAGGCGAAACCGGTTGCCAGCGCGCTCAATCCGAGCACGTCCTGCAGAAACTGGGTGAGGAAGAAGAACATCGACATGCCCGCCATCGGCGCCAGGAACATGTTCGCGTAGGCGGTGGCACGATTGCGGTCGGCGAACAGCCGCAGCGGCAGCAGCGGTTGGGCCGCACGGGATTCGATGGCGAGGAACGCGGCGATCAGGATCGCGCCGGCCGCCAGGCAGATGTCGGTGGTGGCAGTCTCCCAGCCGTCCGAGGCGGCGTTGATGAAGCCGTAGACGAGAGCGGCCACACCGGTGGTGGCGGTCAGCGCGCCGGGCAGGTCGAGGTGGGCCGGCTGACGTTCGGCCCTGGGCAGGTAGCGCAGTGCCAGCACCACGACGATCAACCCGAACGGCACATTGATGAAGAGCACCGAGCGCCAGCTCAGCCATTCGGTCAGCAGCCCGCCGACGATGAGGCCGATAGCGAAACCGGCACTGGACATTCCGGAGAACAGCGCGAGTACGCGCATCCGGGCTTTCGGATCACTGAAGGTGGTGGTCAGCAGGGCGAGTGTGTTGGGTCCGGCCATTGCCCCGCCGATGCCCTGCACGACGCGCGCGGCGAGCAGCCAGCCGGCGGAGGGCGCCAGCCCGCCCGCGAGCGAGGCCAGGGTGAACAGGGTGGCGCCGGCGATGAACAGGTTGCGGCGGCCGAACAGGTCACCGGCGCGCCCGCCGAGCAGCAGTAATCCGCCGAAGGCCAGGCTGTAGGAGTTCATCACCCAGGACAGTCCGGTGGCGCTGAAGTGCAGATCGGTCTGGATGCGCGGCAGCGCCACATTCATCACGGTGATGTCGAGGACGATCATCAATTGGCAGGTCAACAGGGTGGCCAGCACGATTCCCGACCGCAGCCCGGGGGCTCGAGCGGGTGCCGGCACGCGCACGGCAGCGTTCGAAGGAAGAGTGGTCGACAAAGAATGCTCCATCGAATGGGATACAAACGGAGGAAGCCTCCGTTTCCGATGGAGTTATCATATGGAGGGTTCCTCCATTTGTGCAAGTCTAACCGGAGGGTCCATCCGTTTCTAGTGGAGGGTTCGTGGAAGCACCGTCGACCGGAAAGCCGATGCGCGCCGACGCGCGCCGCAACTATGAGCGGATCGTGACCACCGCCCAGCAGGCCTTCACCGAACTGGGCCCCGAGGCGCCGCTCGAGGAGATCGCGCGCCGGGCGGGGGTCGGGATCGGCACCCTGTATCGGCACTTCCCCAATCGCGAGGTGCTGATCGAGGCCGTCTACCGTTCCAGCATCGAGCATTTGAGCCAACGCGCCCACGACCTCCTCGAAACCCACACGGCCGGAACGGCTTTCGAATACTGGCTGCGCGAACAGGTGGAGTGGGTGATGGCCAATCGCGTCCTCGCCACCACCCTGAAGGCGGGCATGGACCACAACACGCCGACCTTCACGCTGTGCCGCGTGGCGATCACCGAGGCGGCTTCCCTACTGGTGCAGGCGGCGCGGGACGCGGGCACGATCCGCACCGACATCGAGCCGCGCGATCTGATCAGGCTCGGGCACGGGCTGGGCGTCGCCTGCGAGACCACACCCGATGCCGCCGAACGCCTGATCTCGGTGACCCTCGACGGCCTGCGCGCCACCCCGGCCGACGCTCAGCGGTCGTAGAGCTGTTCCCGAACCCAGCCGAAACCGCTCTCCAGCAAGGGAAACGACCTCGGGTCGAGCCGAACCACGCGTGGACGCGATGACCCGAGTAGTCGTCGGCATCGACGACCATCCTGCCGGGACCCGGCCGCCAGTAGCCGAGGCGCATGGCGGCGGGTGCTAGAGCAAGCTGTGGGCGGCGAGGCGCGCGAGGCAGGTGTCGACGACGTCGGCGGCGGAACCGGACGCCTCCCCCGCCGCCCAGAGTTCGGTCGCCAGGCGGACGGCGGTATTGGCCATGGCGGCGGCGAGTGCGACGTCCAGGTCGTCGGCGGGGCGGCCGGTGCGGGCGGCGATGATCGGGATGAGCTGGGTTTCACAGTCGTATTGAACGCGCAGCCAGGTCGCACGCAGAGCGGGCAGTTGAGTTGCGGCCCGGACCAGCGGGCGCAGGCGGCTCTCGGCGATGCCCTCGATCGCGAGGGTGCCGACCGTGGCGGTGCGATACGAGCGGCTCAGGGCTTCCCGCAGCGACAGTTCGGGCGGGCAGCCGGCGAGTTCGTCGGCCCAGGCCTGAGTTCCGATGGCGAGCAGCGGCGCGACGACGTCCTCCTTCCCGGCGAAATACCGGTAGAACGTGCGCAGCCCCATCCCGGCGGCCGCCGCGATCTCGTCCACGGTCGTTGCGGCATAACCGTTTTCGATGAAGAGATGGGCCGCCACCAGCGCCACCTCCCGGCGTGTGGCCGCACGGCGGGTCTCGCTGAGCGCCGGGCGTCCGGCACGGTTTCGCTCGCTCGTCACCCGGGGAACTGTACCGAGGTCGAAGACGTTTGATGGCGCGGCGTGCCATTTTCGGCATATCGTGTCAGAAACTGTTCCACCGATCAGGAAGTGATCCATGAACCGTCTCGAGCAGCGCCGCATTCTGGTGACCGGCGCCGGATCCGGTATCGGCCAGGCCACCGTCCTCCGTCTGCTGTCCGAAGGCGCGGTCGTCGCCGGCGCCGACGTCAATGCCGAGGGCCTCGCCCTGACCCGCAAGCAGGCCGCCGAGGCGGGCACCGCCGCGCGGCTGACCACCGTCGAGATGAATATCGGCGTGGAGTCCGAGGTGGTCGCGGGCGTGCGCACCGCCATCGACGCCCTCGGCGGACTGGACGCGGTGGTCAACGCGGCGGGAATTCTGCGCGCGGCCCACACCCACGAGACATCGCTGGACCTGTGGAACCAGATCATCAGCGTCAACCTCACCGGCACCTTCCTGGTGATCCGCGAGGCCCTGCCCGCACTGCTCGCCAACCCGCGCAGCACGGTCGTCAACTTCAGCTCGACCTCGGCGAACTTCGCCCACCCGTACATGGCCGCGTACTCCGCCAGCAAGGGCGGGATCCAGACCCTGACCCACGTCCTGGCCCTCGAATACGGCAAGCAGGGCCTGCGCGCGGTGAGCGTCGCCCCCGGCGGCATCAAGTCCGGCATCACCGACGCCACCCCCGGCTATCTCCCCCAGGACGCCGACTGGTCGCTGTTCGGCCGCCTGATCGCCGTTCTCCCCCAGGACAATCCGGCCGAACTGGCCGGCCCCGAGAACGTGGCCGGCGTCATCGCCATGCTGGTCTCCGACGACGGCCGCTTCATCAGCGGCACCGAAATCCGCATCGACGGCGCGGCCCACACGTAGTACGGCAAGGCCCCGATCGACGATCCGATCGGGGCCTGCTGTCGCAACTACTTTCCGGCACCCGCCATTCCGGCCGGCGCCCCGCGCAGAATGCCGTCCGCCGTCCCCGCCACCCACTCGAGCGCCGCATCCAGCTTGCCCAGCACGTCCCCCGCGGGCGCCTCGACCAGGCACCGCTCGATCTGACTGATCACCCCGGCCGACGGCCCACCCTTCTTGGCCACCTCGGCCTGCGTCCACCCGTTCTCACGCCGCCGCGCCTTCACCCGCTCGGCCAGTGCCTTGATATCCGGCGCGCCCGCGGCAACGGGCTCCGAGATCTCCGCGACAACCGCGACCGGGCCGTCCGCGTCGATCGGCTCCGCGACCCGCGAAACCACCGCCTCCGCAGACTCCACGACGGCAGCCCCCACCGTCTTCCCGGAAGTGATCATCCCCTGGGTGATGAGCCGAGACCGCTTCCGCCTACCCATCTTCGCCATGCGCCACTCCTCGATCCGCAATCTCAGCCTTCGCTGAAGCCCCGGCAAGGTTGCCACAAGTTCGCGCGAATCCCCCGCCAATCCCGCTCCCTCGGCGTGCCAAGCCTTGGAATCGCACGCACAGACGACCGGCCGATCGCTGGATGCCGACCGCGCCGAACTCCGGACTCACCCGGATTTCCGACCCCAACGCCGAGCCCGGGGGTGCGGACCTGCGATTCCCTCGCGAAGCCGACCCGGTACCGTGTCAACCGTTTTCAGGTGAGTTGTTGCGGTGGAGCGGTACGTCTTCGAACTCGGTGAGCACCTGACGGAGGAAGGCTCGAATCAGCTGCTGGGCTGATGTCGTTGCGCCGTACAGGGTTCCGATTACCGGTTGCAGCTGCGCACCGGTGTCGACGACAAGGCGCACCAGGCCTTGTTCGGCGCAGCGGGTCAGGGTCGGCTCGAGGAACGTCGCGGCGTCCGCGGTCCGGCCGGCGGCCGACAGGCAGCAGCCGTACAGAAGTTCGGCATTCGTGAGCGCGCGAGGGCGGTTCTGGGTGGAGATCACGTCGACGAGGCGCTGCGCCTGCCGGCATGCCTGTTCGGCCGCTGTCGAGGTGCCCTTGCCGAGGAGTAGCCGGATGGCCGAGTCGTGGGCCAGTTCCGCGGCCACCGCGGTGGGAGCATCGGGGTGGGCGGTATACGGTTCGAGATGTTCGAGGTCGCGGCGGTCGGTGTCGGTGATCGGCAGACCCAGTCGAATGCGTTCGTTGATCATGCGGGCTGCCAGCCGCGGCAGGTTCATGTTCGCCGCGAGCTTGGCTCCCTCGTCCAATCGCTCGTTCATGGCGTCGATATCGCCGCGCACCGCGGCCAGGCGGGCGGCGGTGCCGTAGCCCGCCATCTGGAACTCGACCGCCCCGCCTTCGACGCCGAGCCCGCCCGCGAGCAGTTCCTCGGCCTCGATGAATTGGCCTTTCTCGTACAGCAATTCGCCGAGCAGCGCGCTGGCGAGCCGGGTGGCCTGCGATTTCGTGCCCGTCTGCAGCGCCTGACCGAGCGCGGTGCGGAACCGGGACTCGGCAGTGCCGACATCGAGCTGTTCGCTGGCGGCGCTCCCGTCGACACAGTCGCAGTACACCGCGCCGAACGGTCCGCGCGCCCGGTCGCGGTACGGTTCGATCCAGCGATACCAGCTGTGCACCTCGGCGAAGTCGAAGCGATACAGCGCCGAGATCATCGCCCCCACTGCCAGCCCGTGGGCCAGGAAGGGCCGCACCGAATCCCGTGCCTGCGCGAGTTCCGGCGCCAGTTCCGCCGTCTGGTCGGTGGCGAGCGCCAGGCCGATGCGCACCAGCTTCATCTCGAGCTCGAGGTCGGCGGATTCGCCATCGTGGTCGCGGGCCAGCGCGAGCGCCTTCTCGGCGCGTTCCAATGCGGTCTCCGCGGCGGCCGGCCGCTGTACGGCGACGTTCGCCCACGCGATGTGTACCTGCAGTTGCGGATTCGACGCGGTGAGCGAGCCTGGCAGTTTGGCCGCCAGCCCGAGCAGCGTCCCCATGCGCGACTGCTCTATCAATTGCCCGGCGTGCTCGGCGACCAGCCGGCAGGCCCGCTGGGGTTCGCCCGCGGCGAGCAGGTGATCGACGGCCTCGGTGAGCATGTCGTGGGCCTCGAACCACTGCGCAGCGGTGAAGTGCAGTTCCTCGAGCAGTCCCGGGTGCTGCCGGATCAGCCGCTCGCGCAGGAAGTCGGCGAACAGCGAGTGGTAGCGGAACCAGCGCAGATCGTCATCGATGCTGCGCAGGAACAGATCCCGCTGCCGCACCTGTTCGAGCATGTCCTGGCCGTTGCTCACGCCGGTCAGCGCCTCGGCGAGGTCACCGTTGATACGCACCGGAACCGATGTCCGCATGACGAATTCGAGCAGTTCGGGTTCGAGGGTGTCGACGACGTTCTCCATCAGGTACTCCCCGATGGCGTAGTGCCGTCCCGAGATCTGATCGATGTACGCGCCCGGATCGTCGCGGCCACGCAGCGACATCGAGGCCAGTTGCAGTGCCGCCGCCCACCCTTCGGTGGATTCGCGCAATCGCTCGACCTCGTCCGCGGCGAGGGTCAGCCCGCTGGTGTCGGCGAAGAATGCCGCGGTTTCCGAGTCGTCGAATCGCAGTGCGGACTCGTCGATCTCGGTGAGCTCGTCGCGAACCCGCATGCGCCCCAGCGGAAGTCCGGTGCGGCTGCGGCTGGTGACGATCACCCGCAGGTGATGGCAGCCGTGGTCGAGCAGGAATTCCATCGCGGCCACGGTCGCGGCGCTGGTCACCCGGTGCCAGTCGTCGATCACGAGCGCCACGTTCTGGCCGCTGTTGTGGATCTCGTCGATGAGGGTGGTCATGACGTGCCGCGCGGCATCACTGGCATGCTCCTCGAGCAGCTGTTCCAGATCCGCGGCCACACCCGGATGGGCGTAGCGGATCGCCTCCACCACATGGGTCAGGAACCAGACGACATTGTCGTCATCATCGTCCACGCTGAGCCAGGCCGCTCGAACGCCCTCGGCGGCGAGCACATCCACCCATTCCGCGGCCAGCGTGCTCTTCCCGAATCCGACGGGTCCGTGGATCAATACCAGCCGCCGGCCCTGCCCTTCCCGCAGCCGGTCGAGCAGGCGGCCGCGCAGTACCGGCTGCCGCGGCGAGCTCGGCGGACGGTACCGAGTGGACGGCGTCGGCGCCGGGCTCGAACGCGGCCGCGGGACGGGAACCGGCGGTGTGACCGTCTGGGCTTCGACATCGGTCGGCAGCGCCATCGAGTCGACCACGAGCCCGGAGGCGAATTCGATTTTGCGCAGCCGGTCACCGAACTCCCGGGCCGTCTCCGGCCGGTCCGAAGGATCGTGTGCCATAGCGGTTTCCAGCGCCGAGCTCAGCGCCGCCGGCACATCACTCTGCCGCAGGTCGGGCACCGGCTCGGAGGTGATCCGGACGAATTGTGCGACCATCGACTCGCCCTCGCGGCGTTCGAAGGCGGCGTGCCCGGTGAGCAGGCAGAACAGTGTGGCGCCCAATCCGTAGATGTCCGCGGCCTCGGCCGGTTCGGCGCCCCGCAGCACCTCGGGCGCGGTGAACGCCGGTGTGCCGGCGATGAGTCCGGACCCGGTCTCGAAGGCCCCACTGATGCGGGCGATTCCGAAATCGCTCAGCAACGGCTCGCCATAGTCGGACTGCAGGATATTGGCCGGATTCACATCGCGATGCACGATCCCGTGCCCGTGCGCGGCCGCCAGCGCACCGGCGATCTTCACCCCGACCGACAGCACCTCCTGCCACGACAGCGGTCCCCGCTCCCGAATCCGCGATTGCAGCGACCCGAGCGCATAGAACGGCATGACCAGATACGGCCGCCCGGTGACGGTGACGTCGGCGGACAGCACCTGGACGATGTGCGGATGCCCGCCGAACCGGCCCAGCGCCCGCTGTTCGCGGAGAAACCGTGCCCGCTCATCCCCGCTCGACCGCGTATCGAGCACTTTCACCGCGACCAGCCGATCCAGCGAATGCTCGTGACACCGGTAGACGACCCCGAAACCACCCCGCCCGATCTCCAGGGCATCGTCGAGCCCGGCCGCGGCGAGTTCCTCGGCGACCCCTATCCGCAGGTCAGGCTGCGTACCGTCGCTATTTCGTTCGACCATGCCCCGCTCACTTGCCCTGACGAGTTGGGCCCCGATACCCCGATCGTAACCACGGGTATGCCCGATCCGCGGATTGTTTCCCGCACCGGGCGAGGGGATCGCCACCACCTTGGGTTCTCGGCGGCGGCTCGCGCGCCGATAGCCGACCGCGGCCACACACGGCGCGCCCAGCGACCACGCCAGGCTCAACAGCGGCCGGGCCAGCGACCGCCCTCGGCGAGCGCGCGCGTGGCCGCGTTGGTGACCGAGACGGGCTGGTGCTGTGGCAGCGGAAGGATCCAGTCCGGACAGGCAGGGGCCGGCGCGCAGCCCCCGCCGAGCCTATTCGGACGGGGAAGCCGCTCCGGAGCGACCCCGCACTGCTCTGACGTCCACGGAGACCGCTTCCCCGATTCCGGGGAGGCGAGTCGTTCGGTGCGTGGTCCGATAACCGGAACAGCGGTCCGCAAGACAAGACCGCCGGAATCGGCTCCCCCCAGCGAACGCTGCGCGATAGTTGAAGTCGGCGAAGGAGTTCAGATGGCAGAAATCGTGTCCGTCACCGGCGGCAAGGTTCTGGGCACGCGCGAGGGCGGCGTCACCCGATTCCTCGGCATCCCTTACGCGGCAGCACCGATCGGGCCCGCCCGGTTCGAAGCCCCACGACCGGTCGAGGCCTGGTCCGGGGTGCGCGAAGCCCTCGAATTCGGACCCACCTGTGTGCAATCCCCGTATCCGGCACCGATTCACGCCCTCATCGGCAGCGACGGGATCCCCGGTGACGAGTATCTGAACGTCAATGTGTGGACCCCCGATCACACGGGGTCCGGTCTGCCGGTGCTGGTGTGGATTCACGGTGGGGCGTTCGTCCGCGGGTCGAACGCCAGGCGTATCTACGACGGCACCGCCTTCGCGCGCGACGGCGTCGTGGTGGTGTCGATCAATTATCGGCTCGGCATCTCCGGGTTCGCCGCCGTTCCGGGATCCGCGTCGAATCGTGGTCTGCGCGACCAGATCTCCGCATTGGAGTGGGTGCGCGAGAACATCGCGTCCTTCGGCGGCGATCCCGGCAATGTCACGGTCTTCGGCGAATCCGCGGGCGGGATGAGTGTGGTGGCGCTGCTCGCGTCACCGCGGGCACGCGGGCTGTTCCGGCGCGCTATCGCACAGAGCGCCAACGGTTCCGCGGTCGCCACCGCGGAGGACGCGGGCAAGGTGGCGCGGCAGCTGGCCGATCTGCTCGGCATCGAACCGACGGCGTCCGCCTTCGGCCGGCTCGGACCGGAGGAGCTGCGCAGCGCCCAGGATGCACTCGCCCTGGCGCTGATGACCGACCCGGATCCGGACCGCTGGGGTGCGTCGATCGTCGCCAACGGACTCGGCATCATGAGCTTCTTCCCGATGATCGACGGCGATGTGATCCCGGACCGTCCGACGGATATCCTTGCCGCCCAACCGCATCGGACCGTGCCCCTGCTCACCGGATGGACCGCCGAGGAATTCCGATTCTTCACCTTCCCCTCCGGTCTCGCCGCCGGAATCACCGAGCAGACGCTGCCGCATTTCCTCGCACGCTACGGCCTGGATCCGTCGGTCGCCGAGCGCTACGCCGCCAACCGCCCGAACGCCACACCCGCGGACGTGTTCGCCGCGGTCCTCACCGACCTGGTCTTCCGCGATGACGCCATGCGCATCGCGGAATCCACCGCCGCAGCGGGCAACCCGGCCTACGTCTACGAATTCGCCTGGCGCTCAACCATCGCCGACCTGGGCGCCTGCCATGTCATCGAGATCCCTTTCGCCTTCGACCAACTCGCCGCCGCCCACACCCTGATCGGCCCGAACCCACCGCAACCCCTGGCCGACGAGGTGCATCGCGCCTGGGTGCGCTTCGCCACCCACGGCGATCCGGGCTGGTCCCGCTTCGACACCACCACCCGCGCCGTCCGTGTCTTCGACGCCCCGGAATCCCATGAGGTAGCCGACCCCCGCGCGGACGAACTGCGCGCCCTGCGCCGGGCGAAGCTCACCTCCAGCGCTGCGGTATAGCGGCATGAAATGACAAAGGCCGCAGGTCAGGAACCTGCGGCCCGCGTCGAGCGTGCCTGCTCGATTCCGCGAGAGGCGTTGGGCCCCAATGAATCCGGGCGGCGTGATCGGCATGCAAAGCACCGTCCGAAGCCGCTCGGCGCACGCCCGGCTTGACGCGAGCGCGGCCCCGCCGGTACCTTGAAATCGAGACAGATCAGTCTCGATCTTGGCCCGATGGAGGCGAGTCGAACATGGTTTCGCAGGCACTGGACGCGCGGGAAGCCGTCCAGATCGTCGAACGATTGGCACAGGCGAAAAGCCGACAGGACGTGGCGGCCACAATGGCCGTATACCACCCGGACGCCGTGCTCGAATCGCCGTCGCTCGGATCCCATTACGCCGGGGCCGAGGTCGAGGGCGCGATCACGGGATGGTTCGCGTTCGCGCCCGACTACGAGGTCCGGCTGGATGGCCACGGACTCGATGACGAGACGCTGTGCTGCTGGGGCGAGATCGCCTTCACTCCGGCGTTCACCTTCAATGGCGCAGTGCCGAACGGCAATCGGGTCTCGGTGCCGGTCTTCATTCTGTTCCGCTTCCTGGACGGCCGGGTGAGCTGGGAGAGCTTCCACTTCGATGTCGCCGGGGTCGCCCGTCAGTGCGGCGTCGACGCGAGCGCCCTGGTGCGGGCGTCATGATCGTCGGCGCTCGCCGGCCGAGCACTACCACCATGCGCGCGGCTCGGCACGAGAACTGGGGATCGCCACTGGAGATCGCCGACGTCGAACGGCCGGAGCCCGCCGCGGGCGAAGTCCGCATCGCGGTGCGGGCGACCAGCGTGAACCCGATCGACATGCACACCGGCAACAATTCCGGCTACGAGCAGTCCATGCGGCTGCCCTGCATTCCCGGGTGGGACGTCGCCGGTGTGGTGGATGCGGTCGGCTACGGAGTAACTCGCTATGCCGTGGGCGACCGCCTCTACGGTCTGGCCTGGTTCCCCTATCCCGCGGGCACGTATGCCGAGTACATGACCGTGCCCGCGTATCAGCTTGTGCCGATGCCGAAGTCGGCTTCCTTCGCGGAGGCGGCGTGCTTGCCGATGGCCGCGCTGACGGCCTGGCAGATGCTGGACGCTGCCGGGGTACGCGCCGGTCAGCACGTTCTGATCAGTGGGGCCTCCGGCGGCGTGGGTCACCTCGCGGTGCAGTTGGCGGTCGCACGGGGAGCCACGGTCACCGCCCTGGTGCGTCCCGATCATCATGCCGCACTGCGCGAATTGGGCGCGCACGCCTGCGTGGACTACACCGATGCGGACGCTGTCACGGCGATCGGGAAGGTCGACGCCGCGATCGATCTGGTCGGATTCGATTTCGGCGCTTCACTGTTCGACCGCGTCACGCCCGGCGGCGCGATCGCCTTGTCGACCGCATGGTCGGTCAAGGGATATCAGGCCGCCGCGGCGGAGCGAGGTATCCGCGCGGCCTCGTGCTTGGTGGAACCCGACCCCACGGCCCTCGCGGCCATCGCGGAGCTGGTCGATTCGGGCGCGGTGCGCGTCGTCGTCGGCGCCGAGTTCGATCTCACCGAGGCCGCCGATGCCCAGCGGTGGGTCAAGGACCGGCGCGGCTTCGGCAAGGCCGCGATCGTGGTGAACTAACCGGAGCGAGCGTGACCGAAAAGCCCAAACAGCTGCGTGGTATCGCGGTGCGCGACAAGCTTGTCGGCATCGCGACCGACCTCTTCTACGACAACGGTGTGCGTGCCATCGGCGTCGATGAGGTGGTGCGGCGGGCGGGGATGGCGAAGGCGAGCCTGTATCGCTGGTTCCCCACCAAGGACGACCTCGTTCTCGCGGTGCTGCAGCAGCGCGACGACAGGTTCTGGGCCCGATGGGACCGGACCGCGTCGCGCCACGCCGACGCGCGGGACGAACTCGAGGCCCAGCTCGCCTGGATCCAGGACGTCGCGACGCGCGAGGGCTACCGCGGCTGCGCTTTCGTCAACACAGCCGCGGAATTCAGCAGTGCGCAATCGGAGCGTATCCGGCTGCGGTGCGCCGAGCACGAACACGAACTCGCGCGGCGGCTCCGCGCGCTGACGGCACGGCTCGGTGTCACCGACGGCGATCGGCTCGCCGATCAACTCCATCTCGCCATCGTCGGCGCCTTCGCGGTCGGCGGGATCTACCCGACGGGCGGACCGGCCGTCCGGCTCAGAGCATTGGCCGAGGACCTGATAGACGGGCGGCCGCCGAACTGACAGTGTCGGATCGGTCGCGCCTATTCGACAGCCAGCCGGGTCGGCAGGGGCGCGAGGGAGAAGTTCCTCCAGATGTAGGCGTCCATCTGGTGCTGATCGAGGTGGGAGAACCCCGGCGTGTTCCCCCACTGTCACACCAAATCACGTGGACTACGCATGTGAGCGTGGGCGAAGCCGTTCCGCGGGTTGGTATAGATCCGGACGCAGAGTCCGTCGGGGGTTCGGAATTCGATCAGGTGTCCGATGAATCCGGTGATGATGGGTGAATGCTCGACGCCGACCTCGTCCAGATGGGCCGCCCACCGCCGCAATCCCTCGACCCCGTCGACGCCGAAGGTGATCGGATCGAAGCCCGCTATCGCGGTGGCCGCCAGCGGATTCAGGCGCAACTCCACCGGAATCGCCACACCGGGCAACATCATGATGACGCCGAACAGGGTGCCGTCGGGGTGGCAATGGTCGAACTTCTCCAGCCTCCTCGCACCGAGCGCGGTCTCGAACCAGGCGATGCCGGCCGATAGATCGGATACCGGCAGCTTCAGATGATGCACACCGGCGAGAGAGGGAGCCATGGCGATCTCGTTTCGACTTTGACGGAACAGATAGTTAGGTGCCATATTAAGTCCATGGCGACGGATCCGGATGATGCCCTTGCGGCTCCCACACTGGAGCAGGCGCGGTCACAGATCCAGCGCTACGCACTCGAAGACGAGATCGACCCGCGGGTCGTCCTCGTCGCGGTGCGGCTGCTGGCCACAGGAGCCAGGCTCACCCAGGCGACCGAGGCGCACTTCGCGCGATTCGGACTCTCGGCCGGGCGTTATCGCCTGCTCGCCGCCCTGGAGGATGCCGACGGCGAGCTGTCGCCGTCGCAGTTGGCGACCGTGCTCGGTGTCACGCGCGCAACGGTTACCGGACTGATGGCCGGTCTGGAACAGCAGGGGCTGGTGTGCCGCCGCGCCTCGGCGGAGGACGGTCGCGGCGTGGTGGCGGTACTCACCGCGCGCGGCGCCCAGCAGCTTCGCGACATGGCTCCCGAGCATTTCGGTCGCCTGCAGGCCATGGCCGGCGCGCTCACCTCCGAGGAACGCGCCACCTTTCTCGACCTACTCGAACGCATCGGCCGGGGCATCGGCGCGCTCACCGCGGACTGAGTGCGACACCCTGCGGTCCGGCGCTTTTGCTACGACATATAGTTAGGTACCTAATCATATGAGCACAACGGCGGTGCCGCCCAGATTCGTCCTGTGGCGGGAAGTCCTGTTCGCGTACCTGGCGCCGGCGCTCAGCGCGGGAGTGGGCGGATTGCTCACCGGGCGGCCCGAACTGGTGCTCGCCGCGCTGACATCGATCGGGGGCACGTCTGCGATGGTGGCCTTCCTTTTCGGCATGTGGCTTCGATACCGGGAAGTCCGGTGGACGTGGCCGCGACGTATGCCACCGGCCGCACTCGCGGTGGGGTTCGGTCTCGGCTCGGCCGCGCTCGGGGCGGTGGTCGCCCAATTGCTCTGCCGCACATCGTGGTTCCCCGAGCGTATTCGCATCGACGTCCCGATCGCCGCCGCACTGGCCGCCGCCATCGTCGTGTGGCGCTGGTGTTCCATCCAACGAAAGGAAGACCGCCGATAACGCTCACCGACCGGGTCCGAGTCCGGCGCCAGGTCGGTCGGCCTACACACAGGGGTGGTGTGGGACCTGATCGCCGCGGTCTGCCCGGTGGTGCGGGTGAGCGGTGCCCGCCGGTTCGGTACCCAGCGTCTCCAGGGCGGTGGTCATGGCGGTGACAATGGATTCGACGGTAGGATGGTCGAAAAGTTCGGCGGCGTAGATCATTTCGCCGTGGATCCCGGCCTGGTCGCCGTCGGGGGTGTACTCCTCACGCAGGTTGAGTAGGAGTTCCCAAGGGGTGTGGCGGACCGGGACCGGGCGGTGGCGGATGGTCAGTTCGGCTCCGGCTGTGGCGATTTCGGCTCCGCGAAGGTAGGTGACCATGACTTGAAAAAGCGGGTGGTGGGTTCGGGAGCGGGGTGGGTTGAGGAGTTCGACGAGGTTGTCGAACGGGAACTCCTTGTTGTCGTAGGCGGCGAGGACGCGTTCGCGGACCTGTTGGACGAGGTCGGAGTGGGGCGGGTCGCCGGAGAGGTCGACGCGGACGATCGCGGTGTCGACTACGCAGCCGACCAGGTCCTGCAGGCCCTCGGCGTCGCGGGCGCTCAGGGCGACGCCGATGGGCAGGTCGGGGCCCGCGCCCCGGTCGTGCAGGGCGAGAGCGAGGGCGGTGTGGACGAGCATGTAGATGCTGGCCCGGTGGGTACGAGCGGTGCGGGCGAGGGCGCGGTGGGTGGCGGCGTCGAGGTGGACGGGGACGGCTGCCGCGATGTTCTCCCGACGCTCGGCGCGCGGGCGATCGGTGGGCAGCACCGGATGTGGTGGCAGACCGTCGAGTGCGGTGCGCCAGTAGCGCGCCTGCCGGGTCAGCAGGCCCCCGTGCGCGCCGGCGGCGTCGAGCGTTTGCCTCACCCACAGGGTGTAGTCCGCGAACTGTGTTGCCGGAGTGCGCCAATGGGGTGCTTGCCCGGTAGCACGCGCACGGTAGGCGGTGAGCAGGTCCCGCTGGAGTACGGCCAGGGATTCGCCGTCGCCGGCGGCGTGGTGAAGTACGCCGAGTAGGACGTGATGCTCCGGGCTCGAGCGGTAGAGCCGGATGCGCAGAGGTGGTTCGGTGGTGAGGTCGAAGCCGCGTTGCAGCTCGGAATCGATGGTTCTATCGATGGTTTCGCTGTCAAGGACGTCCACGACGCGGAAATCCGGCCGCGCGGACTCCATGGGCAGGATGCGCTGAATGGGACCGTCCAGAGCATAGGGCAGGACGGTTCGCAGGATTTCGTGCCGCTCGACCAGATCGTTCACCGCCGCCGCCACCGCCGTCACATCGAGCGGCCCGCGCAGCTCGAGTCCGGTGGCGATCAGATAGTCGGGGCGGTTGCCGCTGAGATAGTTCACGGTCCACAGCCTCTGCTGTGCGGGCGCGAGCGGGATCGGGTCGGTGCGGTGCACGGCGGCGATGCGCTGCGGGAGATCCCCGGGTTCGCGCCGATCCAGGGTCTGCTCGAGGGCGGCGATGGTCGGCGATTCGAACAGATCGCGCAGCGATACCGCGACGCCGAGTGCGGACCGCAAGCCTGCGACGACGCGGATCGCGGACAGCGAGTTGCCGCCGAGCGCGAAGAAGTCATCGGTGACACCGACTTCCACCACACCCAGCGCCCGCGCGAACGTCATCGCGATGACCTGCTGCCGTTGTGTGCGAACCGGAACGTGATCGCCGGCGACGGGCATCGGCAATGCGCCGACATCGAGCTTGCCGATGGGAGTCAATGGCAATTCGTCCAAGGCCACGATCGCCGACGGAACCAGGTACGACGGCAGGGCCGCTGCCAGCCGGGTCCGCAGCGCGGCGGTGTCGACGGTGCTGTCCCCGACGACGTGCGCGATGAGCGACTGTCCGCTCGCGGCCCGGCGCGCCGTGACGATCGCCGCGGTGATGCCGGGTTCACGCCGGATGGCCGCCTCGACCTCTCCGGGTTCGACGCGAAAACCGTTGATCTTCAACTGCCGGTCGGCACGGCCGAGGAAGTGCAGCCGGCCGTGGGTGCCCCAGCGCCCGAGATCACCGGTGCGGTACATGCGCGCACCGGCCGGGCCGAACGGGTCGGCGACGAAGCGTTCCGCGGTGCGGGCCGGGTCCCGGTGGTAGCCGTTGGCGAGTCCCGCGCCGGACAGGTAGATCTCCCCGGTTACCCCGGCGGGTACCGGTCGCAGGCCCGAGTCCAGTACCGCGACCCGGGTATTGTCAGCCGGGTGTCCGATCGGGACCGGACTGTCCGGCGACATGTCGTCCGGGATGGCGAAGTAGAGCGCGAAGCTGGTCGCCTCGACCGGCCCGTACAGATTTCTCACCACGGGCGGGCGCTCGCCCCGCCGTACCGTCGCGGCGGCGTGCGGCGGCAGCACATCCCCGGCGGACGCGATCATCCGCAGTTCGGCGAGCTCATTCGGAATCTGCTCTGCGAGTAGGTGAAACAGGCCCGGCGGCAGCATGATCGAGGTGACCTGGCCGGCTCGCAGCACTTCGGTGTAGTCGTGCACATCGAGGACGCCGGGTCGCGCGAGCACCACGGTGTGGCCGTTGAGCAGCGGCAGCCACAGCTCCCACACCACCATGTCCCAGGTGTAGGGCAGATGCATCAGCATCCGCTGGTGCCCTTCGTCCCGGCCGATCCGGTCGCGGGCGCGCGCCACGATATTGCGGTGGGTGACCTCGACGCCCTTGGATGCCCCGGTCGATCCGGAGGTGAACATGAGCGTGGCCACGGCATCGGCCGGCACGGCGACGCCGAGATCGCTGTCGTCGAACTCGGTTGCCGCACCGTCGAGTTCATGTATCACCAGTTCGGCACCGGTGAACGCCAGCAGCCGTCGCACGTGCGCGGGCGGGTAGCGGTCGCTCAGCGGTACGCATACCGCGCCCAACTTGGCGATGGCGAGAAAAACGACGACGAGATCGACCGAGCGGGGCAATGCGATGCCGATCGGCACGCCCGGGCCCGCACCGCGGGTGCGCAGCCAGCGGGCGACCTGATTGGCGCGCGCGTTCAACTCGACGTAGGTGAGCTCCGCACCGTCGCACCAGAGCGCGACATCGTGTGGGTGCGCCCGTACGGTCGCCTCGAAACACTCTGCGAGCCCGCCATTATCGAGTTCGGTCGCCGCGCCGCGTCCGGCGGCGAGCAGCTCGGCCCGATGCGCGGGCGGCAGTAGGTCGAGTTGCCCCACCGGGGACTGTCGCGATGCGGTGAGCGCCGCCGCGGCGGCTAGGATGCGCGACCACAGCTCGTCGACCTCGGTGAGGGCATCGACCTGCTCGAGCTGCACCGCGATTCGGAAGGTCAGCGCGCCCGCACCGGGCTCCACGATGACGGTCAGCGGGAAATGTGTTCCGCCGAGAACATTCACCGAGGTCACCCGGAAGTCCGCGTCGGGGTCGTCGAGCAGAGCGGTATCGAGGGGGAAGTTCTCGAAGACGAGCGAGGTGTCGAACAGGTCGCTCACGCTCTCCGCCGCCAGGATGTCGGGCAGCCCGAGATGGTCGTGCTCCATCAACGCCACGCGTTCCCGCTGAATCCGGACCGCGAGTTCGAGTGGCGTTTCCGACGTGCGCGAGCGCACCCGCAGCGGCACGGTATTCATGAGCAGCCCGACGACGCCGTCCAGATCGCCGCCGTCGCGGCCGGAGACGGTGATGCCGAAGACGACGTCATCGCTTCCGGTCAGATTCGACATCACCAGCGCCCACAGCGCCTGGATCATCGAGTTGAGCGTCAGCCCGTGCGCCGCCGCCTGTTCGCGCAGCGCGGTGACCGTGGCGGCGGGCAGGACGAAGCTGCGCTCGTCGGGTCGCCGCCACCGC
This sequence comes from Nocardia sp. NPDC046763, assembly GCF_040645495.1. Lineage (NCBI taxonomy): Bacteria > Bacillati > Actinomycetota > Actinomycetes > Mycobacteriales > Nocardiaceae > Nocardia > Nocardia sp. NPDC046763. Next base: position 34,703 of record NZ_JBEYYI010000027.1, on the reverse strand, counting down.
CGCTGGTCGACACGTGCGACCTTGCACGGCTCGGCTCCGGCGAGGGCCTCCGCCCAGGCCCGACGCGCAACGTCGCGGTCCTGCGCCGCGGACCATTCCAGGAAGGCCGTGAACGGTGTGGCAGCGGGCAATTCGAGGCCACGGTAGCCCAGCAGCAGTTCACGGAGCAGGATGCCCAGCGACCAGCCGTCGAGCAGCGCATGGTGATGCGTCACCAGCAGAGTGGCGGAGTTCGGCGCGGTGCGAACGAGAGTGACCGTGAGCAGCGGACCCACCAGCGGATCCGTGTGGGCGTCCTCGGCGCGCACCCGCTCCACCGCGTCGTCCCGCTCACCGGAGGTCTCATCGTCGAGATCCACTACCCGCCAGGGCAACTCGACGTCCGTGCGAATCTCGTATTCCGGTGTGTCGCCATCCACGACGAACCGGCCCAGCAGGTGTGGATGCCGGTCGAGCACCGCGCGCAGGGCGGCGCTCAGCCGCTCCGCGTCGATCGGGCCGTCCACCCTCAGCGCAACCTGTACGAGATAGGGGTCCTCGCCTTCCCCGTCCTGGTACAGCGAGTGGAACAGCAGCCCGGCCTGTAAGGGCGTCGCGGGCAGGAAGGCACGGCCGTCGCGCATGGTGAGCGGGTTCACCGCCGCTCGGGCGGGCTCCGGCGCAGGCGTCCCGACCGTGCGCGCCAGCGCACGAATACTCTGGTGTTCGAACACATCCCGCGGCGTGATCGCGATCCCGGCGGCACGGGCGCGGTCCGACAGCCGGATGGCGAGGATGCTGTCTCCGCCGACGGCGAAGAAGCCGTCGTCGACGCCGAAACCGTTGTGCCCGAGCACCTCCGCGAATACCGCGTGCAGCCGTTCCTCGGCCTCGCCGCGCGGCGAGGCGCCGCCGGCGGGTGCCGTGCCATCGCTGGTGAGCGCGTGCAGGGCGCGTTCGTCGATCTTGCCGTTGGGGGTCGTCGGGATGGCGTCGACCGCCACGATGATGGACGGAACGGCATGCGCGGGAAGCTGTTCGGCGATCGCGGTGCGCACCGCGCCGATGTCGACACCCGGGCCGGCGACATAGGCGGCCAGCCGCCGGTCACCCGGCCGGTGTTCGATGGTCAGCACCACCGCCGCACGTACCGCCGGGAGTGCGCACAGGGCCGCCTCGATCTCGCCCGGTTCGATGCGGAAGCCACGGATCTTCACCTGCCGATCTGCTCGCCCGAGGTATTCGAGCGTCCCGCTCTCGGTCCACCGCGCCACATCGCCGCTGCGATACATGACGGTGCCGGACCCACCGAAGGGATCGGCGGTGAAACGCACGGCGGTGCGGCCCGGCTGGCGCAGATATCCCGCGGCGACGCCGGGACCGGCGACATAGAGCTCGCCCGGCACGCCGGGCGCGGCGGGGCGCAGTGCGGCGTCGAGGACGTACACAGCCAGATCCGGTATAGCCGTGCCGATTTCGCCCGCGGACGCCGTGCCTGCCAACGGCGTGCCGGTGGTGAACACCGTCGTCTCGGTAATTCCGTACATATTGACCAGGCGCGGCGCCCGTGGATCATGCCGTGTCCACCACTCGGCCAGCCGCCACGGCTCCACCGGCTCACCGCCGAACAGCACGTAACGTAGTGCGAGCCGGTCGCTTTCGGCCGGCCGGCTCGCCTCGGCGTCGACCAGCATTCCGAAGGCGGACGGCGTCTGGTTGAGCACCGTAACCCGTTGCGTCACCAGCAGTTCGAGAAACTCGCGCGGCGACCGCGCCGTCTCGGCGTCGACGATGACGAGCCTGCCGCCATGGCCCAGCGCTCCCCAGATCTCCCATACCGAGAAGTCGAATGCCGTGGAGTGGAACAGGGTCCAGACGTCATCGGGCCCGAACTCGAACCACGGCCGGGTCGCCGTGAGCAGCCGGACCACATTGGCGTGCGTGACCACCACGCCCTTCGGGCGGCCGGTCGTACCGGAGGTGTGAATCACGTAGGCGGGGAACTGCGGAGAGCGCAGGACGGCGGGCTCGCTCGGAACGACCTGCGCGGGGTCCCCGATGCGCAGGACGGGCGCGGCCGAGATCCCCTCCGGGAGTTCGACTCCAGCACCGGTGAGCACGAGCGCCGGTGCCGCATCGTCGAGGATTGCCCGCAGCCGCCACCGCGGATAGCTCGGATCGAGCGGAACATAGGCGGCACCCGCGCGCAGCACCGCGACAATGGCGACGATGAGGTCCATGGAGCGCGGTAGTGCCAGGCCGACGAATTTCCCCGGGCCGACGCCGGATCCGGCAATGATCCGGGACAGTCCGCGAGCCCGCTCGTCGAGTTCGGCATAGGTGAGATGCTCGCCGCCATGGGCCACGGCGATGGACCCGCCGTTCGCGGCCACCATGCGCTCGAATCGATCGACGAGCGTCTCGGTCACCTCGGCGGCGGCCGAGGGCCCGGCCGGATCCGATGTGGGCCGCAGCATGCCGAGCGGGAGTTCCTCCGGGGCCACGGCCAGGGCGGCAATGGTCTCGGTGAGCCGGTGGTGGTGCGCGGCGAGGTCGCGCTCGGAGTACCGCAACGCCGTCGATTCCAGCACCACCGACAGCGCCGGATCGCCGTTGTCATAGACGCTGATGTTCAGATTGTCCGAGCGTCCGGCCGCCAAATGCCGCAGGGAGGCGGATTCGGATCCGAAGCGCAGATCCTTCTGCATGGGCATCACATTGACGGTGGGCCCGAGGATGCCGCCTTCGAGCCCGCTCCCGCCCAGATCGGCGAGCATATCGCCGTATTGGAAACGCTGGTGGCGCAGGATGATCATGGATTCGGCGCGCACGGCGGCGAGTAGCTCGCCGAGGGTGGCGGCCGGATCGACCGTGATCCGCAGTGGCAGGATGTTCGCCGTCATGCCGAGTGCGTGCCGGGAGCGCTTGGCGGGTACGGCCAAACCGACAGTGACCGTACGGGTGCCCGAATCCGCGTGCAGCAGCAACGCGATGGCGGCGAGCAGCCACACCGGCCACGGGGTCCCGGTGGCATCCGCCCGGGCGCGCAGTGTCTTCCACTCGGCTTCGGCGAGCACTCCGGCCTGCCGGAGGAAACGATTGCCGTCCGCGGCCGACGGCGCGGCGGCGAACTGCGGTGGGTCGTACGACCCGCCGATCGCGAGCCGCTGCGCCCAGAATTCGCGGTCGGCCGCGAACCGCGTGGAAGTCCGGAACCGCTCGTCCTCGGCGACCAGATCCGCCACCCGGTCGAATACCGATTCCGGCACCGGACGCCCGTCGAGCAGCGCGGTGTAGGTGTCGGCGACGCGCCGGATGAAGGCGGCCGAGGACGCCCCGTCGATCACCATGTGATGTGAGCGAATGAACCACAGCGTGCCCGCCTCGCCGACATCGAGCAGATGGTGTTCGAACAGCGGCGCGCGCCCCAGGTCGAATGGCCGCTGCAGGGCCGCCTCCATGAACCGCAACGCCTCCCCGTGCGCGTCCGCGGCGGCGCGGAAGCTGTTGCGGTGCAAGGGCCAGTCCGGCACCTCCTCCACCACCTGCACGAGCGATCCGTCGGCCTCGGTGTCGAAGCGCACGCGCAGTGATTCCGCCCCGGCGGTGACGAGGCGCAGTGCCCGTTCGAACACCTCCTCGTCGAGCGCGCCGTGAATCTGCACGTAGCCGCCGACGATCAGACGCTGCCCGGTGTCGTCGAGTTGCTGTGCGACCCAGGCGTGTTGCTGCGCACGGGTCAGCGGTAGGCGCCGGGTCATGCTAGCTCCTCGATGGTCGCGTGTGGACGGCGGGCGATGGCGGTCAGCAGTTCCCGCATGGTGGCCCCGATCTCGGCCGCCTGTGATTCGTCGAAAACACTTTGGAGATAACCAATTCGGACTCTCAGCTCGGGTCCCGGATCGACGATGACCGACAGCGGATAGTGGGTGGCGTCGGTGAGTTCGAGGCGTGCGCCGGTCACGCCGTGCAGGGCGGCGACCGCGGCGCTGAGTTGCTCGGCGTCCACCGGATAGGACTCGAAGACCAGCACCGTATCGAACAGCAGGTCGCGCAGGCCCGCGGCGGCGTGGATCTCGGTCAGCCCGAGTTGGTGGTGTTCGATCATCTCGGCCTGTTCGGCCTGCACCGCGCGCAGCAGATCCGCCACGGACGTGCTCGGACCGAATTGCACGCGTACCGGCACGGTGTTGATACACAGTCCGACAATGGATTCCACGCCGGGCAGCGCGGCCGGGCGACCGGAGACGGTCACCCCGAAGACCACGTCACCGCGTCCGAGCCTACGTCCCAGCAGGATCGCCCAGACCACCTGCACCACGGTGTTGACAGTGACGCCGAGTTCGGCGGCGGACCCACCTAGTGCGCCGGTGGTCTCCGCGTCGAGGGACCAGCGGTATTCCCCTGTCGTGACCGTGGTTTCGCGGGTGCGGGCGGCCGGGGCGACCAGGGTCAGCGCGCTCACGCCGTCGAGGACTCGCCGCCAGGCCCGGGTGGATGCGGCCGCGTCCCGGCCGTGGTTCCAGGCGAGATAGTCGCGGAAGGATCCGGCCGGTGCGGGCAGTTGCTCCCCACCGGTGTAGAGCGCGAGCAGATCGCGCAGCATCAGCGGTACCGACCAGCCGTCGAACAGGATGTGGTGGTAGGTCACGATCAGCACCGGCTCGGCCTCCGCGACACGCGCGAGCGTGAAGCGCAGCAGCGGCGGACGGGCCGGATCGAATCGACGTGCACGCTCCTGTGCGGCCAGCTCCACGAGATCGTCCGCGCTGGCCAGATCTACCTCACGCCAGGGCAATTCGACTGTTTCGGGCACCACCTGTAGGGGCTTTCCCGAAGCATCGAAGACGAAGGCCGCACGCAGGTTCGCATAGCGCTGCAGGATGCGCTGCCCGGCCTGTCGCAGCCGATCGCGGTCGATCGCCCCACCGGGCCGCAACACCGTCTGCACGTTGTAGACATCGGCGACGCCGGGCGCGGCCGGCGTCGCTATGACGGCGTGGACGAACAGCCCCGACTGCAAAGGCGCGAGCGGCCACACGTCGGTAAGCGGGCCGTAGTCCTGCTCCCAGCCGGTGATGTCGTCGCGGCTCACCCGCACCAGCGGGAAATCCGACGGCGTGTGCCCGCCCGCCTGTTCGCCCCGGGCGTGCATGGCGATGGCTCCGAGCGCGGTCACCCACAGCTGCGCCAGCTCCGAGACCGCCGCCTCGTCGAGAAGCGTGGTGGGATAGGTGAATCCGGCGCGCAGCCGGGTGCCCGTCACGATCGCGTTCACGTCGATGACGGCAGCCGCGGGCAGGTCCGGATCCGGGTCGGCAGCCGGTGCCGCGAGCACTCCCGCACCCAGGTCGTCGACGCGGCCCAGGTAGTTGAAGCCGACCTGTCCGGGCATCGCCGCCGGGAGCTGTTCGGCGGCATCGGGATTCAGGTAGCGCAGCAATCCGTAGCCGATGCCGTGATCAGGGATGGCACGCAGCTGTTCCTTGATCGTCTTGAGCACGTCGCCGATCGCATCGGTCCCGGCCAGCGCCGCCTCGATATCGATCTCACGAATGTCGAGCCGAACCGGGTACAGCGAGGTGAACCATCCCACGGTGCGGGACAGGTCCGCGCCCGGCGCGATCTGTTCCTCGCGCCCGTGGCCTTCCAGCCGCAGCAGGGAAGCCGGAGCGTGCGTGCCCCACCGGGCACGCCAGACCGTGAGCGCGACGGCCAGCGCGGCGATCAGGACCTCGTCGACACCCGCGTGGAAGCGTGCGGGGACGGTCCGCACGAGCGCCTCGGTCACCGTTTCGTCCACGGCGACCTCGACCGTCCGGAGCCGAGAGGCGAGATCGACGGCGGGATCCAGCGACCGATAGCCCAGCGGGGGATCCGGTGTCGCGCACACCCGCCGCCAGAATTCGAGCTCGGCGGCCCGCTCCGGTGCGTGCGCCGCGTCGACCAGACCGTGCGCCCAGCTGCGCATGGAGGTCCCCACCCGATCCAACTGCGGCACCGTGCCACTCGCGGCACTCGCGAGGGCCGCGAACAGGTCGGGTAGCAGGATGCGCCAGGAGACGCCGTCCACGGCAAGATGGTGCACGGAGATGATCAATCGGCCCGGCACACTCCCCCGCTCGGCATCGAGCCGGACGAACTGCACCATCACCCCGGCGGCGGGATCGAGGCGATCCAACGCGGCATCGAGTTCCGCGGTGACGAGCTCGCGCAGGGCATCGGCGTCCGCGGCATCCTCGAAGGTGCCGCGGTGCACCAGCTCCGACGCATCGAGCGCATCCGTCGACATGGTCTCGAATCGCCATTCGCCGGAGTCGCGGAACAACCTGCTGCGCAACATATCGTGCCGCTCGATCAGCGCCGAGACGGCCTGGATCAAGTGATCGTGCCCGGTCTGAGCGGGCAGTTCGATGGTGAGGGTCTGATTGACCCGGCGGAAACCGCCGCCACGTTCGGCCAGCCACCGGACCACGGGCGTCAGTGGCATATCGCCGATCCCGCCTCCGGGCAATTCCGGCAGCAGGCGAGGCGCGTCGGCATCCGCCTCCGGTGTCCGTGCGACAGCGGCGATCCCGGCCACCGTCCGGCGCTCGAACACCTCGCGCGGCGTGAAGTGCAGGCCGCGAGCCCGCGCCCGGGAAGCCAGCTGAATGGAGATGATGCTGTCCCCGCCGAGCGCGAAGAACGAGTCGTCCACACCCGGCCGGTCGACACCGAGCACCTCGGTGAAGAGCTCGGCCACCACCTGTTCGGCGGGGGTCCGGGGTGCCCGATCCGAGCGCGACACCGGGACGGGATCGGGCAGCGCGGCCACGTCCAGCTTGCCGTTGCCGGTCAGCGGCAGCGTATCGACCAGCACGATGGCGGCCGGTCGCATATAGACGGGAACACGCTGTGCGATATGCGTTTCCAATGACTCTTCCGCGGGCGCGGTCCCAGCGGCGGGTACCACATAGGCGATCAGGCGTGCCGATCCGGAATCCCCGGCCCGGACCACGACGACCGCCCGAGCCACCGACTCGTGCTCGAGCAGCACGGCCTCGATCTCCCCCGGTTCGATGCGGTAGCCGCGAATCTTCACCTGCTGGTCGCCGCGGCCGAGATATTCGAGGTGCCCGTCACCGTTCCAGCGCGCCAGATCACCGGTGCGATACATGCGGGCACCGGGCGCACCGAACGGATCGGCGACATAGCGCTCCGCGGAGGTCGCGGCGCGAGCGTGATAACCACGGGCGAGTTGGGATCCCGTGAGATAGATCTCGCCGCGCGCGCCGACCGGCGTCGGCCGCAGGCGCGAATCCAGCACGCGCACAGTCATTCCCGGTAGGCCACGACCGATGACGCTGGCCCGTTCGGACCCGGCGTGCCCACGGTCCACCGCGAAGTGGGTGGCATGCACTGTCGCCTCGGTGATGCCGTACAGGTTCGAGATTCGGGCCTTCCCCGCCCGATCCGTGTCGTACCACACCCGCAGACTGCGTGGATCCAGCGCTTCGCCACCGAGCACGATATGCCGTAGCGCGGGCACGGCGGTGGGACGCAGGCCGGTGTCGAGCAGTGCACCGAAGGCCGAGGGTGTCTGGCTCAGCACCGTAATACCCTCGCGCGCCAGGAGTTCGGCGAACTCCTCCGGCGAACGTGTCATCTCGGCGTCCACGACGACGAGCGTGCCGCCGCTCGCGAGCGCACCCCACATCTCCCACACCGAGAAGTCGAAGGCATGCGAGTGGAACATGGTCCACACATCGGTGTGGTCGGTATCGACCAGACCCCCCGTCGCGGCGAGCATGCCGACGACATTGCGATGCGTCACGCTCACGCCCTTGGGACGCCCCGTGGAACCCGAGGTGTACAGCACGTAGGCGATATTGTCCGGGCCCGGCGCGATCGAGATGATTTCGTCGCCGTTGGCGCCGCCGCGGTCGGCACCGTCGAGCACCAGGCACGGCCGGTGGCTCGCAGGCAGTGCCGCACGGTCGGCGGCCGTGGTCACGACGCAGACCGGGTTCGTCTCCCCGAGGATGAATTCGAGCCGCTGCGGCGGATTGCCGAGGTCGAGCGGAACGTAGCCCGCGCCCGATTTGAGTACTCCGAGGAGCGCCACAATCAGCTCCACCGAACGTGAAACACCCACGGCTACCAGCGATTCCACGCCGACGCCATGAGCCGCGAGAGCGCGGGCCAAGTCATCGGATGCCTCGTCGAGGTCGTGATAGGTCAACGCGCGGTCGCCGAATCGCACCGCGAGGGCCTCTCCGCGCGCCGCGGCCCGGGCACGGAACAGGTCCACCAGCGTCACGTCCGGCACCGGCGCGGCGGGGCGCTGCCAGTCCCGCACCTGGTTGCGTTCCACCTCACCGAGCGGATCGATCTGCGCCACAGCGATATTCGGATTCGCGGCGAGCGCCGCCAGCACGCGGGTCAACCGTTCTCCCAGTCGGGACACGGTCTCCGCGTCAAGCAGTTCGGGCCACCAGGAGGCCAGCAGGTGCAGGCGATCGGTGTGCCGGACGGTCAGCGTCAGCGCGTAGTGCGTCGCCTCCCTGGACTGGAATCCGCCGATCGGCAGACCGGCGAATGCGAGGGCGTCCGAACGCAGTTTCGCCTCGTCGACGGGGTAGGACTCGACGACCAGGAGCGTGTCGAACAGGTTCCGCTCACCGACACCGGTCTGGGCGCTGATCTCCGGCAGGCCCAGGTGGTGGTGGGCCGTCAGTTCGAACTGCTCACGCTGTACGCGGCGCAGCAGCACGCCCACGGACTCGCCCGGGGTCAGTCGAATGCGCACCGGGATCGTATTGATGAACAATCCGACAATGTTCTCGACACCCGCGAGCTCGGCGGGGCGGCCGGAGACCGTGGTGCCGAAGAGGATGTCGTCACGATCGGTGCTGCGCGCCAGCAGGATTGCCCAGGCCGCCTGCACGACGGTATTGATCGTCACCTCGAACTCGGCCGCCAGTCGGGTCAGCGCCCGGGTCTGCGCCTCGTCCAGGTCGAACGCCCGCTCCTGGGGCAGGCCGGTGGGAGCGTGCACCGCGGCGGTGTCCGCGAGCAGCGTCGGCTCCGTGACCCCGGCCAGCGCTGTGCCCCACACCCGCAGCGAGAGCGAGTTGTCCTGCCGGGCCAGCCATTCCACATAGCGGCGGTAAGGATGTGGAGGTTCGACCGCGAGACCGGCGTAACCGGCCATGATCTCGCGCAGCAGCAGCGGGATGGACCAGCCGTCCAGGAGCAGGTGGTGGCAGGTCACGGCGAACCGGGTCCGTCCGTCGCCGAGGCGGAGTAGAAGGAAGCGCAGCAGCGGCGGGGCGGTGAGGTCGAATGGCATGGTGCGTTCGGCGTCGAGGAGGCGCTCGTCCTCGCCGGCCGCGTCGGACAGCTCGACCTCGCGCCAGGGCAGGACCACATCGCCGGTGACGATCTGGACGGGGGCCCCGGCGGCATCCACCTCGAAGGCGGTGCGCAGGTTGGCATGTCGCTCCAGCACCGCCGCCGCGGCCGACCGCAGCCGCGACGCGTCGACCGTGCCCTCCAGATCCAGCACCAGCTGCACCGTGTACACGTCGACCGCGTCCGGATCGAACAGGGCGTGGAACATCATGCCGGACTGCAGCGGCGTAGCCGGCCACACCTCGCTCAGTGTCGGGTACCGCTGTTCCCAGGTGTCGATATCGCCCTGTGTGACGGTCACGAGCGGGAAGTCGGACGGGGTGTGCCCGCCGCCGGTATGCGGATTGCGCGCGTGCCGTGCGACGGCATCGAGCGCCGCACGCCAGAGCTCGACCAGTTCGTCGCCCGCGGACTCGCCGAATATGCCGCGCGCATAACCGAAGCCGGTCACCAGACGGTGGCCGAGGACGATGGAATCCACTTCCACGGCGCCCAGCGCGCCACGGCCGGCGTCGGGACGAATGGCCAGCATGCCGAAGTCGGTGGAGGGCAGGAAGCCGATTCCGGCGAGCTCCTCCGGAATGTCGAGGCCGGTGATGTGCCCGAAGTAGTTGAACGAGATCTCCCCCGGCTCGCCCGGCGGCAGCGCGGCGGCGGTGTCCTCGTTCAGGTATCCGAGCAGGCCGTAGCCGAAGCCATTGTGCGGCGCTGCCCGCAGCTGTTCCTTGACGGCCTTGATCGCGACTCCCATGGCCGGGCCGCCGCCGAAGGCATCGTCGAGATCCACTCCGGTCAGGTCCAGCCGCGCCGGGACGATGGAGGTGAACCAGCCGACGGTGCGAGACAGTTCCGTCCCGGGCACCGCATCCTGTTCGCGGCCATGGCCTTCCAGGCGCAGCAGCACCGACCGCTCGTCCTCGCCGCGCCGCGACCGCCAGCGCGTCACCGCCAGCGCGAGTGCCGTCAGCAGCGCGTCCGCGACGCGGGCCCGGTAGCGCTCCGGAATGGCGGTGAGGATGGCGGCGGTGTCGCGTTCGTCGAGTTCGACGGAGGTGTGCGCTACGTCGACTGCCATATCGCGGTGTGGATCGAAGGGCCGCTCACCGAAGGACGGCGCCGGGCCCTCGACGATCTCGCGCCAGAGCGGCAGCTCGGCGGTGAGCGCCTCGGTGTGCGCGGTGTCGACGAGCGCGTGCGCCCATCGGCGCATCGATGTTCCGACCGCGGGCAGCCGCGGGATGTTCCCCGCCGCGACCGCCGCCCATGCGGCAATGAAGTCGGGCAACAGGATTCGCCAGGAGACGCCGTCGACGGCGATGTGGTGGGCAACGATGACGAGCATTCCGGGGGCGGTGACCGAATCCGGTGTCAGCCAGACGAACCGCAGTACCGCGCCGACGGACGGGTCGATCCGGTCGATGGCCGAGTTCAGTTCGGCTTCGGCGAGTGCCCGGAGTTCATCACCGGTGAGGTCGGCGTCGTAGGCAACCTGGTGGATGAGGGAGTCCACATCGATGCTGCCCGGCGGCGTGACCAGCGCATGCCAGTCCCCCGTGCCGTCGCGGTAGAGCCGCGAGCGCAGCATGTCGTGGTGATCGACGACCGCGGAGATGGTGGAAACCAGTGCGCCGCGATCGATTCCGGTCGGCAGGTCCAATGTCATGGACTGGCAGAAACGATCGAAGGTGCCACCGCGCTCGACCAGGAACCGGAGGACCGGGTTGAGCGGCAATTCGCCGACACCGCCGCCCGGCAGTTCGGCGAGCGGCGGAATCTGCTCTCCGCCCGCGGTTTCGGCAATGGCCGCCAGACGGGCGACGGTGCGGTGCTCGTAGACCTGTTGCGCGGTCACCGCGATACCGCGCGACCGTGCCCGCGACACCAGCAGGATCGACATGATGCTGTCGCCGCCGAGCGCGAAGAAGGAGTCGTCCACACCGATGCCGTCCCGGCCGAGCACCTCGGCATAGGCGGCGGCGAGCGCGGTTTCGGTGTCGGTGCGCGGGGCACGGAAGGCCACCGTCTCGACCTCGGGTGCGGGCAGGGCCTTTCGATCCACCTTGCCGGAAGGGGTCACCGGTAGTGCGGGCAGACCGATGATCACGGCGGGCACCAGATGCCGGGGCAGTACCGCACGCAACCGCTGGTCCAGAGCGGCGGGATCGATGCTGTGCCCGGCGGCCGGGGTGACATAGGCGACCAGGCGACCACCGACGGCACCGGCATGGTTGCCGTCCTGAACGAGGGCAACCGCCTGGGCCACGGATTCCTGTGCGGCGAGCACCGATTCGATCTCGCCGAGTTCGATGCGCACGCCGCGCAGCTTCACCTGGAAGTCACTGCGGCCGAGGTACTCCAGCTCGCCGCGACCGGTGGACCGCACGATGTCACCGGTGCGGTAGAGCCGCTGCCCGGAAGCACCGAACGGGTCGGCGACGAAACGGGTGGCGGTGTACCCCGCCCGGCGCACGTAGCCGCGCGCGAGCGTCGCGCCACCGAGATAGAGCTCGCCCGGCACGCCCGCCGGAACGGGCCGCAGAAAGGCATCGAGCACGTGGGCACGGACATGCCAGGCGGGTGCGCCGATGGGCACTGCGGCAATGTCGTTCTCGCCGATCACGTGCCGGGTGACGGCCACTGTCGCCTCGGTCGGACCGTAGAGATTGTCGTAGCGCGCGCCCGGAGCGATGGTCGGCAGAGCCGCGGCGAGTGCCGACGTCAGCGCCTCACCGGCGAGCAGCACGCGACGCACACCGGACGCCATCGGCGCGGCCACCGCCTGCCGGTGCGCCGCGAGCGTGGACGGCGTGAACTGCACCGTGGTGACATCGTGTTCGATGATCGCTCGCGCCAGCTCGCTCGGATCGCCGTGCACACCCGGCCCGGTGACCACGACCCGAGCACCGACGGTGAACGGCCACAACACTTCCCAGGCCGAGACATCGAACGTCAGGGCGGTCTTGCGCACGACTGTGTCGGTGTCGTCGAGGCGGTGCAGGTGCTGCATCCAGGCGAGATGGGTGCACACGGCCGCGTGGGTGACGCCCACGCCCTTCGGCTGCCCAGTGGAGCCGGACGTGAACAGCACGTACGCAAGGTTTTCCGGACGCAGCGGGGCGATGCGATCGTCATCGGTGACCGTGGCACCCGACTCGGCGGCCAGGTCGAGTTCGTCGATGTGGATCACCCGGACGCCATCGGGAGCGTCGAATCCGTCCCGCCGCGTGGTGAGGACACACACCGGCTCTGCGATGTCGAGCACCTGAGCATGACGCGAACGCGGATGCTCCGGATCCAGCGGCAGGTATGCGGCGCCGGTTGCCAGCACCGCGTGCACCGCGAGGATCTGTTCGCTCGATGGCCCGAAAGCGAGCGCCACCACGTGTTCCGGCCCGACGCCGAGGGTGATCAGCGTGCGCGCCAGGCGATTCGATTCACCCTGCAGGTCCGCGTAGGTCATGCGGGTTTCGCGTCCGACGATCGCCAATGCCTCCGGTGACCGGGCTGCCTGCTGGGCGAACATCGCCGCGAGTGTGGTGGGCGCCGCGACCACCTCGGCGGGGGGACTGCCGATGAGACGCTCGATCTCCTCCGGTGCGGCGATATCGATCCGGGCAATGGGCGCATGCGGCGCGCGGACCAACTGCTCCAGCAGCCGAACCAGCCGGTCCCGGTGCGAACGATGCGCTCCGGCAACGGCAATTCGCCATCCGCCGACGGCCTGGTCGTCGACGCACACGGTGAACTCGCCGCCGTCCCCGAAACACTCGGTCACCGACGCCGTGCCGAGATTGCCGATCGCGGCACCGCCGAGCATGCGGACCGCGAGCGGCCACTGCCCGTGCACCGGCGAATCCGCCCACGGCTCATCGATATCGGGAATGAACCTGAGTCGGCGTGCCTTGCGCAGCTCTCGCCCCACCTGTTTGGCGATCGAGTGGAATCCAGCCTGCGCCGCAACCCGAATCCGCAGCGGCACAGTGGTTTCCCCGGTATCGAGTGCGACCACGCACTCCCCCGCAGACCCCATGCGAGTCGCGTAGACGGCCAACGCGGCCAGCACCACCGCGGGCGCACCGGCCCCGCACACCCGCGCGGCCCTGGTGAGCTCCGCAGACGCCCCCACCGTGGCCCACACCGCCTCGTCCGGAGTACCGCTGGAAGGACGCGCGATAGCCGCGGCGGGCGGTTCGGGCCGGGCGGCATCGGCGAAGGTCTGCTCCCAGTAGTCCCGGTCGCCGGACCATGCGCCGGATTCGCGGTATCGGCGATCGTTTTCCAGCTGGTCCGCAGTCTCGCCGAAGGGCGGATTCGAGCCGGGGGTGGTGGGCGCGCCGTCCAGAAGGTGACGCACTCGGGCGAGGATAGCGAGCGCTCCCGGGAAGTCGTTGACCAGGCGGTGGTAGCGCTGGTACCAACCGAGCCGGCCATCCGGGAATCGGAAGACGGCCTGCCGGTACAGCGGCCCGTGCGCGATATCCATGGGGCGCGCACGTTCTTCCGCTATCCACGCGGCGACGAAATCTCCCGGACCGGTCCCGTCGGCGCTGAGCACGGCGGTGGGTACGGGCGGGTGCTCGCACACCTGGATCGCGCCGGTGCCGGCACGGAACGCACTGTGCAGCAACGGGCATTCCGTCATGACGGTGTCGACCGCCCGGCGCAAGGCGTCCGCGTCCAGCGAGCTGGCCAGTCCGACGTACAGGTCGACGTAGCGATCACCGGCCGCGAGGGCGGCGCGCTGCGCATCGCTCGGGACCCGCGGTCCGGCCGTCGCGGTGCGAGTGGTCTCAACGATAGTCATGGAATCCTTGTCCGGTCTTGCGGCCGAAATGTCCCCCGGCGACGAGCGTCGCGAGCGCGGGCGGAATGCGGTAGTGGTCCTCGCCGGTCTCGCGCCGCAGCACCTCGATGGTGTCGGCGACGTTGTCCAGGCCGATCAGGTCGGCGGTGCGCAGCGGACCCATGCGGTGGCCGAGGCAGCGTTCGAAGAGGGCGTCCACCGTCGCGGCGTCGGTGCCGGTGTCGAGGGTGGCGGCGGCTTGCGCGATGCTCAGCATGAGCAGGCGGTTGATGACGAACCCGGGGCGGTCGCCGACGACCAGCGATTCCTTGCCGAGAGCGGTGAGCAGTTCGGTGGCGCGCGCCATGGTGTCGGCCGAAGTCTGCGCCCCGCGAACGACTTCCACCGCATCGGTCAGTGGGGCCGGGTTCATGAAGTGCAGACCGAGCACGCGATCCGGGCGACCGGTCGCGGCGGCCAGCCGGGCGATGGGGATGGCCGACGTCGCGGAGGCGAGCACGGCGTCGGCCGGGCAGACGCGGTCCAGTTCGGCGAAGAGCTGCTCCTTCAATTCGATCCGCTCGACCGCGCACTCGATGACGAACTCGACCGCATCGAGGTCGTCGATGCTGTCGGTCCAGCGCACCCGGCGGGCAGTCTCGAGCGCTGTCCGCCGATCACCGCGGCCCAGCAGCAGCGCCAGGCGCACCGCTTCGTTCAGGCCACGGCGCGCCCGCTCCACGGCGCCCGGATCGGGTTCGACCACGATGACATCGCGTCCCGCCTGCGCGAGGCATTGTGCGATGCCGGCACCCATGGTGCCTGCACCGATCACTGCTACGACTCCGGTCATCGGGTCACCTCCGCTTCCGCGATGCAGCGCACCGCGATGTCCGGCACCGGATCGTTCGGTGTCTCCAACAGGCCGTGCAGCAGCCGGGTCAGATCCGAGAGCATCTGCTGCGCGGTCGATTCGTCGAAAAGTTCTGTGGCGTAGACCAGTTCCAGGACTGCGCGGTCCCCGGACTCGCGGTCGAGCGCCAGTTCCGCGGTGTCCGGCGGGGCGGTGCCGAACCAGATGGCCCCGGCATGGCTGTCGCCCTGCGCCGACGCGGCCAACTCCGCGGCGGCTCGTTCGAGCAGTTCGGCCCCGGTGGGTTCGTCGGCGAAGTCCATTCGGACGGTACCGGTTGCCGAGCCGACCACTACGTCATCGGAGCCGGAGTACCAGCTCAGCAGTGCCGCCCAGGCGGCGAGCAGGTCCGCGTCGCCCGGCGCGGCATCGAGCCGCTCGCGCACCGTCCCGGGCGTGTATCGGGCCGAGCCGGTTCGGCGCGGCCGGTCCGTCGGAATATCCAGTACCACAGCCTGTTCGGCCGCACCTACGCCGGCAGGCGACGGCACGGTGACGAGCAGCTCCTCGATCGACCGATCCGGAGCAGACTCCACGACCTCGGTGAGGATCTCGAGGTAGGCCGCGGCCAGCCCCGCGGCGGTGCGCTGGGTGAACAGCTCGGTGCTGTACTCGAAGCAGGCCAGCATGTCGAGGTCGTCGCTGCGATCGTAGGTGATCAGGCTGAGATCGAATTTGGCTGTGCCGGGCGGTAATCCGCCGAAGGCATTGTGGATGGTGTGCTCCGAATCGAAGAACTCCGTCGCCCCGCCACCGAGCGGGTTGACCGATCCGGCGCCGGTGAGGTCCTGGTGGACGTAGAGCACATCGAAGATCGGGGTGCGGGACACGTCGCGCTGATCGTCGAGGGCATTGACCACTCGCTCGAATGGAATCTCCTGATTCTCCAACGCGCCCAGCACGATTCCACGCACTCGTTCGAGCAGATCGCCCAGCGTCGCGGGACCGGAGAGGTTGGCGCGCAACGCGACGGTGCTGTTGAAGAAGCCGATGAGCCCTTCCAGCTCACGGCGGGTGCGGCCGGTGGTCGGCGTGCCGACGACGAGGTCGCGCTGGCCACTGCGCCGGGCGAGCAGCAGATAGAAGGCGGACAGCAGCACCACGAACAGCGACACCGACTCCCGCTTCGCGACCGTGCGGGCCGCGGCGAGCAGTGTCGCCGGCACCGGGAACGGCTCCAGTTCACCGGCGAACGTCTTGCGCGCCGGCCGCGGGAAGTCGGTGGGCAGCCGCAGCTTCGGCGCGCCACGCAGCATATGCATCCAGTATTCGAGCTCATTGTCGAGCGCGCCCGAGTCGAGCAGCTCCCGGTGCCAGCGCGCGTAGTCGCGGTAGCGAATCGGCAGCGGTTCCAGCTCGGCCGTGCGGCCCTCCCGCCGGGCGGCATAGAGCACCGGAATCTCCCGAGCGAGGATCCCCGGCGTCTGACCGTCGGTGACGCAGTGATGGCACACCACCTGCAGCACATGCATATCCGGAGCGAGTTTGACCACCAGCACCCGCACCATGGGGTCGCGGCCCAGATCGAACGGCCGGACCGCGGCCTCCCGGACCAGCTCGCGCGCCCGGGCGACCGAATCGGCTGCACCGGACACATCGACGACCCTGAAGAACTCGCCGAGAGCGGGCCGCACTCGCACCGCCGGCGCACCGTCGACCTCGACGAGGTTGTAGCGCAGCGGTTCGTGTCGCTCCGCGAAATCCTCGAATGTTCCCTTGACCGCGTCAACGTCGATCGGCCCGCGCAGCACGTTGACCACCGGATAGTTGTAGAGCGTGGTGTCCGGAACAAGCTGATGGTGGAACCACATCCGTTCCTGCCCGGGCGACATGACCAGCTCGTCGGTGCGCGTAATGGCCGGCAGCCCGCGCACTCCCGACATCACCTCGGGCGCGGGGCGCGCCCCTTCCCGCAGCAGGTCCGCGAACTCGGCAACCTTGGGCCGCTCGTACACATCGAGCAGTTTCGGCCGAAATCCGAATGCCTCCTCCACCCGCTCGACCAACTGCACGGCAATGATCGAATTGCCGCCCACGTCGAAATAGTCGTCATCCAACGCGATTTCGTTCTCCGCATGCAACAGTTCGCGCAGCACTGCGCGCAGCCACTCCGCCGCATCCGACGGCATGGCAACCACCGGACGCTCGGGCGCGGCGACAGCTTCGAGGGGCTCGGACGCGATCTCGGCATGCTGTGCCGCAGTGGGCAGTTCAACCCAGCACCGGGTGCCGCGCAGCGGGTGCCCGGGCAATCGCATCCTGCGACCGTCCCCGCCCTGCACCCGCGCCCAGTCGAGATCGACTCCACGCTCGTAGAGCCGCCCCAGGATGCCGAGCGCCCCCGCGGAATCGGCCGAGCCGAACAGGATCTCCGCATCCGCGCGACCCGCGAGATCCTCGGTGAGATACCGCCCGAGCATGCCGTCCCGGCTGGGATCGACAAAGACGACCGGCCCATCCCGCAACAGCATCTCCGCCGCCGCGAGCAGACGCGACCGGTCCACCGCGGGCGTCTCCGCGGCAACAGCCAATTCTCCCGGGTCGACAGGCTCTCGCGACCCGAGCAGATAGCGTGCCGCGAACTTCGACGCGCCCCCGCTGAGCACGGCCACGAACTGAATCCCACAGGCACGCAATCGATCGTGCACCGCGAGCTGTGCCGCGAGCACTTCGGCCGTCTCCCCGTTCGCGGGCAGCTGTTCCGGCAGTGCGGTGCGATCTTGCCCGACCGGCAGCGCACCCGGCGAGAGCAACAGCGCCACTCGCGGCGCGACCGGCTGCACACCGTCCGAATCGACAGCAGCACCGCGTGTTTCGAGCAGATCGGCCAATTCCATGGTGCTGCCCGTATATACCGCGATGCGATGGCCGAAGTGCGCACGGCCCCGGCCGAGCGTGAACGCCACATCCGCAAGATCGATCGGATCGTCCCGCAGACGCCCCGCCAGCGAGCCGCACAGGTCGGCGAGCGCCGTCGCCGTCCGCGCCGAAACCCCGATCAGCCGGGGCACCGGCTCGCGACTCGCCTCGGCCGGTTCCACTTCCGGCTGCGGTACCGCATCGGGGGCCTGCTGCACGACGCAGTGGGCGTTGGCGCCGCCGAGGCTGTAGGAGCTGACACCCGCCAGGCGCGGGCCGTCGCTCCGCCACGGTCTCGGTTGCGTGACCACTTCGAGGCCGGCCGCGGCCAGGTCGAGATCGCCAGTGGGACGGTGGAAGTGGAGAGATGGGAAGAGTTGTCCGTCGGCGACCGACAGGACGGCCTTCACCAGGCCGGCCACACCGGCGGCGTGATCGAGGTGGCCGATATTGGTCTTCACCGATCCGATCGGGAGGGCGGTGGCGCGCTCGGCGAACGCGGTGCGCAGGCCCTCCAGTTCGACGGCATCGCCCAGCCGGGTGGCGGATCCGTGGGCTTCGAGGTACCCGGCATCGCGGGGATCGGCTCCGGCCGTGCGCCAGGCGCGCGCGATGACCCGGGCCTGCGCGGCGGCGCTCGGCGTGCTGATGGTCACGGCGGAATGGCCGTTGTGCAGGACGGCGCTGCCCCGGATGACCGCGTATACCGGAGCGCGGTCGGCGCGGGCGCGCTCGAGCGTGGTCAGCAGCAGCGCCGCACCGCCTTCGCCGGGGACTGTGCCGTCAGCGTCGGCGTCGAAGGCTCGGACCCGGCTGCCGGGTGAGGCGATCTCGCTCATGGTGTGCACGGCCCAGGCCGGAGCGCCGTGGGCGCGGACGCTGACTCCGCCGGCCAGTGCGTAATCGGCATCGCCGCTGCGCAATTCGCGGCAGGCGTGGTGGACGGCGATGAGCGAGGCGTTGCAGCCGCTGTCCACGGCGTAGCAGGGCCCGTCGAAACCGAGCAGGTGTGCGATGCGAGCGGGGACACCGAAGGGCAGATTGCCCAGCATGGCGAGGGGGCCCGGGTCGACGGCCATGGCGTGATAACTGGGCATGGGCGCGCTGAACACCACCGCGGTGGTGGCCGCGCGCAGGGTGGCGGGTGCGTAGCCGGCATCCTCGATGGCGCGGTGCGCCAGCTCCAGGGCGATCCGCTGCTGCGGATCCATCAGGGCCGCTTCGCGTTTGGACAGGCCGAAGAACGCGTAGTCGAAGGTGTGGATATCGGTGAGGTGCCCCATGGGCAGGTACCGGACGCGGCGGTCCAGGGCGGTCGCCGCGGCACGAGACTCCGGCATGGGGCCGATCGAATCCCTTCCGGCGGCGAGGTTCTCGCGGAACTCTTCGAGGTTCGCCGCGTCCGGGAAGCGCGCGCCGATACCGATGACGGCGATGTCGCCGTCGCGTGGTGCGAGTGCGGTCACGATGTCCTTCACACTTCGAATGCCAGGGGAACGTCCGCCGGTGCGGCGGGGTGTAACGGATCCGCGGGCAGTGCGGCCGCCTGCGCGGCCACGGTGTCCAGATCGAACAGCAGGCCCACCGAGATGGCGCCCGGCCAGCGCGCCTGCAGGCGCACGTGCAAGGCGACCACGCGATGGGAGTTGCCGCCGACGTCGAGAAAGCGGTCCGCGCGATCGAATTCGTCGTGCAGCAGCACCTCCGACCAGATCTCGCCGAGGGCACGCTCGGTCTCGGTCCAGTCGTCCCGCGACACCGCCCGCCGGACCGTCGAACCGGTCAGCAGCGCGCGCAGCGCCGCCTCGTCGAGCTTGCTGCTGCCCGGCGTGATGGGAAGGGCATCGACGGTCACGAACCGTGCCGGAACTGCTTCCGGCACAAGATGTTCAGCGCAGAATCCGGCCAGCGCGCTCGATGCGGGCGTGGTCGCCGCGGTGTCCAGAGGCACCCAGAAGGCGGCCAGGTACACCGAGTCATCGACATCGGCGACGGGCAGCACGACCGCTTCACGCACGGCGGGATGGTCTTCCAGCACCGCCTCCACCGCGCCGCGTTCGATGCGCACGCCACGGACCTTCACCTGATTGTCGACCCGGCCATGGAATTCGATGTCGCCGTTCGCATCCGCGAGGGCGAGGTCGCCGGTGAGGTACATGCGAGCACCCGGTTCGGTGGCGAAGGGGTCGGCCACGAATCGAGTCGCGGTCAATCCGGGACGTGCCGCATAACCGTCGGCGATCTGCCCGCCACCGAGGTACAGGTCGCCGCGAGTGCCACGGAGCACGGGGCGCAGCTTGTCGTCCAGGAGGTGAGCCGTCGTCCCCGCGGCCGGTTTTCCCATCGGGACGACCCGCCGCGACGTGTCCGCGACGTACGGGCCGATGCAGGTGATCGTCGCCTCGGTGGGGCCGTATTCGTTGTGCAGCGCCACGGCGGGCAGTACTTCGCGGTGCTCGTCCACCAGGCGCGGCGGGACCGCCTCCCCCGCCAGGATCACCGTTCGCAGCGTCGCCCGCAGCTCGGCCAGCCGTGGCAGCGCCAGCCGATAGAACGACGGCGTCGCGATGAAATGCGAAACACCCCGGCTCCGAGCGAGGTCGGCGACGGCATCGACATCTCGCACCATCCGGAAGTCGGGAAACACGCTGGTGCCGCCGACCGCGAGCGGCCACACCACACCCAGCAGGGAACCGTCCCAGATCAGCCGCAGGGCCGAGAGGGTGACCAGCGCACCGTCGGTGTGCGCATTGTTCCGGGACCCGATCTGGGTGGCGAGGTTCGCGCGGGACACGACCACCGCCTTCGGAACACCGGTGGAGCCGGAGGTGGTGATGGCGTAGGCCGGGGCGAGCCGCGGCGGCGGGCCGGGCAGCGGGATCTCGGGTGGATCCACCCGCGCCGCGATGTCGATCACCGCTGGACCATTCGTCGCGTCCGCCAGCGCCGTCGCCGCATCGCCCGGAGTGAGCGGATCCCGCCCATCGATGATCACCGCGGCACAGTCCAGCGCCTCCAGCACCGCGCCGAGCGACGACTCGCCGCCGTGGCCGGGTTCGATGACACACCAGGCCGCAGCGACGCGCAGGGTCGCGATCATGCCGATCACGGTGTCCAGGTTCTGCCGCTGGTAGACGACGACCGTCTGCCCGGGCCGCACCCCGGCCACGAGCAGCCGGCGTGCGAGAGCCATTGTCGCGGTGTCCAGTTCGCGGTAGGTGAGAGACCGATCCCCGACCACGACCGCGAGACGATCGGGCACCCGCTCGAATTGGCACAGCAGGCCGCCGAGCAGATCCACGCTCATCGAACCACCTCGACATGGCCGGTGCCGCCGATCTTTTCGGCGGGCACGGTGCAGACGAGCAGGACGCGATCTCCGTCCTGCTCGGCCACTTCGAAGCCGGCGAAGCGCAAAGTCACCAGCATGACCCGATTCCGCGGTGTGGCAACGAATTCCGCCGCAGGCCGCAAACCGGCCGCGTGGGCACGGCGCACCACCTCGGCGATGAGAGTCGTGCCGACGCCGCGCGACATGACGCGACAGGACATGAGCAGCAGGAGCAGCACCGCATCCGGGCCACGCTGTTCGGTCACCGCCAGCCCGATCGTGCCGTAGCCGCCGAAACGGTCGGTCAGGGAAGCGACGAGCACCTCGTGACGCGGGGACGCGCACAATGCCCGCAGCTCGTCCATGTCGAAGGTGACGCCGGTGGTATTGAGCTGGTGGGTGCGTTCGGTCAGCTCATGTGCGCGAACCAGATCCGCCTCGGTCGCCTCGCCGACGGTCATGACCAGATCCAGCGAGGCCAGGAAATCCGCGTCCGAGCCGCTGAATTCGGCTTCGGATGCTTTGCGCTCCCGTTCGGCGCGATATAGCAACCGGCGCTGCTGTGCCTCGGATGTCGTTGTGGCCGACATGAATTCGGAAAGATTCGGGAGTTCGGCGATCCGGTCGGCAGGATAGCACCGGACTTCCGGGAGGGTGGCGGCCACCTCCGCCAGCTCGACCGGATCATTGTCGACGAATGCCACCGTGTCCAGGCCGATATTGAGGGATTCCGCGATCCGGCGAATGGCCTCCGACTTGGGACCCCAGCCGATCTCGACGGCCGAGAACATGTCCTCGATACCGTGCATGCGCAAATGCGCTGTGGCAGCCTCTGGTTCGCCACGACTTGCGACGGCGTGCAGGATGCCGCGTTCATCCAGTGTCCGGATCGTATGCAGCACTTCCGGTTTCGGCGCACCGCCGTCCGACTCCAGCACAACGCCGGGCCACACCGTATCGTCGAGATCCCAGACCAGGCATTTCACTGTCGCCGCCATTACACCCTCCGCAGCAGGCCGGCACTCCACGCGGCGACCGGGCTGCTGTTCAACAGCAGCGCGTATGCACCGGTCGCGCGGCTGGCCGCGGCGGCCTCCAGATTGACCAGCACGTCCATCGAGCCCAGGTGGCCGTAGGCCGCGAGATTGGTTCGGCAGACCTTGTCGACCGGGCGTTCCAGAGCCTCCTCCCAGAAGGCGAAGGCGCCGGCCGACAGGTTCTGCATGAGGATCGGTCCCACCTCTCCGTCTCGAATGCCATTGCGTCGCAGCACTTCCGGAACAATGGCGTCGAATCGCTTCTTGCTCTCGACCGCGAGCCGGAACGAGTAGGTGGACTCGTCCGCGCACACCTCGGCCCAGTCGCCGGAGCCGATATCGCGGTAGTCGATGCGGAACAGGTCCGCGTATTTGCCTTCGCTGCGCACGATCTGGTCGACGAACTCCCAGCGGCCGGGGCCGGAGGTGGTGACCAGCAGTGCGGCCGCACCGTCACCGAGCAATGTCATGGGAGCGCGGTAGCGATTCCGGGTGGGCGTCCTGGCGGCCGTGACCACCAGGACATTGCGGCAGTGGGCATCCGCGCGAACCAGGCTGGCGGCGAGAGTCAGTGCGGCGGAGACGGATACGCAGCCGAGGTCCCCGACCGCCGTGGTGAAGGCGCGCGCCGCGCCGATCCGGTGTTGCAGCCGGGTCGCCTCCGAGGCGAGCAGGTACTGCGGCGCGCGGCCGGTGACCAGAATCAGCGCGTCCAGATCGGCGGCCGCGAGATCGGCCTCGTCCAGCGCCGCGCGGGCCGCCTCGGCGGCGAGATCGACCTCGGTCATGCCGTCAGCGGTGCGCACCGTGTCGATGCCCAGGGCCAGGGCGTGTTCCCGGCGGTTCGTGGGCAGATCGGCCAATTCCGCCAGCGTCGCGACCGCGGCGGTCTGGTCCGGGAACCAGGTCGCGACCGGACCCAGTAGCACGCGTTCGTTCATGATCGCGCACCCCGCATGACGTGCTCGCCCATGGCCACCTCGGCGACCTCCTGTGCTCCCTCGATGATTTGCATGACCTTGGCGTCGCGATAGAAGCGGCCGATCCGGCTGTCCGGTGCGCAGCCCGCCGCGCCGAGTACCTGCACGGCCCGTTCGCTGACCGTCGCCGCGACACCGGCGGCGGCGTATTTGGCGGCAATCGTGAAGATCAGCGCCTGGGGCGATCCCGTGATCCGCGCATCGGCCGCGCGTTCGCAGAGGGCTTGCGCGCCTTCCACATCCGCCCAGCAGCGGCCGAGCGTGGCGCGGATCAGCTGATGTTCGGCCAGCGCGGTGCCGCCCTGGACGCGGGTGACCGCATGGGCGGCCGCATCGCCGAGGCAGGCGCGGGCCAGCCCGACACCACCCCAGGCGACGGTGTAGCGGCCGTGATCCAATGCGGTGCCGAGGACATGGGACAGACCGAACCCCGGTGGTGCGATCAGCTGGGTGGCGGGTATGCGCACGCGGTCGAACCGGACGGTCGCCAGCCGCGCACCGCGCAACCCGAGACCGCTTTCGGCGGGTTCCACACCGACACCGGGCCGGTCCCGATCCACCAGTGCGGCACACAGTCCACCGGGCGCTCTACCGAGCACGAGGTAGACGTCCGCACGCTGACCGAAGGTCACCCACAGCTTGGTACCGGACACCAGGATATCCGTGCCGTCGGGCTCGAAAGTCGCAGCGACAGCTGACAACTCGGTTCCGGCTCCGGCTTCGGTAGCCGCCAGCGCGGCTATGACCTCACCGGTGGTGAGCCGGGGCAGCCATGCCTCCCGCTGTGCGGCCGTACCCCACCGATCCACCGCGGCGGCCACCATGCCGTGCACGGTCACCAGCGAACGCAGGCTGGTGCACGCGTGCCCGAGCGTCGCGGCCAATCGCCCGAGCTCCCGCGCATCGAGTTCCGCACCACCGAAGCACGCGGGCCGATCCGCGCCCAGCAGCCCATTCCGAGCCACAAGCTCGATCATCTCGTCGGGCAGACCGTCCCGATCCCACCGTGCCGCATCGCGAGCCGCAGCCTGCACGAGGTCGTCCACTTCGATCACGGGCGGCTGTCCCCGCCCTGCTTGCGGACAACGAAGGCCGCCGCACGCGCGGCACTCCGAAAGTTGTCGAGTTCGAGATCATCGACATCGACCAAGATCCCGTAGGTGCTCTCCACGTGCACGACAATCTCGAGCGCCCGTAGTGAATTCACCAGTCCGAGCGCGAAAATGTCGTCATCCGGTGCCAATTCGATCTCGGCCATCGACCCGAAGTAGGCCAGCAACTCCTGCGTCAGCTCCGCCCGATGTCGCACGACCCGCGCCAGATCCTCCACCAACACTCCCTCTCACCGTCCTCTCGCGGCGAGGACGTCAACCCGTCCTCCCGCGCAAGACCACGACACCATCGCGGCTGTTCCCGGACAAGCCCCGGGTTTCACGGGCGGGCCGGCACGGATGCCACGCAGAGGGGTTCGAGTCCCGCCTCGCGCATTATTCGAGCGCACAGCATCCCCCAGGCACCCCCCTTACCGAGGCGCCAAAGCCGACCGCTCCAACGCTGCTGACCTGACCCCAGGATTTCTATCCTGGACCGAATCATTGGGGTCCCGTCACGGCGACTGCTGATTGCCCGGCGCCCTCGGGTGTCAAGCCTCACTTGATGTTCCGATGAAATCTGGCGACTTCGCGCAGGATTTAGGCTCGGATATTGGTCGCGATACCGTTCTATCGCGTTGTGATAGAACGGTATTCAGCCGATCTCCAGCACATACTGATGTGGATTTCCTCGGACCTCAACATGATCGGGTCGTTTACAGCAGAGTCAGGAAAAAGAAGTCTCGGAAGCGGGACCGGTTCCTCAGTACTGATCGATCACGGGTCGGTCGGAACCACCGCTACCTCCGGTGCCGTGTCGTTGGGCCAGCAGGCCGCGGCTCATCAGCACAATGTTCAATGCCAACAGGACCATGATGGCGACATAGGAGACAATCTCGGGTCCGGTACCGGTCCATCCGGAATCCATGCCGTTGTAGAGGATCCACAGGATGAACAGCGCGCTGCCCGCGATGGAGATGAGTTTGAGCCAGGTCATGATGCCTTCTTTCGCGATGAACCAACCCACGCCGAGCAACCAGCGGCGGCGGAGGGGACCGGCAGTGATCGATGCGGCCTCGGCGAGCATGGCCGCTCCCAGGTCGCGACGCCCGGACGGCAATAGCCGCACGCCGAACGACAGTGCGCGAGTGGGCCGGTCGGGGTAATTCATGCCAGACCGCCCGCCAGTCGCGGCGAGCTGATCGTAGGGCGCGGTCGCGTCGATTGCGCGGCAACGGCCACCTGCTCGGCGAATGCCCGACCATCCGGCGTGAGCCGGTACAGATGCCGCCGCGGCCTGCCGACCGGCGGATCCTCTTCCCATCGGCTTTCGAGGATTCCGCGATCGGTGAGCCGACCGAGGATCGGGTACAACGTGCCTGCCGCGAGCCCGCTCGACCGCGCCAGGTCGTAGCCGTGTCGCCACTCATCACCGGGAATCATCAAGGCGTCCAAAACAAGTCTCGTTTGCGTCGAGGGACGACGAACAACCATGCACTAACTCTATCTAGATAGACTTTGCGTCGCAACCAACCCTGCTCTTGAAAGTGGGTGAGGTGGGCAGGTACCCGCCCTCACCCGTGGGCGCCCACCGGCCGAACCTTGTTGCGCCGGTCCGGCAATCGCGCAGCGCTTCCAGCTCAACTGAGAGCACTTCTTGTTGGCTCGTGGTCAGTTGGTGTGGCGGCTGAGGACTTCGTAGGCACGCAGGACGTCCTCGGGGAACACCAGGATGTGTAGGCGGTGCAGTCGATGGTGGTGCCATCGAAGAGGCCGATGGGCGGGATCGGTCGCGGTGGTGGTTCGTACGTCGTGGGCGTGCAACAGGTTTCGTGTGGCGCGGGCGGCGTGGTCGTCGAAGACGGTTGCCGCGGCGACGAGTAGACCGTAGGCGTCTGGTTGCGGTCGGGTGAGCAGCGTTTCGGTGCGCCGGTGCGGGAATTTCATGTGTGTTCACGGCCATCCGGTGTCACGTCGGAGGACTGTTCGCGCCCGGTGATGCGCTGCTGGTAGGTCCGTAGGACGGTCAGTTGGGCTGATTCGGCGGCGTGGTCGGCGCGGCGGAGGGCTGCGACTTGGTCGGGTGGGTCGGCGCGGAAGAAGCTGCCGCTGCCGGGCCTGCCGGCGATCCCGAGTCGGTTCATCTTCTTGGGCACGGGTGCGCCCTGATAGTCCAGCGGGACCGGGTGGCCGTGGTCGTCGACGGGGCCGAGCGATTGGTGCAGCTCGATGTATTCGCCGTGGGGCAGGCGCCGGATGACGCCGGTTTCGATGCCGTGCTCGAGTACGGTCCGGTCGGCTCGCTGCAATCCGACGCAGATCCGGTAGGCGATGAAGTAGGCCAGCGGCGGCAGGAGCAGGATGCCGATGCGTCCCGCCCACGTGGTCGCGTTGAGGGAGATGTGGAACGCGTAGGCGATGATGTCGTTGCCGCCCATCAAGGTCAGGATCACGTAAGCAGTGATCGACATGGCGCCGATGCCGGTGCGCACCGGCACATCCCGGGGTCGTTGCAGCAGGTTGTGGCGGGCGGTGTCGCCGGTGAGGCGTTTCTCGATCCAGGGGTAGACGATCAGCACCGCGAAGATCAGGCCCATGATCAGGGCGACCCAGAATGCGGCGGGGATGGTGTAGCGGCCCAGATACAGCTCCCACGGCGGCATGGTGCGGGCCAGGCCCTCGGTCCACATCATGTAGAAGTCCGGTTGCGATCCCGCCGACACCTGGGAGGGGTTGTAGGGGCCGAGGTTCCAGATCGGATTGATCTGCAGTAGGCCGCCCATGAGCGACACCGCGGCCAGGGTGAACGCGAAGAACGCGCCCTGGTCCAGGGAGAAGACCGGCACGATCCGAGTGCCGATCACGTTGCGTTCCGTCCGCGCCGGACCGGGGTATTGCGTGTGCTTCTGGTACCAGACCAGGGCGATGTGGGCGGCGATCAGGGCGAGCATGATGCCGGGGATCAGGAGCACGTGGGTGATGAACATGCGGGGCACGATGATGTTGCCGGGGAAGTCGCCGCCGAAGAGTAGCCAGTGCATCCAGGTGCCGATGATGGGCAGGCCCATCGTGATGCCGCCGAAGGCTAGCCGCAGCCCGGTGCCCGAGAGCAGATCATCGGGCAGTGAATAGCCGAAGAAGCCCTCGAACATGGCCAGGATCAGCAGGATGGAGCCGATGACCCAGTTGGCTTCGCGTGGTTTGCGGAACCCGCCGGTGAAGAAGACCCGGAACAGGTGGACGATCATCGAGGCGACGAAGAGCAGTGCGGCCCAGTGGTGGACCTGACGGATGAACAGGCCGCCGCGGACTTCGAAGGAGATGTTCAGGGTGGATTCGTAGGCCCGTGACATCGTCACTCCGCGCAGCGGCTGATACGGCCCGTTGTAGACCACATCGGTCATCGACGGATCGAAGTACAGCGTCAGATACACGCCTGTCAGCACCAGGATGATGAAGCTGTAGAGCACGATCTCTCCGAGCAGGAACGACCAGTGCGTGGGGAAGACCTTGTTGATCGACCGTTTGATGAACGCAGCGGCCCGATAGCGCTCGTCGGCCGCGTTGGCCTGGACGGCGAGGGCGGATGTGTTGCGTCGGATCCGTGCCATGACCGGTCTCCTTGGGCATGCCGGGTCGCGTCTGCCCGGCAGAGCGGGACATCACGCCTTGTCGATTTTGGTCTACGCCGCGAAGATGAAGCATTCATGAAGATCAACTCGCTGCGTTCCGGAGGCCCGGCGTAGGTGTAGGCATGAACGGGATGGACTCTCACGTCAGGGTTGCCCGGCGTTGCCGATGCCGAGAATGTGGGCGGGAGGCTGATCCATATGCGTGTGCTGGTGGTCGAGGACGAACAGAAGATGGCACGGCTGCTGCGCCGGAGCCTGATCGAGGAGGGGTACGCCGTCGACGTCGCGGCGGACGGACCCGATGGCTACGGTGCGGCCGCCAGCCGCGCCTACGACGCGATCGTGCTCGACGTGATGCTGCCCGGATTCTCCGGGTTCGAAGTGTGCCGGCGATTGCGGAACGAGGGCGTTTGGGTGCCGGTGCTGATGCTGACCGCGCACGGCGCGGTGCGCGACCGGGTCACGGGGCTCGACGATGGTGCCGACGACTTCCTCACCAAGCCGTTTCATCTCGACGAGCTGTCCGCCCGGCTGCGGGCCCTGATCCGCCGCGGACCCATCCCGCGGCCGACGGTGCTGCGCGTGGGTGATCTGGCCATCGATACCGCGGCACGGCGGTGCTGGCGCGGTGACGACGAAATCGTCCTCACAGCGAAGGAATACGCCATGTTGGAGATGTTCGCGCGGCAGCCCGGCGCGGTGCTGACCCGGGAACTGCTCACCGAGCACTGCTGGGATTTCGCGTACGAATCACGCTCCAATGTCGTGGACGTCCACATCCGCGGACTGCGCGACAAGATCGACCGCCCGTTCGGCGTGACATCTCTGGAGACCGTGCGCGGCGCGGGCTATCGCCTGCGTAGCGACGGTGGCCGGATAGAAAGCCCGACAGCATGATTCGCCGCTGGCCTTTCCACATCGAACTCACCGTAGTGCGAGTCGTCGGAGAGCATATGGTTGTGCACCCACGTCGATGCCGCCCGTGCGCAGCGCGTCGATGACCTTGTCGATTTCGGTTGCGGTCGGGGCGAAGTCGCCATTGACAGCGGCCTTGCCGGCACCCTGAAGTCGAATCGATACCCGTTGCCGGGAGCCAAAGAAGCCGCAGGTCGCTGACCTGCGGCTTCTCCAAGGTGGTTCTAGCTGGGATCGAACCAGCGACCCCTCGCGTGTGAAGCGAGTGCTCTCCCGCTGAGCTATAGAACCGTAGCTCGTCGCCGAGGCGACTGTCCGGCCCGGGGACTCCCCGCTCCGGCTGAGAGAACATTAGCGCGTCCACCCACCGGCATGCCAAATCGGGTGCACCGTCGCTCACTGCCACGCACGGTAGGCAGCTCGGCCGGCGTCGGTCAGCGCGTCGAATTCCGCGTCGGTGCGGGCGATTTCAGCGGCAGGACGGACGCACGCCGAAACACGGCCGTATTTTTCCCGATACGACACGGTGCCCGGGCGGCGGTAGTTTGCCAGGATTAGGGTGCCCGAGCGATCGGGTGCGGATTCACGACGGAGGAACCTATGAAGTTGCGTATTGCTGGAGTACTCGGCGCTGCCGCAGTGGCCGGGATGGTGGCGGTGCTCGTGCCCGCGACAGCGGGCGCGTCGACCGGCACCCTGGTCTCGAACGGCAGGGTTCTCGTCGACCCGTCCGGTTGCGTCCGGATCAAGCTCACCGACCTGGACACGACCACCGTGACGAACTCGACCGACCAGGACGCCACCTTCTACGCCAGCACCGACTGCTCGGGCGACCCCATCGGCACCGTGGCCGCCGGAGCGAACGGCACGCCCCCGATGGCGGGCAGCTTCTCCATCAACTGAGGACTGCCACCCCGCCGACGCGACGGCCTGGCCAGTGCATCACACCTGGCCAGGCCTCGGTCCCAATGACCCTCACCGCTCGGGCAGCGGCGGCGAGGGCGTGAAGACGACCGGGAGGGCGGTCAGGGCGCGATGGAATGGTCCTGGCCGCCAAGACAATTCGGGGGCCGGGACCGCCAGCTGGATTTCCGGGAGGGCGTCGAGCAGCTGGTCGACGGCCTCCTGGGCGATCAGATAGGCCAGCGAATTGGCGGGACAGGAGTGCGGGCCCGCACCCCAGGCGAGATGCGAACGGTTGCCGGCCAGCTCCTTGTCGCGGATGGCCGGATCGGTATTGCAGGCGGCCATGCTGATCACGACCGGCTGATGTGCGGGCAGCCAGTAGTCGTCGATGAGAACAGGCAGGGGTGGGAAGCTGATGCAGAAGTTCGCCATCGGGGGATCGTCGAAGAGCACTTCGTCGAGCGCGTCCCGGGTGGACAGACTGCCACCCAGAGCGCTGCCGCGGAACCGCTCGTCCACCAGGAGCAGCAGCAGCGTATTGGCGATCAGATTCTGCTGCGGCTCGATACCCGCGCCGTAGAGTGTGGCCAGCTGGTGCGCCATTTCGGTATCGCCGAGCTCGGCGGGATGGCGGAGCATGCGGGTGGTGACGTCGTCGCCCGGGTGCGCTCGTTTGTGCAGGGTCAGCCGCAGCAGAGCGTCCGCGAGCAGCTTGTTGCCCTGTTCCGCGCCGATGCCCTCGAAGATGGCGCGGAACCCCTCCGCCGCCTGCCCCGCAATGTCCACCGGACAGCCGAGCAGGTGGTTGAGCACCCGGAAGGCCAGCGGAAAAGCGTAGTCGCGCACCAGATCTGCCGACCCGGACGCGCAGAACGCATTGATCAGCGACACCGCGACCCGGCCCACCGTGCCCTGCAGACCGTACTGATCGACTCCGGCCAGCCCGGCAGTATTGGCCCGCCGGTACCGCGCGTGCTCGATTCCCGCACTACGCAAGGCATTCGGCCGCCACTG
Source organism: Nocardia sp. NPDC046763 (assembly GCF_040645495.1). NCBI lineage: Bacteria > Bacillati > Actinomycetota > Actinomycetes > Mycobacteriales > Nocardiaceae > Nocardia > Nocardia sp. NPDC046763. Next base: position 3,867 of record NZ_JBEYYI010000027.1, on the reverse strand, counting down.
CATCATCGGCAGGACCGGACAGTCGGCGGGAACCCCTGCCTGCCACTCCCGCGGATCGGCGGGAAAACGGTCCGGATCGTTGAGAATCCTTACCGCCGTGCGATATCCGAGTACCAGTGTTGCGGGCACGCCCGGCGCCAACTCCACCGGAGCCAACGCCCCGAACCTGTCCCGCATCTCCCGATAGACCCGGTGCGGATCGGCCGCGAACTCCGGCGTATAGATGGGCACCCGCGCACCGGCGGCATCGAACGCCCCGGCATACCGGCCGCCACCGGCCGGCACTGACTCTGACATCGAACCCACTCCACATGCTGCGCAGCACTCCACCGACGCCCGACACCGCATATCCCGGACCCGGACCGAGGTGTCACCATACCGACGCGAGCGCTCCCCCGTGTGCCCATCGCGTTCTTTTCTACGCGGCGCGAGTGACCGGGGGGAATCCGGCCGGGTTCGACGAAATCATTGACAAGGGTGATCCGGAGTCGCAGGCTTTACGAGGCGCAATTGTTGTCTCGACAGTTGCTGTCGATATCCGGTTGTCAGTGATCGTCGCCGAAGCGGCGAAGGGAGCTGCACAGCGCACGGAGATTCGGAGGACGCGGTGTCATCCCGCGTCCGATCTCGTAGTTCGGACGGAACCTACCAATGCGGAGGTTTGAGATGTCTGATCGCAAGGGCCGAAAACCCAGCCAGATGGCGGGCAAGGCCAAGCAGGGCATGAAGGATCAGAGCCAGCGCATGGAACGCGACGCGGACCGGCTGGCCGACGACGCCAGGCGTGGTATGGACCGGGTGGGCGAAGGCATGAGGCGAGAAGGCCAGCAGGCAAAGTCGGACATCGATGACCGGACCAAAGAGATGAAGCGGAAGTTGCAGCACCACTAGCCCTTCCGCATGACGATGGCCGGTCCATCGGAAATCTCCGATGGACCGGCTATTCCACCAGCTCGAAGACGAAATCACTTGTGCCGATACGGATTTTGTCGCCATCGGACAGGACCGCGCTGTCGCCGATCCCGTCGAGCCCGGTGGCGGGGCCTGCCAGTCCCGTTCGGCCCGAACGGGACTCGGTTCCGTGGCAACCGAGTCCCGTCAATTCGGTTATTTGCCGGAGACGTTCGGGGTGAACGGCTCGTTGATGGTGGTGAAGTACTGGATCACCGACGCGATGGCGACCGGGGCGGTGAGCAGGATCGCACCACCGAAGGCGCCGACACCGACGCCGATCGGGATGCCCGCCAGACAACCCGCCAGCGGGCCTGCGCCGAAGAGAGTCGCCAGGATTCCGGTGACGACCGCACCGGCGAACGCGCCCGCTATGCAGCCGGCCGCCCCTCCGATCGCAGTGCCGAGGGCAGCTCCGGCCGCCGCGGCGCTGGTGATTTGCAGTGCGGCACGGGAGAATGCGGCCTGTTCGCGCTCGTAGCGGGTACGCCACGGCGCTTCGTCCTGGTAAGGCAGAGCTACGGGAGTCAGGGTCGCGGTGCCGCCGGCGATATTCGCCTCGACGGGGTAATCGATATCGTCGATGCGCACCGACAGCGGGACTCCCGCCAGGACAGTGCCGTCGTCGGCCTTGATCTTGAAGGTGTTGTCCTCGACTACCATGCTTCCCGCATCGATCGTGATGACCGCTGCCGCGCCGGTATTCGTGGCGTGGTAGTTCACACCGGTCGTCGCCGTGGCGGCAGTCGGATTCGCAGGCTCGGCCGAGCTGGCGCCCGCAGACACGGTCAGGGCGCCGGCGGCCAGGGCGGCAACGGCAATCAGTTTGATCTTCATTGGATATTCCTCATCTTCTTTCCGAAAGGGGACAGATCGATCGACGGAAACGGCTCAGTGCGCCGCGCCGCCGGTCGCGGGAGTGCGGCCGTGCCGCATGATCAGGGCGATCGCCAACGCGATCAGGGCAGTGACCGCTGAAAACCAAAAGCCCAGTTCGTAACCCGAATCACTGAATACTCCGGCCAGGAGTTTGGTGGTGGGCGAATGTCCGTCGACGGTGACTTCGGCGGTGACGGGATGGGCACGGAGAAAGGCGGTCACGACCGCGACGCCGACGGCCATGCCCATGCTCTGCATGATGCCGAGCATGCCCAGGCTGATGCCCTGCTGTTCCTGGGGAACACCTTCGACCATCAGAATCGGCATGGAAGCGTGATAGAGACCGAAACCGATGCCGAAGGCGATGTTCAGCCAGAAGAATGTCACCCACGAGTGGGAGAGAAGCGCGAAACACGCTGCGGAGGCAGTGAAGAGCGCCAGGGCGCAGACGAGAGGCAGCCGGGCCCCCAGCCTGCGGGCCAACGCTCCGGCGGCAGCACCGAAGACCATCGACAACACGGCCTGGATCAATTGGACGTGCGTCGCGAACTGCAGCAGAGTGAACCCGTCTCCGTAGGTGTAGGCCGGATTCAGGGACACCGCGACCGCATCTGGCGAGAGAACCGGCCCGCCGGACTGCCGAATTCGCGCGAGCGTGGCGTGCTGGATACCCGTGGACACTGTTGCCGCGCTTGGTGACTGCGCCATGTAGGCGATGGCGAACGAGTGCACGCCGTTGTAGAACGAGGCGAGCAAGCCGGCCAGCAGCACCAGACTCACCCGGGGCTGGAACAGCAACGTCATATCCATGATGGGCCGGGCCGACCGCATCTCGACCAGGAAGAACAGCGCCAGCAGCACGATTCCGCCGATCAGCCAGGCCAGCGTCGCCGCTCTGCCCCAGCCCCAGTCCTGTCCCTTGTTGAGATAGATGAGTACCAGGCACGAACCGATGGAAAGCAGTGCGGCGCCGACCATATCGATGTGATCGCGCACCCGCAGCGCCGATTCGGGGACGACGGCCACCACCACGGGCATCATCAGCAGGCTGAAGCCGCCCAAGCACCAGAACACAGCACGCCAACTGAAGCTGTCGACGAGAAATCCGCCGACCAGTGGACCGCCCACCGCCGCGAAGCCGATGCCGGTGGCCGTGATCCCCAGACCCAGTGGAATGTACTTGCGGGGCAACAGGTCGCGGATCAATCCATAGGCGATGATCGTGGTCGCGACGGCGGTGGCCTGCAGGCCGCGTCCGATCAGGAAGACCACCCAATTGCTGGTGACCGCGCACAGCAGGCAGCCGATCACGAATAGCCATCCGCAGATCAGGAACATGCGCTTCTTGCCCCAGACATCGCTCATCTTGCCGATGACAGGCGAGGCGACGGCGCCGACGAGTCCGAAGATGATGATCGACCAATTGATATCGGCACCGACGCCGGGGAAGCTCGGAGCGATCTTCTGTAGAGCTGCCGCCACGATCGTGTATTGCATCGGAGTGACTTCGGTGAACAACACGATGACGGTGAGTACCGCGAAAACACGGGCGCGGGAGGTTTCGGATAGTCGACCGGTATCCCCGGGTCCGCCCGGAACACCACGACTCTCATCGGACGCCGGCGCGTCGGATGTGACAGACATCAATGTCCTCCCTGAGAATTCATGAAAAGGGGATTGGGTGAAATCTGCCACATTCGAAAGTGGTTGCTATGACCCAAGTCTCGTTGATCGGGACGTTCAAGTTGAGCTCTTGAAAACGTCGACTTCGAGCTATATCGACTGTCACTCAGGGCATTTCGAAGGACACACGAGACGAGGCGCGTGGCTGCCCACGCGATCCGGCCAGCGCCACTATCTCCATCAACCAGCAAGGGCCCGGGATACGTATCCCGGGCCCTTGCATATTGAATTGTGCTGGGGCGAAACCCCTTGTGCTGCAGCGTCAGAAGGCCGCTTCGTCCAGCTCCATGATGTCGTTGTCCAGGTTGGACAGGACGGTGCGGACCGAGGTCAGCTCCGGCAGCACGTTGCGGG